>JBFKAV010000040.1:0-23051 GCA_041621405.1 Paracoccaceae bacterium
ACTTTTCCAATATCGCTCAAATCCTTGCGCCCAAGCGTTCTTCCGTGCGGGTCTGACACGGCCGAAACGTGTACCGTATCTGGCTCGCATTCTTCACGAGGTCAATCGAGTAGGCGCATCGGCAGCGAAGCTGAGGATTGCGAGCGTTTCGCTTCTTGCCCGGCGTCCCATTGATGCAGCAGCCCGCAGGCAGATCGTCAGGTTGGCTTCGGAAGGACGGCTTGACTGAGCACAAATAGTCCCATTCCGGCGCCAGACGTGCCTCTCCGCCCTGCAGCCCCACGAACGATGACGCGTCCCCTATTGATTAACGGACAGGCCGCCTTGGTCATCGCGGCAGAGAAGTCTCAGGCTTGCCCCGAACGCCGGTCGGCTAGATGGTAGCGGACCACAGCCCGATAACATATCGCCCGCTTTCGCATCTCTTCGCCCTGCCATTACTCTGCTCAAGCCCGACCCGGCGCTTCGCCTCGCAGACGCGGCGCTGCAGTGTGAATCATTTAGACTTTAGCAAAGAGGTGCCGGCCGGCTTCCCTGATAAGAATGACGGCTGAAGAGGGCGCGTTGGTAACCTGCAGATGGATGCCCCTAAGATCCACGACTGCCAAGTCCCCACGATCTCGATGTCAGGCCGCAGCATCAACCCATGGTGCCGGGTGCTCGGTCAGTTCAGCAGGGTCCGATGGGCTTGAGCGTCGCAATCGCATTGCCGAATCCGACAGGAAGCAGTTCAAAACAGTTCTCGACCTGACTACGCGATCTCGCATACCTTGCCGCCAATGGCCTCGCAAGAAGGCGTCGACGCGGGCAAGCCTTACTGGGACCGGCGGAGAGACTTCATCCGGTATGAATTGGGCAAATCTGGAGACCGCGGAAATCCGGTGCCCGCAAGGTAGCGGCCCGGTGTCAGAACAGAGCCCTCCCTGGCATATCCCGGCTCGAGTAAGGCGTCGCAAAGCCTGCCGACTTTGGTTTCTCTTCCCCAAACTGACGGAGGAAATGGCACTCCGATCGGACACCGACGGTACCTACATTGCCGAGGAAATCGGCGGGCCGGGCCATTTCAACGAATGGGGTGGGGACCGGGCCCTGTGCGCGGTTTTTCGGAATATTCAGGATGACTTCGCTCGTCCCTTGGCTCCCGGAGCGACGCCTCAGGAACCTGGGTTCAGGCCGGACTACCCTCATCACCGAGCACAGGGCCGCTCTTCCTCCGTGACCGGCGAGGAGTTGTCTGAAAGCACTGTGGTGCAGGCAGAATCGCTGCTCGGCGCCAAGGCCCGCCGACGCGTCGACGAACTTGCCGGGACGCCCTCATTCGGCGGTATCGTCGCGACACAGATGCTCAGGTGCCGCTACTGGCCGCTCCAGGTTATCAGAGGTCTTGCGGACCGCCTGAGTGAAGACGGCAACCCCGCGCAACCGGCCCCACTTTCGGAAAGCGCGTCGCTCCGCCACGCGTGCCGGCGATGGCCGGCGTTCATGATTTCCAAGCGCGGTTCCATCGCTGACCAGATCGCTCTGCCTGACCTGATCCGGCGCAGTGGGATCCGCCTCGGTGGCCGACAGATCAATCCGCACGTTCCTCCGTCGTCGGTCGTGATCTTGAATACCGGCAACGCCGGACATGCATGGTCCAGGAAATCAAATCAGATGCTCCACGCCTTAGCGGACCGGTTCATGCCCAAACGGGAAAGAATTCAGTGATTTCCGGTACACGCCTGTCAATTGTCGTTCCCGCCTATCAGGAGGCCTCGGGGCTGGCCGATGCTGTCGACGCGATCCGCGCGAAAGCAGACCCGCTCGGCCGGGTCGAGTATTTGATCGTCGACGACGGCTCTTCCGACGAGACCTGGCAGGTCATTGAAGCCCTCGCTGCGAAAGACCCAAGTATCATTGGCCTACGGCTCTCGCGCAATTTCGGCAAGGAAGGGGCGCTTCATGCGGGGTTGAACGCCGCGAGGGGCGATGCCGTCATCATCATGGATTCGGATCTGCAACACCCGCCGGACCTGATCCCCGAGATGGTGCGCCTCTGGGAGAACGGTGCAAAGGTCGTCAACACCGTGAAACGCACACGCCAGACGGAAGGGCCGTTCAAGTCGTGGCTGACGAAACGCTATTTTGCACTCTTCTCGCAGTTGGCAGGAATGGACGTCGGCAACGCTGCGGATTTTAAGCTCTTCGACCGTACGGTCGTGGATTGCCTACTAAGGCTTCCCGAGCGCCAGAGGTTCCTGCGCGGACTCACGGCCTGGGTAGGCTTCGAGCAAAGGACGATTCTGTTTGACGTCGCGCCTCGTGCCACGGGCGCCAGCAAGTGGTCGGTCCGCAGATTGTTTAGTTTGGCGATCGGGTCGATCGTTTCCTTCAGCACATTGCCGATGCATCTGGTCACGCTCCTCGGCCTGATCTTCGGTGTCATTGCGATCATTCTCGGCGCCCGAACGCTCTGGCTGTGGCTGACGGGAACTGCCGCCCCCGGCTTCACGACGGTCATCCTGCTTCAGATCATCGTCGGGTCGATATTGATGATCGGGCTCGGCATCATCGGCGCCTACGTCGCCAAGATCTATGAAGAGGTGAAGGGTCGGCCCGATTTCATCATTGAGAGAATGACCGGGGCGGGCTTGGAGGGCCCGCAAAGCGATAAAGATCGAATGGACCGATCTTCCGGGGCGGTCCTGACCACGCCCGAATCCGATCAAGAAGTTCTGCGCTGAGCGGTGTCAGGTACTTGTCCACGCGCCGGTGCACGACGTTGAGCGGCGCTGATCTCTCCAGCGCGGCGATCGTTGCCACGAGATCAGCCTCGGTCCTCAGCCCCAGGGGCGTCCCGTAATACGGAACCGGGCTCGGGCGCCCGGTGATGAAATTGAGCTCCGGTTCCATCGGCAGTGTCATCAAGAGTTCATTCGGCTCGGCGGAGGCTTCGATCGCCTGCAGGAGTTGCCGGAACAGCTCGTCGTCCGATGCCTGAATGCGAAGCCCGACCCTCGGCAGCGTCGATTGGATGTTGGGCGGCGCCCGGACTCCTGCGACAGTGCCGCCCAATCCGCGATCGAGCGGCTGTCCCGCCTGAAAGGCCAGCGACCATAGGCATAACGCCAGAACCGCCGCAATGACCGGCAGCGACGGGCGCATGAGGATCAACGACACCAGCGTAGTCGGAACCACGAACAGGAGGTAGATCGGGATCTGGTAGTGAAGGGCCAAAACCGACCAGAACACCGAAAGGACAGCCAGCGGGTGAACGCGACGATTGCGGAGCAGGTCGAAGGCGACCAACAGGCATAGCGCCGGAACTGAGAGCAGGAGCAGGACCCACGCGACGGCCGACACGCTCACAACGGGGCCGTCGCCCTGCAGCAGGTGGTGTGCCGCGAGAAGCAAGATCGTGCCAAAGCTCTGGTCGGCAATGAAATCCTGACCGTTGATCACGAGGGCCGAGAAGATCATGTCGTTGATCCATGCGCCAAGTGCCCCTTGAGAGGCAACCACCGCCGCCAGCGGGAGCCCGGACAAGACAAACCCGGCGAGGACAAGCGCCACCGTGCGCCCGGCCTCGACCCACGTGATCCGGGCCCGAAAGGCAAGGATTAGAAGAATGCATGACGGCAGGATGCCGCCCCATATCAAACCGAAAGTGTGGTTCTTCGCCACCACGTAGGCGCACAGGCCCGAGAAGGCGACGCCGCCGGCTAGCAACGCCGGCCCGCGCTCTCCTTGCTTGTCCTCTCGCCTCTCTGCAAGCAGCACCGCGACGAGCCCGAGCGCAAGCATCACCCCGCTCAGCTGTCGCGTGAAAAAGCACAAGCCAACGATCGCTCCCGCAAGTACGAGGCGCAGTGCGGATCGCTCGTGCAGCTCGCCCAGGCAGAGGCAGAGAAGAAAGAAAGCTCCCAGGGCATGCCAGTTGGCGCTGGGATTGGGAAACTGGATAAACGAAAACACGGTCACCGCGAACGCGCCTGCAAAGGCGGCGACAGAACCACGGCGGCGCAGGATAATGAAGGCGACCGAGCCTTGCAGGAACGTGATCGCAACCAGCGGATATCGGAGGCTCAGGAGGTCCTCTCCAAGCACCCGGAATGCCCAGGCGTTCAGGATGTTGCCATAGCCACTATGGATATCGATCAGATCGCGATGGATGACGTCGCCGGCGTTTGCGCGCTGGGCGACATAGGCATAGACGCCTTCATCGACCGGCCACCAAAACTGGTCGTGGAACGTCGCCAGGACTGCCGCCGCCGAGATCAGCCACAGGAGCGCTGCCGCCGCCTCACGCCGGTTCATCTTGTGCCGGCGCCTTGCGGGAACAGCCTCAGCGCCAGTGTGCCAACAAGGCATGCCACCAACTGGCTCACGCCAAAGAGTATTGCCATCGCCATCGCCGCCGACGCCGGAACACCGACCAGCGGAAACACCGCCACAGCAGCCAGTTCGCGCGCGCCCCATCCGCCGATCGAGACCGGCAGCGACGCCGACAGCAGAACCGCGGGGAACAAGACCAGCGTCTGCGTGAAAGAGATCGACATCCCCTGGTCGCGAAGAATGGAATAGGCGATCACGACGGAGATCAGGTGACCGAAAACCGAAAGCGCGAAAGACGCCCCTAGCACGCCGGGCCGAAGCACCGCCAGCGCGCCGACCGTTGCACCCAGGCCACCCAGTCGCCGCCACTGCAAGAAGAGTGCCGCTCCAAGTACAGAAAGGAACAGGCAGATCACCGCGATCAAGCTCCCATCAACCGTCTTGGGCGTGATCACCGCGCCGGCGAGGACAATCGCACCCAGCGCTGTCAGGCCGATAATTCGGTCAAAGACCCCGACCGCGAGCGCTGACTTCAATGCAAGTCCGTAGTCCCGCAAGAACCATACCCGCCCTGCATCGCCGGCGAGCGACGTAGGGAGCAACAGGTTGGCAAGCGTCGACAGGAAAGTAAGTCGTCCGGCCGAAAGATAGGTGATACCGGACCCGGCCGCTCGCGCCGCAAGCGTGAAGCGCCAGGACAAAGCCAGCGCGATGACAACCTGAAGTGTGACAATCAGAACGAGGTTGGCGCTCGAAACCGAGGACGCTTGTGCCCAAACCTCGGGAAGATCCACCATGTGTGCCAGAAGGAAAAGGATCGCTAGAAGGCCAGCGATGCGCAGCGCGGCTCTCGCCACAAGCCCGACCGCACGCGGGCGCTTCGAATTCAGCGCGTCTTCCAAACAACACACTCCGCCTGCGATTTGAGTGCCGCGCCCGTCCACTTCATGGCCACAGGATCTCTAGCTTAGACGTGCATCACTTCCAGACACGGCAGCATCGCTCCTGCTTCCTCCCTTGATGGAACCGAGCGCAGCGCCACACCAAATTTGGATCCTATTTGGAAACAGTGGCGAGTTTGCGGCAAGAGCGCGATTCTATTCGAGCCCGCTAGGAGCGCGCGCCAGGTTTGTCGCGCCGGGACAGGCGAGAGCCGGCGTCAACGCCACACAGCGACAGGCGGAGCCTGAATTGACGCTCTTTGACCAGCGCGAGCCTTACCATGTCGGAAATGAGCGAATTTGCAGCGGCGAGAGGGAAGAGGCCGCCCGGAACCCTCGGACCACTCGCCCTTCAGTCGACCCGACGACCACGATCTCTGTCGGTCGCGTTCCGGCTCCGCCGCGATCGGGCTGACGGGTGGCGCGAGCGCAAGCTCACCTAACCCAGATGCCGCTTGGTGAGTCTCTGGATATCGAGGTTCGCGATGATCCGTGATCGCTCTGAGCGGTCAAACCCTCATCCCGGCGACACTTCGACCGCCAGAACTTCTTGCGTATGACATTCGCAGCCCGCGCGGAAGCATCTGCGGCTGCTTCTTCGATGGGTGATGAAGGCCCGAATGGCCCCTGCTTCGGGAAGAGGCGGTGACCATGTGGGCACGCGTTGCGCCCAGTTGGTGCCCAGGAGAGGACTCGAACCTCCACGCCTTGCGGCACACGGACCTGAACCGTGCGCGTCTACCAATTCCGCCACCTGGGCACAGGCTGCGAAGGCGGGGCGTACTCCGGCCCCGACGCCTTGTCAACGGGTCGGGCGGCTCGGTGCTTGCCCGCCCGCCGCGGCCCCGCTATTCAGGCCCTCAACCACGGAGGTGCGCCCATGTCGAAGCTCGTCACGATCTACGGCGGCTCGGGCTTCATCGGCCGCTACATCGCGCAGCGGATGGCTCGCGCGGGCTGGCGCGTCCGCGTCGCCGTGCGCCGCCCGAACGAGGCGCTGTTCGTCCGGCCCTACGGCGTCGTCGGCCAGGTCGAGCCGGTGTTCTGCAACATCCGCGACGATGCCTCGGTGCGCGCCGCCATGACCGGCGCCGACGCGGTGGTCAACTGCGTCGGCACCTTCGACAAGAGCGGCCCGAACAATTTCGATGCCATCCAGCACGAGGGCGCCGGACGCATCGCCCGCATCGCCGCCGAAACCGGGGTGGAGCGGCTGGTCTACGTCTCTGCGATCGGCGCCGACCCCGAGGGCGCAAGCCTCTACGCCCAGAGCAAGGCCAAGGGCGAAGAGGCCGTCCTCGGCAACTTCCCCGGCGCCGTGATCCTGCGCCCCTCCGTGGTCTTCGGACCCGAAGACCAGTTCTTCAACCGCTTCGCCGCCATGGCCCGGCTCGGCCCGGTGCTGCCGCTCGCCGCCGCCGAAACCCGGTTCCAGCCAGTCTACGTCGACGACGTCGCCAAGGCCGCCGAGATGGGCGTCCTCGGCACGGCCAGGCCCGGGATCTACGAGCTTGGCGGGCCCGACGTGGCCAGCTTCCGCGACCTGATGGCGCAGATGCTCAAGGTGATCCACCGCCGCCGGCTGATCCTCAATCTGCCGTTCTGGGTGGCGCGGACGATGGCCACGGTGCTCGACCTCGCCCAGGGCCTCACTCTCGGCCTCTTCAGCAATCGCATCCTCACCCGCGATCAGCTGAGAAGCCTGCGGCAGGACAACGTCGTCGCCAAGGACGCCAAGGGCTTCGACGCGCTCGGGATCGAGCCCACGGCGCTCGATGCGGTGCTGCCCGACTATCTTTGGCGGTTCCGGCCGAGCGGCCAGTACGACGCCATCAAGGCCTCGGCAAAGAACTTGAAGGCCTGAGCCGACGCGCGGCGGACCGGCTCGCCTCGCGGCACCCCCAACCACGGCCAAAGCGCGCTTCATGTGATCCCCTCTGCCGAAACAAGTTCGGGGGGCCGCCGGACAGAAGCCGCAGCGGGCAGAAGGCCCCCTCGCCCCGGCCTGCACCCGCGCTGCCGCTGACGCTCGTTAACCCTTCCTTCACCATGGCGGCCGCAGGGTTCGCCGCATGACCGGCGTTCCCGCCTTCACCGAATCGCCCCTGCCGCTCTTCGAGGCCGACGAAGCGGAGCCGGTGGCGCTGCCGGAAAAGCTGCCCTCGTACATCCGGGACCACCGCAGGCGCCTGCGCGAACGCTTCCTCGCCGGCGGGCCAGAGGCGATGCCGGACTACGAGCTCCTCGAGCTCCTCCTCTTCCGCGCCATCCCGCGGCAGGACGTGAAGCCGCTCGCCCGCCGCCTGCTCGAGGCGTTCGGCGATTTCAACGCCGTCGTCTCGGCCCCGCCGGCCCGGCTTGCGGAGGTCGAGGGCGCGGGCGAGGCGGTCACCTGCGAGCTCAAGATCGTCGAGGCCGCGGCGCATCGCCTCGCGCGCTCGCGGGTGCTGCGCCAGCACGTTCTCTCCAGCTGGGCAGCGCTGGTCGACTATTGCCACACCGCCATGGCCCACCGCGAGACCGAGCAGTTCCGCGTGCTCTACCTCGACCGCAAGAACGTGCTGATCGCCGACGAGGCGCAGGCGCGGGGCACGGTCGACCACGTGCCGGTCTACCCGCGCGAGGTGGTCAAGCGGGCGCTGGAGCTCAACGCCTCGGCGCTGATCCTGGTGCACAACCACCCCTCCGGCGACCCGACGCCGTCGGAGGCAGACATCGCCATGACCTACCGCATCCGCGACGCCGCAGAGGCGCTGGGCCTGATGCTCCACGATCACCTGATCGTTGGCAAGTCGCGCGAGCTGAGCTTCCGCTCGGGCGGCTATCTCTAGGCCCGTTCTCCGGGCACCCGGCCCGGTCCGCAGCCACTGCTCAGCGAAGCCAGACCTCCACCCGCCGGTTCACCCGCCGCCCCCAGGCGCTGTCGTCGCAGGCCATCGGCAGCGCCTCGCCGAAGGCCAGGGCGGTGAGCCTGACGCGGCTGAAATCCGCGGTCTCGGCCAGGGCGCGGACGGCGTTCATCACCGTCTCCGCCCGGGTGCGCGAGATCCTGAGATTTCCCGCCGCCCCGCCCTCGCCGTCGCTGAAGCCCGCGAAGATCATTTCGCGGCCGTCATAGACCCCGGCCTCAAGCGCCTCGGAAAGAAGGATCGCGTTGCCGCGCGACGGCGCGTCGAGCCCCGCCGCGCCGGGACGGAAGCGGAAGGTCGGGCTGAGCCGCTCGGCGCCTTCGAGCGCGCGCACCATCTCCTGCAGCGCCGACAGCGGCACCTCGGCCCCCGCGGCCAGGATCGCCTTGGCGAGCCGGTCGCCCTGTGCCGCCAGCGGCACCCGGCGGGCGCCGAGATCGGTGAAGCCGGCGCGGCGGATCACCCGCTCGGCGGTCGGGGTGGACAGGAAGGCCAGGAAATCCCGCGCGATCGCCGGCAGCCGCCGCGCCGGGGCGTAGAGGAACATCGGCGCCACCAGCGGGTAGTCCTCACTGCGGATCGCCGCGTCCTCGGGGCTGACCGTAAAGCCGCAGCCGCCGGCCAGCGGCAAACCGCGGGCCGTGCCGAGCGCCGAGGCCAGCGTCACCCCCAGCGCGAAGGGATCGCCTGCGACAGCGTCGGCGAGTTCCGCCGCATCGCCGTGGCGGAGCGCGGCGGCGGAAAGCCCCCTTGCCCCGGGCGCGAGCAGCGCGGCCTCGATTCCCTGCTGCGCGCCCTGGGCGGCCTCCATCGCGTGCAGCTGCACCGGCACGCCCGCCGGTCCGCCCAGGTCGCCCCAATCGGCGATTTCGCCGGTGAGCGCCCGGCCGAGATCCTCGGGCGAAATCGCCGGCAGCGGGTTCGCCGGGGCCACGGCCGCCACATAGGCGTCATAGGCCACGACCCGGCTCTGCGCCGAGGCCGAGAGCGTACCGATCCCGGCCTCACGCGCGAGAGCCAGCTCGGCCGGGCGAACCTCGCGCGCCGCCATCGCCAGATCCGCCTCGCCCGCCACCAGGTCGGCGAAGCCCTCGTCGGTGGTGGTCAGCCGGAACCCGACCCGGGCCAGCACCCGGCCCTCGGCATCGGCGATACTGTAGGTGAAGCCCAGCGCGTCGCGGATCTCGCGCGCCGCCTTCAGCCCGCGCTGGGCGGCGAAGGCCTCGAGAAGCGCCGGCATCAGCACGGCCCCCATCGCCTCGGCGCCCGAGAGCGTCACCTCGGCCACGAAGGCCTCGAGGTCAGGGCAGCCCGGTCCCTTGCAGTTCACCCCGAGCGCATCCACCGTCAGCGGCCCGTAGACCGTGTCGACCCTGTAGAACTCGCCGTCGAAGCCGAGCAGCGTGCCCTCCAGCGCGAAGCTGCCGTCGCGCGAGCTGAGCCGCACGTCCTGCGCCAGGGCGGCGCGCGGCGGCACGGAAAGGCAGAGAAGAAGCGCGGCGAGCATCGCCGCGGCGGACCGCGTCGGTCGCATCTCGGGCCCTGGGATCAAGCTCGCATCACTGGGCGGCGATCTTCAGGTCTCGCGCCAGGTTTTTCAACATCAGATCGCCCGCAGCCCCGGCGGCGCAGGCGGGCAGCGCGATCCGCACGGCCACCGGCGCCCCCGGCAGGCCCTCGCCCAGCTGCAGCGTCTCAGCCTCGATCTCGCCGCCGCAGGTGGCCGGTGTCACCGCGGCGGATAGCGAGATCCGCACCGCCCCGGTTCGCGCCGCCCCAGCCGCGGGGAAAGAGTAGACCTCGGCCCGGCGCGCGCCGGGAACCTCGGCGGTGCCGAGCACCAGAAGGAAGCCGCCGCGCCCGGCTTCCGCCGCCTGCGCGCCCCTGGGCGCGCCGCGCCAGACATGGCCGGCATCGCCCCGGGCCGCGCCGTACTCGAAGGCGTGCACCGAAAGCCCGCCCGCGCCTTGCCACATCGTCACCACGCGCTCGTAGCCCGCCGCGCCGGGGACCTGAACCGCGGTGGTCAGGCTCTCGCCGCCCGGCAGCCGCGCGGTGAAGCGCGCCAACTCGTCGAAGGCGGGGAAAACCGTCTCTATCACGCCCGAAGGCGAGGCCTGAAAGGTGGCCGAGAGCGCCCCGTGCGCGAGCGTCACGGTCGCGCCCGCGTGGCACGGCGCCTCGAGCCTGAGCCGGGCCGTGCCGCCCGGCGCGGCCTCGGCGGTGAGGCTTGCGCCGCAGGGCAGGCCCAGGGGGCCGTATGCCGCCGTCCGCCCGGGGCCGCCCGCGTCCTCCGGTGCCGCCGCGGCCACCGGCGCGCCGCCCTGGCCGCGCGGCAGGGCCCGCACCACCGGATCGCCAGGCAGAACCAGCGGACCGCCCAAGCTGAACCGCACCGGCAGCACCTCCTGCG
The DNA here is from genome assembly GCA_041621405.1 of Paracoccaceae bacterium. Classification (GTDB taxonomy): domain Bacteria; phylum Pseudomonadota; class Alphaproteobacteria; order Rhodobacterales; family Rhodobacteraceae; genus JBFKAV01. The sequence continues at coordinate 10,578 of JBFKAV010000040.1, forward strand.
CGGGGGCCGCGCTGGCGACTGCCAGGATTGCCATGATCGCACCCGTAAGATGCCCCCGCCGCGCGGGGGCGCCACTGCCCGTCCTCATGCCGCTGCATTCTCCGTCAGCGTGATTTGCCTGGCAGGCTAGCAGAAATGTGCGGCCATGTCAGGGGCCTGCGGCCGGCACTGTTGCGTTTCGCCCTCAGACCAGCCGGCCGTGGCAGTGCTTGAACTTGCGGCCCGATCCGCAAGGGCAGGGGTCGTTGCGGCCCGGGTTGCCCCAAGTCTTGGGGTCGGTCTCGTCGAAGTCGGCCACGAGCGGGGTCGGCGGCTCCTCCTCGGCCCCGGCCCCAACCGGCACCGGCGCCGCGGCGGGTGCGGCAGCGCGGGCCTGGGCCAGCATCTGCTGCATCATCGCCTCCTGCTCCTCCTTGCTGAGCGGGCGGATCCGCGCGAGCTTCTGGGTGACTTCCTCGCGCAGGCCGTCGAGCAGGGTCTCGAACAGCGCGAAGGCCTCGTTCTTGTATTCGTTCAGGGGATCGCGCTGGGCATAGCCGCGGAAGCCGATCACGCTGCGCAGGTGATCGAGCCTGAGCAGGTGCTCGCGCCACTTGCCGTCGATCGTCTGCAGGAGGATCTGCTTCTCGACCTGGCGCATCGCCTCGGCGCCGAAGGCCTGGGTCTTTTCCTCCATCAGCTCGTCGCTCGCCGCGGCGACGCGCTCGGTCATCGCGGCCTGGTCCACGCCTTCCTCGTCGGCCCAGTCGGCGACCGGCAGGTCGAGGCCCAGCTTCTCCTGCACCTCGGACTTCAGCCCGTCGACGTCCCACTGGTCGGCATAGCTCTTCGGCGGCAAGTGGCGGTTGATCAGGTCCTCGACCACCTGGTGCCGCATGTCGCCGACGATCTCGGAGAGATCCTCGGCCTCCATGATCTCGCGGCGCTGGCTGAAGATCACCCGGCGCTGGTCGTTCATCACGTCGTCGAACTTCAGAAGCTGCTTGCGGATGTCGAAGTTGCGGCCCTCGACCTTCGCCTGCGCCTTCTCCAGGCTCTTGTTCACCCAAGGGTGCACGATCGCCTCGCCTTCCTGCATCCCAAGGGTCGAGAGCACCTTGTCCAGCCGCTCCGAGCCGAAGATCCGCATCAGGTCGTCCTCGAGGCTGAGGTAGAACGCCGAGCGCCCGGGGTCGCCCTGCCGGCCCGAGCGGCCGCGCAGCTGGTTGTCGATCCGCCGGCTCTCGTGGCGCTCGGTGGCCAGCACGAAGAGCCCGCCGACCTCCTTCACCTTCGCCTCCTCGCCGGCGTGCTCGGCCTCGATCCGGGCGCGCACCTCGTCGGGATGCGCCTCGGGGTCGGCGGCCAGCGCCTCCAGCACCTTCATCTCGACGTTGCCGCCAAGCTTGATGTCGGTACCACGGCCGGCCATGTTGGTGGCGATTGTCACCGCGCCGAGCTTGCCGGCCTCGGCGATGATCTTCGCTTCCTGCTCGTGGTAGCGGGCGTTCAGCACGTTGTGCTTGATCCCCTCCTTCTTCAGCAGACCGGAGAGGAATTCGGACTTCTCGATCGAGGTGGTGCCCACCAGGATCGGCTGGCCGCGCCCGTGCGCCTCCTTGATCGCCTCGACGATGGCGGCGTACTTCTCCTGCGCGGAGCGGTAGACCTGGTCGTGCTCGTCGGTCCGGTCGATCGGCATGTTGGTCGGGATCTCCACCACGCCGAGGCCGTAGATCTCGCGGAATTCCTCGGCCTCGGTGGCCGCGGTGCCGGTCATGCCGGCGAGCTTGCCGTAGAGCCGGAAGTAGTTCTGGAACGTCACCGTGGCGAGCGTCACGTTCTCGGGGCGGATCTCGACCCCCTCCTTCGCCTCGATCGCCTGGTGCAGACCGTCGGCAAGCCGGCGGCCGATCATCATCCGCCCGGTGAATTCGTCGATCAGGAGCACCTCGCCATCGCGGACGATGTAGTCCTTCTCCTTGGTGTAGAGCTTGTGCGCCCGGAGGGCCTGGGTCACGTGGTGCACCAGCGACGTGCTCTCGGGGTCGTAGAGCGACTGGCCTTCGGGCAGGAGCCCGGCCTCGCGCAGCCGCTCCTCCATGACCTCGTCGCCTTCCTCGCTGAAGGTCACGGTCCGCGTCTTTTCGTCGATCGTGTAGTGATCCGGCTCGATGCCGGGGATCAGCGCGTCGACGGCGCGGTAAAGCTCCGAGCGGTCCTGGCTCGGGCCGGAAATGATCAGCGGCGTGCGCGCCTCGTCGATCAGGATCGAGTCCACCTCGTCGACGATGGCGAAGTTGTGCCCGCGCTGCGACATGTCCTCGACGGTGCTCTTCATGTTGTCGCGCAGGTAGTCGAAGCCGAGCTCGTTGTTGGTGGCGTAGGTCACGTCGGCGCGGTAGGCCTCGCGCTTCTCGTCGTCCGGCATCTGCGGCACGACGACGCCCGTGGTGAGCCCCAGGTGCTCGTAGACCTTGCCCATCCAGTCCGCGTCGCGGCGGGCGAGGTAGTCGTTCACCGTCACGATGTGCACGCCCTTGCCCGAGAGCGCGTTGAGATAGGCCGGGAAGGTCGCGACCAGGGTCTTGCCTTCGCCGGTCTTCATCTCGGCGATGTTGCCCTGGTGCAGGAAGATCCCGCCCATCAGCTGCACGTCGAAGGCGCGCAATCCCAGCGCCCGCCAGGCCGCCTCGCGGCAATTGGCGAAGGCCTCGGGCAGAAGGTCGTCGAGGCTCTCGCCGGCCTGCGCGCGCATCGCCAGCTTCTCGGTGCGCGCCTTGATCTCCTCGTCGCTGAGCTTCTGGAACTCGGGCTCGAGCGCGTTGATCTTCTCGACAAGCGGGCGCACGGCCTTGATCTTGCGGTCATTCGGCGTGCCGAACACCTTCTTCGCAATCGTTCCGATGCCCAGCATTTCGCTCTCGATTTACCTGCTCTGACGCACTCGTGCGAGATGCCGCCTTGCCCGCCCTCCCGGTGCGCCCTAGAAGGGCGCAGGAAGAATTGGGCCGCCCGGCAGTCTCGGACCCGAGCGATGTAAGGGGCGGGCCCAGGAGTGTCAACTTAGCCGGCCGCCCCCGTCCGGACCCCGGAGGATTCCCATGAGCCTAGCCGATCACCTGCTTCGCAGCGCCGCGCTGGCCGCGCTTCTCGCCCTTCCCGCCGCCGCGCAGGAGGCCGCCGACGCGCCTGCGGCCGAGGCTCCGGCGGCCGAGGCTCCGGCCCGGGACGTCACCGCCGATACCGTGGTGGCCACCGTGAACGGGATCGACATCACCCTCGGCCACATGATCGTGATGCGCGCCCGCCTGCCCGACCAATACCAGTCGCTGCCCGACGAGTTGCTGTTCTCCGGCATCCTCGACCAGATCATCCAGCAGATCGCCCTCGGCGCCGGCATGGACGGCAAGCTGTCCCGCGGCTCCGAGCTCGCGCTCGAGAACGAGCGCCGCGCCTTCGTCGCCGGCGAGGTGCTGAGCGAGGCCGCCGACGGCGCGGTCACCGACGAGGCGCTGCAGGCGCTCTACGCCGAGAGGTATTCCGACGCCGCGCCGAGCCAGGAATACAACGCCGCGCACATCCTCGTGGAGACCGAGGAGGAAGCCACTGAGGTGAAGGCCGAACTCGACGGCGGCGCGGATTTCGCCGATCTCGCCCGCACCCGCTCCACCGGCCCTTCGGGCCCGAACGGCGGCGATCTGGGCTGGTTCACCGAAGGCATGATGGTCGAGCCCTTCGAGCAGGCGGTGCTCGTGCTCGAGCCCGGCGAGGTCTCCGGGCCGGTACAGACGCAGTTCGGCTGGCACATCATCAAGCTCAACGAGGTGCGCATCAAGGAAGCCCCGCCGCTCGAAGACGTCGAAGGCGAGCTCTCCGAGGAGCTGCAGCGTCAGGCCATCGAAGCCGCCATTGCCACGGCCACCGGGACCGCGGATGTCGTCCGCGACGACGAGGGGATCGACCCGGCGGTGCTGCGCAACCTCGATCTCGTTTCCGAGTGATCCGGGTCGGGGAGGGACGGCGATGGCCAAGCTGAAGGCGAAGGACAAGAAGGCGAAGAAGGACAAGGCCGCGAAGAAGGCCGACAAGAAGAAGTCCAAGGAAAAGGCGAAGGCCAAATCCAAGCTTGTCGCGCCGCTTGCGCCGAAGGGCGGCTTCCCGTCGCTGCCGGCGATCGCCGGCGCCGAATTCGCCGCCGTGGCGGCCGGCGTGCGCTACCCGGGGCGGCTCGACGTGATGCTCGTCCGCCTCGCTCCCGGCACCGCCATCGCCGGCGCCTTCACCCGCTCGGCCACCCGCTCTGCCCCGGTCCGCGCCTGCGAGGCGCGTCTGGCGACGAAGCCCAACCCGCGCCAGGGCGCGGCGATCGTCGTCAACTCGGGCAACTCAAACGCCTTCACCGGCGCCGCCGGCGAGGTCGCCGTCGAGGCCGTCTCCGAGGCGGTGGCGAAGGCGCTGAAGATCCCTGCCACACGGGTATTCCCGGCCTCCACCGGCGTGATCGGCGAGCCCTTGCCGCACGAGCGTATCACCGCCGTGGTGGGCGAGCTTGCCGCCGGACTCCGGGCCGACGGCCTGGAGCTGGCCGCCCGCGCGATCATGACCACCGATACCTTCCCCAAGGGCGCCGCCGCCGAGATCGAGATCGACGGCCAACCGATCAGGATAGCAGGCATCGCCAAGGGCTCGGGCATGATCGCGCCCGACATGGGCACGATGCTGGTCTACATCTTCACCGACGCCAGGGTCGGCCCGGTGCCGCTGCAGCGCATGTGCGCCCGCGCCGTCGACGAGACCTTCAACTGCATCACGGTGGACGGCGACACCTCCACCTCCGACACCCTGATCCTCGCCGCCACCGGCACCGCCAAGGCGCCCGAGATCCGCGACGTCCGGACCCGCCAGGGCCGCGCATTCTACGACGCCCTGCGCGGCGTCATGCTTGATCTCGCGCACCAGGTGGTGAAGGACGGCGAGGGCGCGACCAAGTTCGTCGAGGTCGCCGTCACGGGTGCTGCGAACGCCGCCGACGCCCGCCGCGTGGCCCTCGCGATCGCCAATTCGCCGCTGGTCAAGACCGCCGTCGCCGGGCAGGACCCGAACTGGGGCCGCATCGTCATGGCGGTCGGCAAGTCCGGCGCCAACGCCGACCGCGACCGCCTGACGATCCACCTGGGCGAGGTGCTGGTGGCCGAGAACGGCATGGTCGCGCCCTCCTACCGCGAGGCCGACGGCGCCGCGCACATGAAAGGCGATGAGATCCGCATCGGCGTCGACCTCGGCTTGTCCAAGGGCGCGGCCAAGGTCTGGACCTGCGATCTGACCGACCGCTACATCGAGATCAACGCCGACTACCGGTCCTGACGTGCGAACCGTCCTCGTCGCCGCCGTGGCGCTAATCGACCGCGATGGGCGGGTGCTCCTGGCCCAGCGCCCCGAGGGCAAGTCGATGGCGGGCCTCTGGGAATTCCCCGGCGGCAAGGTCGAGCCGGGCGAGACCCCGGAAGTCGCGCTCATCCGCGAGCTGCACGAGGAGCTCGGCATCGACACCTGGGCGTCCTGCCTCGCGCCGCTCACCTTCGCGTCGCATTCCTATGCCGAGTTCCACCTTCTGATGCCGCTCTTCGCCTGCCGCAGATGGCAGGGGATCCCCGATTCGAAGGAAGGCCAGGCCCTGACCTGGGTCCGCCCCGAGCGTCTGCGCGACTACCGGATGCCCCCTGCAGACCTGCCACTGATCCCGGTGCTGCGCGACTGGCTCTGACGGATTAGTTGAATTCTAATCAAATTCTGCAAATCTCGGCCCGATCACGAGTCGCATCGGAGTCCTGCCATGTGGGGAAACCAGATGATCCGCACCATCATGATCGGCACCAGCTTGTCGATCCAGGGCCTGTTCGAGCGCGCTTGCGCCGACGGCACCATCATCGTCCGCGTGGGCGCGGAGCTGTTCCGCGGCCGCCCGGTGCAGCCATAGACGGCCCAACGCCGCGGCCGCGCTCACGCCGGCTTCACGCCACCGGCCGCGAAGTCACATCGCCATCAACAGCCTGTGAAACAAGGGATTTCTCTGCCAATTCGTGAGACAATACCTGCATGAGCAAAGTCCAGAACCACACGATCCGAACGATCGCCATCGGCACCCGCGTGCTGGTCCAGGGCCGCTTCGTTTGCCTCTGCGCCGACGGCACCATCCTCATCCGCGTCGGCCAGCGGCTGTTCCGCGGCCGGCCAGTGGATCAGCACGTGGCGCCACCGGCCGCCGCGTGACGCCGGCGCCGGTCTCGCCGCGTGAACTTTTCGGATAACCTGCTCTGACGATGGTAGCCTCGTGCCGTTCGAAACGGTGGGAGGGTCGAGCATGGCGGATCCACGCGCGCTGATCGGCTCGTGGCGGATGGTCTCCTGGACACGCAGGGCGCTCGCGACCGGCGCGGTCACCGACGCGCTCGGGCCCGATCCTATCGGCTACATCGCCTACCACGCTGACGGCCGGATGATGGCCTCGGTGTTCGGGCGCGAGCGACCGCGCGCCAACGGCGGCACCTGGACCGAGGCCGAGAAGGCGCGGCTCCACGACACGATGCTGGCCTATGTGGCCTCCTACACGCTCGAAGAGGACCGGGTCGTGCATCACGTCGAAGCCGCCTGGAACCCCAACTGGGAGATTGACCTGTCGCGCCCGTTCGAGCTCGAGGGCGACCGCCTGGTGATCAGCGGCGCGCCCGGCACCGACCCCGCCACCGGCGAGGAAGTGGTCTACCGGATGGAGTTCCGCAAGGTCTGAGCTGCCGCGCACGCCCCCGAACATGAATCCGCCGCCCGGGCGGCGGGGCGGCGGCTCGCATTCGGCGATCGGGCCGGCGATCAGGCCAGCGTGCGCTCGACCGTCTCGCGCTCGAAGATCTCGATCACATCGCCCTGGCGGATGTCGTCGTAGTTCTCGAACGCCATGCCGCATTCCTGGCCCGACTGAACCTCCGGCACCTCGTCCTTGAAGCGCTTGAGCGTCTTCAGCGTGCCCTCGTGGATCACCACGTTGTCGCGCAGGAGCCGCACGCCCGCCGACCGCCGCGCCACGCCCTCGGTCACAAGGCAGCCCGCGACCTTGCCGACGCCGGAGACCTTGAAGACTTCCTTGATCTCCGCATAGCCGATGAATTTCTCGCGCACCTCGTCCTTCAGAAGGCCCGAGGCCGCGGCCTTGATGTCGTCGACCAGGTCGTAGATCACGCTGTAGTAGCGGATCTCCACGCCCTTCTGGTTGGCCGAGGTCCGTGCCGAGGCATTGGCGCGCACGTTGAAGCCGATGACCGGCGCGTTCGAAGCTTCGGCGAGGCCGATGTCGGTCTCGGTGATCGCGCCGACGCCATAGTGCAGCACGCGCACCCGCACCTCCTCGTTGCCGACCTTCTCGAGCGCCTGCACGATAGCCTCGGCCGAGCCCTGCACGTCGGCCTTCACCAGCACCGGAAGCTCGGCCACGTCCTGGTCGGCCTTGGCCTTGGCCATCAGCTGCTCGAGCGTCGCCGCCGCGCCGGCCGCGGCGCGCTTGTCCTTCGCCGCCTGCTCGCGGTAGTCGGCGATCTCGCGCGCCTGCGCCTCGGTCTCGACCACGTTCAGGACGTCGCCGGCCTCGGGCGTGCCATTGAGGCCGAGCACCTCCACCGGCACCGACGGGCCGGCTTCGTCGATCTTCTCGCCCTTGTCGTTGACCAGCGCCCGGACCTTGCCCCACTTCTCGCCAACGACGAAGATGTCGCCCTGCTTCAGCGTGCCGTTCTGCACCAGGACGGTCGCCACCGGGCCGCGGCCCACGTCGAGCTGCGCCTCGATCACCGCGCCCGAGGCCGCGCGCTTCGGGTTCGCCTTCAGTTCCAGCACTTCCGCCTGCAGCGCGATCGCCTCCAGCAGGTCATCGAGCCCATCGCCGGTCACGGCGGAAACCTCGACGTCCTGGACGTCGCCCGACATCTTTTCCACCACGACTTCGTGCTGCAAGAGGTCGGTGCGCACCTTCTGCGGATTGGCCGACGGCTTGTCGATCTTGTTGATCGCCACGATCATCGGCACCTTGGCGGCCTTGGCGTGGTTGATCGCCTCCACCGTCTGCGGCATCACCGCGTCGTCGGCGGCCACCACCAGCACCACGATGTCGGTCACCTGCGCGCCGCGGGCGCGCATCGAGGTGAAGGCGGCGTGGCCCGGCGTGTCGAGGAAGGTCAGCACCGCCCCCGACTCGGTCGTCACCTGGTACGCGCCGATATGCTGGGTGATGCCGCCGGCTTCCCCGGCCACCACGTTCGCCTTGCGGATCGCGTCGAGAAGCGACGTCTTGCCGTGGTCGACATGGCCCATGATCGTGATCACCGGCGGCCGCGGTGCGAGGTCCTCAGCCTTGTCCTTCACCATGTCGATCACCTGCTCCACGTCGGCGTCCGACACGCGCACGGTCTTGTGGCCGAACTCCTCGATGATGAGCTCGGCAGTGTCGGCGTCGATGGGCTGGTTCATCGTGACCATCATGCCCATGTTCATCAGCGCCTTGACCACGTCGGCGGCGCGCTCGGCCATGCGGTTGGCCAGTTCCTGCACGACGATCGTCTCGGGAAGCTGCACCTCGCGGCTCTGCTTCTCGGCGCGTCCGCCCATGCCCAGCGCCTTCTGGCGCGCGCGCTCCTGCTTGCGCTTCATCGCGGCCAGCGAGCGCTGCCGCCCGCCCTCGCCGCCAAGCGCCTCGTTGAGCGTCAGCTTGCCGGCCCGGCGGCCGCCCTCGTCGCGGCCCTTGCCGCGCCCGTCGCGATCGCCGCGCTTGTCGTCGCGGTCGCGGTCCACCTTGCGCGGGCCGGGCGTGGGTTTCGAGGTGCCGCGCTGCGCCGGCGCTTCGGCCGGCGCCGACGGTGCAGCGGCGGCGGGCGTCTTGCGCTCTTCGCCGCGGCGCGTGCGCTCCTCGGCCTCGCGGGCCTTGCGCTGGTCTTCCTCGGCCTTCGCCTTCAGCGCCTCTTCGCGCTCGCGGTCCTCGCGTTCCTTGGCTTCGGCCTCGGCCCGGCGGCGCTCGCGCTCTTCCTCGCGGGCCTTTTCCTCGGCCTCGCGCTGGGCCTCTTCATCGGCCTCGCGCGCCTTGGCGGCCTGCAACGCCTTCAGGCGCCGATCCATCTCGGCATCGGAGATCCCGGCCGGGCGCTTCGAGGCGTCGCCGCCCGCCACCGCAGCCGGTTTCGCCCCGCCGGCGGCCGGCGCCGCGCCGGGCTTCGGCACGACCACGCGCTTGCGCTTGGTCTCGACCACGACGTTCTTGGTCCGGCCGTGGCTGAAGCTCTGCTTCACCTGACCCGACCGAACCCCGCTGCCGAGGCCGAGAGGCTTTTTGCCGTCCGTATCGCTCATCGCGTTCTTCTAATCCTTTCGCGGGGCGCCTTCGCCCCACCCGATCCACGCAGGCCAGAAAGCCGCGCTGCTTCCTCTACAACACGCGTCGTAAGGCCGCCAGCCGCAAGCGCGGCGTGTATGGCATAGTCGCGCCCGAATGCCAAACCGATTTCCGAGGCGGTCAGGCAGCCGATGAAGCTGCCCTTGCCCGGGGGCGAGTGCAGCTTGTCCTTGCCGCGGCCGGAGCCGTCGGAAGCCTGGATCAGGACCTGGGCCTCGCCCTTGGCGAGCCAGTCCTTCACCTTCTCGAACCCGGTCACCGCGCGGCCGGCCTTCCTGTCGAGCGAAATAAGCTCGACGATCCGCCTTGCCAAGCCCGCCTCGACCTCGCCGATCAGGCCCTCCGGCACGGTCACCGGCTGTTTTGCGGAGCGGGCGAAGAGGTTCTTCTTGACCGCAGCCTCCAGCGCCGACCGTTCGGCCGAGACCCAGATCCCGCGCCCGGGCAGCCGGCCCAGGAGATCGGGCACGACCCGGCCGTCGGGCGCGACCACGAAGCGGAGAAGCCCGGCCTTCGGCTGGCTCTCGCCCGTGGCGATGCAGCGCCGCTCGGGCGCCTCCCGCGCCTTCTCCTGGCCGCCGCGCGTCACGCGCCCGATCCCCGGAGCCTGGGACTCAGGCCCCGGCCTCCTCTGCCTGAGCGCCCTCGGTTGCCCCCTCGGCGTCCGCCTCCTGCTCGGCCACCAGGTCGGCAGGGTCAACCCAGCCCAGCATCACCCGGGCGGTCATCACCATGTTCTGCGCCTCCTCCAGGCTCACGTCGAACGGCTCAAGAATGCCGTCGTCCTTCACCCGCTCGCCGTCCACCGTGGTCCAGCCGCCGGCGATCTCCCAGTCGGCGAGGGTGGCGAAGTCCTCCAGCGTCTTCACGCCGTCTTTCGCGAGCGCCTCGATCATCTGCGGCGTCAGCCCCTCGAAGGCGATCAGGCTGTCTTCGGCGCCAAGCGCGCGGGCGGCCTCCAGCGCCTTGCGGTTCTGCTCCTCGATATGGTCGCGGGCACGGGCCTGAAGCTCGTTCGCGGTGTCCTCGTCGACGCCCTCGATGGTCAGAAGCTCATCGAGATCGACATAGGCCACCTCCTCGAGCGAGGTGAAGCCCTCGGAGACCAGGAGCTGGGCGAAGAACTCGTCGAGGTCCAGCGTGTCCATGAACAGCTTGGTGCGCTCGGCGAACTCGGCCTGGCGGCGCTGGCTCTCCTCCTCCTCGGTCATGATGTCGATGTCGAGCCCGGTGAGCTGGCTCGCCAGCCGCACGTTCTGGCCGCGCCGTCCGATCGCCAGCGACAGCTGCTCGTCGGGCACGACGACCTCGATCTTGCCGGCCTCCTCGTCGATCACGACCTTCGAGACTTCGGCCGGCTGCAGCGCGTTGACCAGAAACGTCGCCTGGTCCTCGTTCCACGGGATGATGTCGATCTTCTCGCCCTGCAGCTCGTTCACCACCGCCTGCACGCGGGAGCCCCGCATGCCGACGCAGGCGCCGACCGGGTCGATCGAGTTGTCGTAGGAGATCACCGCGATCTTCGCCCGGCTGCCCGGGTCGCGGGCCACCGCCTTTATCTCGATGATGCCGTCGTAGATCTCCGGCACCTCCATCTTGAAGAGCTCCGCCATGAACCGCGGATCGGTGCGCGAGAGGAACACCTGCGGCCCCCGCGCCTCGCGGCGCACGTCCTTGATGTAGCAGCGGATGCGGTCGCCGTTCCTGTAGCTCTCGCGGCCGATCTTGTCGTTGCGGCGCAGGATGCCCTCGCCGCGGCCGATGTCGACGACGATGTTGCCGTACTCCTCGCGCTTGACGACGCCGTTGATGATCTGGCCGGCGCGGTCCTTGAACTCCTCGAACTGCCGGTCGCGCTCGGCCTCGCGCACCTTCTGCAGGATCACCTGCTTGGCCGACTGCGCGGCGATCCGGCCCATGTCGACCGGCGGCACCTCGTCGACGATCGTGTCGCCGACCTTGGGATCGGCGAGGTACTGCTTGGCCTGCTCCACTGTCAGCTCGGCCTGGTAGTTTTCCACCGCGTCGTCCTCGACCACGGTGCGCACCCGGGTGAAGGTCGCCCGCCCGGTCTTGCGGTCGATCTTGACGCGGATGTCCATCTCGGCGCCGTAACGGCTCTTCGCGGCGCGGGCGAGACTCTCCTCCATCGCCTCGATCACCAGGACCGGGTCGATCATCTTCTCCCGGGCAACCGCCTCGGCGGTCTGCAGAAGCTCAAGCTGGTTGGCAGAGGTAATCGCCATGTCTCACTCCTTGTCCTCCGCCTCGTCGGCGGCAAGCTCTTCTTCAATTGCATCGAACCGGGCCGCGTCGATCTGGCCGGCGTCTTTCTTCTGGCGCAGCGCTTCCCGAATCAGGTCGTCGGTCAGCACCAGCTTGGCGTCGGTGAGCCAGTCGAACTTCAACCCGATGGTCACGGGCGCGCCCTGGTCCTCGATCTCGATCAGCACCTCGTCGCCCTCGGTGCCCGAAAGCCGACCCTTGAACCGCCGCCGGCCGTCGATCTGCTCGGCGGTCTCGAGCTTGGCCTCGAACCCCGCCCAGGCGTCGAAATCCTTGAGCCGCGTTAGCGGCCGGTCGATGCCGGGCGACGAGACCTCGAGCGTATAGGCATCCTCGAGCGGATCCTCGACGTCGAGCACGGCCGAGACCGCGGTCGAGATCTCGGCGCAGTCGTCCACCTCGATCCCACCCTCGGGGCGGTCGGCCATGATCTGCACCGTCTTGCGCTGCCCGCCCATCAGCCTGACGCGCACCAGCTCAAATCCCATGCCGGCGATCGTGGGTTCCACGATCTCCGCAAGGCGCCGGTCGATGGCGGCTTTGGCGACGAGGTCGGTCAAGGTGCGTCCAAAACAAAAACGCGGGCCAGAGCGGCCCGCGATGGTCTGCCGGTGGAGCCTCGGGGGTGGAAGCCGAAGCGCCGCTGTTGAGGCGCATATACGCGCCGAAGGGCGAGACTGCAAGGGGGGACTCAGGCGGCGCGGTTCAGAACCCGAACGCCTCCGCCCGCCGCGCCACGGTGTTCGTGGTCCGGACCAGCTCGGCGCTGATTCCGG
>JBFKAV010000041.1:0-22485 GCA_041621405.1 Paracoccaceae bacterium
AAGCTCGGTCCGCACGAGCGGGTGCTGATCAACGGCGCGGTGATCGAGAACGGCGAGAAGCGCAGCCGGCTGTCGATCATGACTCCCGGTGCCAACATCCTGCGCCTGCGCGACGCGATCCATCCCGGCGAGGTCACGACGCCGGTGCGCCGGGTCTGCTACATCGCCCAGCTCGTGCTCTCGGGCGATGCCAGCCCCGCCGAGGCGCATCATCAGCTCCTGCGCGGCATCGAGCAGCTCTCCCAGGCGCTGACCGATTCCGACAGCCGGGCCCAGCTCACCGCCGCAACCGAGGCGGTGCTGGGCGGTCAGCACTACCAGGCGCTGAAGGCGCTGCGCGCGCTTCTGCCGCGCGAGGAGCGGCTGCTGGCCGCCGCCGCGCGATGAGCTTCCAGCCGGTGCTGCCGCTCGGCGGCTACGCCGGCTGGCGCTTCCTCGCGCGCACCGCCGATCGCCAGCGCGCGCTCGTGGCCGAGGCCCCGGGCACGCGGCGCGACACCGCGGCCTTCCGCGCCCGCATCGGGCAGGTGACGAGCGCCGAGGCGCTCGTCGCCGACCGCGCGCTCCTGAAGGTGGCGCTCGGCGCCTTCGGCCTCGAGTCCGACCTGGGCAACCGGGCCTTCATCCGCAAGGTGCTGGAAAGCGCCGCGGACGACCCCAAGGCGCTCGCCAACCGGCTCGCCGACAAGCGCTACCTGGAATTCGCCCAGGCCTTCGGCTTCGCCGAGCCGGGCGGGCCGTTCAACCGGACGCGGGCCTTCGCCGAGCGGCTCATCGCGCGCTACGAGACCCGCCAGTTCGAGGTGGCCGTCGGCGAGCAAGACGAGACGATGCGGCTCGCGCTCACCGCCAAGCGCGAGCTCGAATCCCTCGCCTCGGGCTCCAGCTCCAAGAACGCGCTTTGGTTCTCGGTGATGGGCAACCCGCCCCTGCGCAAGGTCTTCGAGACCGCGCTCGGCCTGCCGGAGAGCTTCGGTGCGCTCGACCTCGACCTCCAGCTCGAGACCTTCCGCGAGAAGACCGGGCGGGCGCTCGGCTCGGGCGAGATTGCGCAGTTCGCCGACGCCGGAAAGCGCGAGGACCTGATCCGCCTCTACATGTTGCGTTCCGAGCTGCGCCAATCGCCCGTCGCCGCGCGCGCCAGCACGGCGCTGACGCTGCTGCAATCGATGCCCAGGATCACCGCCCGCGGCGGCTGAGTCGCGCCGCAGCGGTCCGCGGCCAAGCACTTTCGACCGATCATGCACCGAAACCCTGCCGGTCGCCGTAGGAGGATTGCGGGGTCGTCTGCTATTTTCGGACGGCCGAACCAGGAGATCGAGGGTTGAGCGTCTTGGTGGTCACAGGGGGAAGCCGCGGGATCGGAGCCGCGATCTGCCGTCATGCGGTTTCCCTGGGATGGTCCTGCGGGGTCAATTTTGCCAGGGACGAACGCGGCGCGCAATCCGTCGTGTCGGAGATCACGAGGATGGGCGGCAAGGCCATCGCGGTTCAGGCGGACGTTGCCGATCCTGTCGAGGTCGAGACGATGTTCGACGAAGTGGATCGCCGGCTCAGCCCGGTTGGCGGCCTGGTCAACAACGCCGGAACGATGGGGAGCCCGGGGCGGGTGGAAGAGCTCGACCCGGACCGCTCCAGACGCCTGTTCGAGGTCAACACGCTCGGGCCGTTCCTGTGCAGCAGGGCGGCGCTGAAGCGGATGTCGACGCGCTGCGGCGGCAGCGGTGGCGCAATCGTCAACATCTCGTCCGCGGCGGCCAAGCATGGCGGCGCCGGGTCGCATATCGACTATGCCGCATCGAAAGGCGCGGTGGACACCTTCACCATCGGCCTCGCGCGGGAACAGGCGGATGCGGGCGTGCGGGTGAACTGCGTGCGTCCCGGCGCCATTCTCACCGAGATCAGCAAAGCGTGGATGGAAGATCATCCCGAATGGCTGCCCGCGGTGATCGCGAGAACCCCGTTGGGACATCCGGGCGAAGTGGAGGACGTTGCGCAGGCGACGCTGTGGCTTCTGTCGGACGCCGCTAAATACGCGACGGGGGCGATCCTCGACGTGTCCGGCGGCTGGGTGAGCCCATAGTCCGCGAGACCGCCGGACATCGCCGCACGGATGCGCCCCGGCCCGGCCATGACGCGGGTCCGCGCTGCGGGAAGCGTACCGAGGCGGACCAGAGAAATGGCCGTTCGAGAAACCCCGGGCAGGATCCCCGACGCCTTCGGCGCCGGCGACGCGCCCTCAGTCGCGCAGTAGCTCGTTGATCGAGGTCTTGGACCTCGTCCGGGCGTCCACCTTCTTCACGATCACCGCGCAGTAGAGGTTGACGCCGCCCTTCGAGGGCATCGACCCGGCCACCACCACCGAGCCCGCCGGCACCTCGCCATACATCACCTCGCCGCTGTCGCGGTCGACGATCTTCGTCGATTGCCCGATGAACACGCCCATGCCGAGGACCGCGCCCTCGCGCACGATCACCCCCTCGACCACCTCCGAACGCGCGCCGATGAAGCAGTGGTCCTCGATGATCGTCGGCCCCGCCTGCATCGGCTCGAGCACGCCGCCGATGCCGACGCCGCCCGAGAGGTGCACGTTCTTGCCGATCTGCGCGCAAGAGCCGACCGTGGCCCAGGTGTCGATCATCGTTCCTGAATCCACGTGGGCCCCGAGGTTCACGAACGAGGGCATCAGCACGACGCCCGGGGCGATGTAGGCCGACTTGCGCACGATGCAATTCGGCACCGCCCGGAACCCCGCCGCGCGCCATTCCTTGTCGCCCCAGCCGGCGAACTTCGAATCGACCTTGTCCCACCAGGCGCCGCCCTGTGGCCCGCCCGACTGCTGGCTCATGTCCTTCAGCCGGAAGCCGAGCAGCACCGCCTTCTTCGCCCACTGGTTCACCTGCCAGCGCCCGTCTTCCTGGCGCTCGGCGACCCGCAGCTTGCCGCCGTCCAGGGCCTCGAGCGTCGCGGCGATCGCTTCGCGCGCGGGGCCCTTGGTGGCCGGCGTGATCGTGTCGCGCGCCTCCCAGGCGGCTTCGATGGCGGCTTCAAGCGCGGCGATGTCCATGGCTAATCCTCCCGCCCCGAGTCTCGGTCCGGCCCGGGCTATAGCGGCACGGGGCCTTGGCCGCAATCGCTCAGGGGAAGGGATCGGGCGCCGGGTTCGCGCCGCAGACCAGCACCGCCACCCGCTCTCCTGGCACCGGCCGGTAGGCGCCCGAGAGCAGCGCCGCCAGAGCCGTGGCGCCCGCCGGCTCCACCAGCTGGCGCAAACCCCGCCAGAGCGCCACCTGCGCCTCGGCGATCGCCGGGTCCGCGACGAGGACGGTCGTCACCCCCTGCGCCCGGGCGAGGTCGTAGCAGATCCGCCCGATGCGCCTCGCGCCCAGCGCATTCGCCGCGATCCCCGACACCTCGACCTCCGCCTCCGGCCCCTCGGCCAGCGCCCGGGCGAGCGTTGGCGCCAGCTCGGGCTCCACCGCCACGACCTTCCGCCGGCCCTGGAGCCAGGCCAGCGTGCCGCCGATCAGCCCGCCACCGCCGACCGCGATCAGCACGGTGTCGGCGGCAAGCCCCTGCGTCTCCCATTCGCGCATCAGCGTGGCCTGGCCGGCCACGGTTTCGTGTGCGTCGTAGGCATGGACCTGGAGCGCCCCGGTCTCCGCCTCGTAGTCCCGCGCCGCCGCCAGCGCCTCGGCATAGCTGCCGGGCACGACGACGAGATGCGCCCCGGTGCGACGGATCAGGGCGATCTTCGCCGGCCCCGACATCTCCGGCACGAAGATCCGCGCGGGATAACCCAGCGCGCGCGCAGCGTGCGCCACCGCCGCGCCGTGGTTGCCGCCCGAGGCGGCCACCACGCCTGCCGCCGGGACCGGCACGGAAAGCAGGGTGTTGAACGCTCCGCGCGGCTTGAAGCTGCCGGTGTGCTGCATCTGCTCGAGCTTCAGCTCGACCGGGTAGCCGAGCCCGAAGGCCTCCGCCGCGAAGACCGGCGTCCTCAGCACGTGGGGCGCGATCCGCGCCGCCGCCGCCTCGATCCGCTCGCGCCAATCCGCCATCCGCCGCCCCTCTCTGGCCTTGCCGGGACCGACGCTATAGAGATCGCCGGACCCCGGCAACGCGAGGGAGGACAGGGCATGAACGACGAGCGCGGCCACCCGTTCCGCCGGGCGCACGAGGATATCGAGACCACCCGCGACGTGCCCGACACGCCGCAGAGCCGCTCGCCTTCCTACCGGCTGGCCTTCGCCGACCCTGATTTCCTGTGCCGCGACGAGCTGAGGCCGGTGCGGCTGCAGCTCGAGCTTCTGAAGACCGAGCTCGGGATGAACGAGCACGGGATCCGCTCCACCGTCGTGCTGTTCGGCGGCGCCCGCATCCCCGAGCCGGCGAAGAGCGGCGACGCCCGCACGCCGGCCCTGGCCGAGCTGGCGAAATACTACGACGAAGCGCGAGAGTTTGCCCGGCTGATCACCGAGAAGAGCAAGCGTGACGACCACCGAGAAAACGTGATCGTCACCGGCGGCGGCCCCGGCGTCATGGAGGCCGGCAATCGCGGAGCGGCGGACGCGGGCGGCGTCTCCGTCGGCCTCAACATCGTGCTGCCGCACGAGCAGATGCCGAACCGCTACGTCACCCCCGAGCTCTGCTTCAACTTCCACTACTTCGGCATCCGCAAGATGCACTTCCTGCTGCGCGCCAAGGCCATCGTCTGCTTCCCCGGCGGCTTCGGCACGCTCGACGAGCTGTTCGAGAGCCTCACCCTGATCCAGACCGGGCGCATGGAGCAGGTGCCGATCCTGCTCTTCGGCCGCGAATTCTGGGAGCGGGTGGTGAACTGGCAGGCGCTGGCCGAGGCCGGCACCATCGCCGAGGAGGACCTTGCGCTCTTTCGCTACGTCGAGACCGCCGCCGAGGCGGTCGGGCTGATCGATAGCTGGCAGGGCGCGGGCGTGAAGCGGACCGAGATCCCCGGGCGGTAGGACCCGGCCAGGGCCGGGTCCACTTCTGAAAGGTCAGCCCACCGCCTCGCCGAGCTTCAGCCAGGCGATCAGGTGCAGGACGATGAAAGCTGGCACCACGAAGCCCGGGATCAGCGCCATCGGCAAGGTCTCCATCACCGGTGCCCAGGGGGCGCCCGGGGGCGCGAGTGGCAGACCCGGCGCGGCGAGGGCGGCGATGCCGAAGGCTACCGCGAAATCCGCGAGGCCGAAGCCGATGAGCCGGCGCGCGCTTCGCCGCCAGCCCTCGGCCCGGCGCGCGAGCCGCGTCGTCACGTAGGCGGCGAAAGCCGCTACCGCGAGATCGCCGAGACCGGCGGGCAGGGCGAAGACGGCCGGAAGCTCGCCCATCGCCCAGAGGAACAGGAACACCGCCCCGATGGCGCGCCAGGCCTGCGTCGCGGTCACCGTCACCGGATCGAGTCCGGCGACCCAGGCCCGGAGCCCCGGCGAGGCGTGATACGCAAGCAGAAACGCGAGCGGCGGGATCAGCACTGCCGGCAGGAAGCGCAAGGGCGGCCCGGGCTCGACCGGCAGGAAGGCGCCGCCCCGGGCGAACGCCAGCACCAGAGCGCACCAGGCCGCGACGACGGCCCAGAGAACGGGCGACCTCAGGCCCCGCGAGGGCTGTCTCGGGAATGCAGCATCGGTCATGGTTGAATCTCCTATATGTGTAGTTACACCTATCACTCCGAGAAAAGTTCACAGCTTCCGGAGCGTCTCAACGAACTCGCGCGCTTGCGCTTGGCCCAGCTTGTCGACGAGGCGCTGCTGGTAGGCGCGCCAGGCGGGCATCGCGGCTTCAAGCCGCCTGCGCCCCGCTTCGGTCAGCGCATAGGCGCGCAGCCGCTGGTCCTCGGCTGCGGCCGGGGCGATCCAGCCCTTGCCCGTCAGAAGTTCGAGGTTGCGCGTCATCGTCGTGCGCTCGGTGCCGAGCCGCTCGGCGATCTGGCCGACGCTCATCTCGCCGAACCCGTCGAGCAGCGCCAGCGTGGTGAACTGTGGCGCGGTGAGGCCGGCCTCCCGCACCGCCTCCTCGAAGCCGCGCACCAGGCTCCGCGTGGCACGCTGGAGATTGAAGGTCAGACAGTTCAGCGGCTGGTCGAATTGCATTGATTGTATATACACTGATTGTCAGCCATTGGCAAGCCGGGCCGTCGGGAAAGTGGCGCTGCGTGGGCCTAAGGCCGGTTGACGCGGAGGCTGCAAGCGGCCGAGGATGGGGCAAAACACTGGCGCGCCGACCGCGGAGCTCCGGCATCCGGGTGCGGTGCTTCCAGACACAGAACGGGAGGTATCGTCCATGCGCACCGTCGCGGTTCTCGGTCCATCGCAATCCGGCAAGTCGGCCCTCGTCGAGCAGCTCTCGCACCTCGAGGGCCACGGCCCGCTGCGCGAGGAGGCCGATCACCTGACGCTGACCGCCTTCCCCTTCATGGGCGAGCGCTGGGCCGCGTTCGAGCTTGCCGGCGGCCCCGACTGGGCGGGAATGGCGGGGCCGATCCTGATGGCCGCCGACGCCGCGGTGATCGTGGTGCCGCCGGACCCCGAGGCCGCGGTTCTGGCCGCGCCCTATATCCGCACGGTTCAGGCGGCAGGCACGCCGAGCCTGATCTTCGTCAACAAGATGGACGCGGCCGAGGCGAGGGTGCGCGACATCGTGGCCGCGCTGCAGGCCTATTCGAGCCATGTGCTGGCGCTGCGCCAGGTGCCTATCCGCGAGGGCGGCGCGGTGGTAGGCGCCGTCGACCTGATCTCGGAACGCGCCTGGCGCTACCGCGAGGGTCAAAGCTCGACCCTGATCGAGCTGCCCGCCGAGCTCGCCGATCGCGAGCACGCGGCGCGGGAGGAGCTGCTGGAGCAGATGGCCGACTTCGACGAGAAGCTGCTCGAGGAGCTGATCGAGGACCGGATGCCGGCCAGCAAGGCGCTCTTCGGCATCGCGGCGCGGGAGTTCGCACGCGGCGAGGTGGTGCCGGTGCTGATGGGCGCGGCGGCGCACCACAACGGGGTCATGCGGCTGATGAAGGCCCTGCGCCACGAGGCGCCGAAGCCCGAGGCGCTGCGCGCCCGGCTCGGCTCCGGCAAGGACGCGCCGGTGGCGGTGGCCTTCCACGCCCAGACCCGCAAGCATCTCGGCAAGGTCACCTTCCTGCGCGCGCTCGCGGGCGGCGTCGCGCAGGGCGGGCGCACTGGCGGCGGCAACCTCGGCGGGCTGATGGCGCCCGGCGGCAGCGGCGCCGCTTCGCCGCTCGCCGAAGGCGAGGTGGCGCTGGCGGTGAAGTCCGACCACCTCGCCGCCGGCACGGCGCTGTCGGCCGAAGCCGCGCTGCCGCGCCCGGATTGGGCCCTGGGCCACGCGCCCACGCTCGCCCGCCTGGTACTGCCCGAGAACGAGCGCGACGACGTCCGCCTCTCCACCGCCCTCGCGCGGCTGCAGGAGACCGACCCCGCGCTCCGCGTCGAGGCCGCCGAGGAAGGTGGCGAGGCGGTGCTCAAGGTGCAGGGGCCAATGCACCTGCGCCGGGTATTCGGCCACCTCGCCGAGGATTTCGGCATTTCGGTGCGGGAGGAGCCGGTGGGCGGCAACTGGCGCGAGACCGCGACCAGCCGGGCCGAGATCCGCCACCGCCACAAGAAGCAGACCGGCGGCGCCGGCCAGTTCGCCGAGGTGTCGATCGTGCTCGAGCCGCGCCCCCGCAGCGAGGGCTTCGCCTTCACCGACACGGTCAAGGGCGGCTCGGTGCCGAAGAACTACATCCCCTCGGTCGCGGCCGGCGCCGAGGACGCGCTGGTCAAGGGCCCGCTCGGCTTCAAGGTGATCGACGTCGGCGTGACCCTCACCGACGGCAAGTCGCACGCGGTCGATTCCTCCGACCACGCCTTCCGCACCGCAGGCCGCGCCGCCGTACGCGAGGCATTGGAGGCCGCGCATCCGGTGCTCCTGCAGGGTATCGAGAAGATCGAGGTCCACGTCCCCTCGGTATTCACCGGCCAGCTGATCCCGCTCTTTGCGACGCTCAAGGGCCACGTGCTGGGCTTCGAGGCCGACGAGGCGCAGCGCGGCTGGGACCTGTTCCGCGCTCTGCTGCCCGCCGCCTCGCTCGACGAGCTGCACACCGCGCTCGCCGGCGCCACCCAGGGCACCGCCTGGTTCGTGGCGGGCTTCGACCACTACGAGGAGCTCTACGGCCGCGAGGCCGAGGCGATCTCGAAGGCGCGGCTCGAGACCACGGCCTGACGCGCAGCGCGCGATCGCGGACCGGAGGCGGGGCTGTCTGCCCCTCCCCCGGACCCCCAACCCCGAGGATATTTCCGAAAGGGGAAGCGCCATTCTGGGTTTCTTAACCCTGCGCTGCCACCTTGGGCACGCGGCACAGGCTGGGAAGCCGATGACCGCAAAGGGGAAGGCACCCCGCCTCGGGCGACCGGACGGGGTGCCGGACCCCTCCCGACGCACGGATCTTCCCCTTTTTCGAGTATCCCGGGGGGGCCGCCCGGCACGGGCGGCGGGGGGCGGAGCCCCCCTGCCTCCGGCCCAGCCGCGCCCCGTCTCCTTCAGCCGTGGCCGATCGCCCGCGGCTCGTCGCAGGCGTGGCGGTGGCATTCGAGCTCCAGCGTCGAATGTCCGATCCCGAGCGTCGCGAGCCGTGACCGGAGCCCCGCCTTGATCGCGTCGGCATCGTCCCAGCGGCCCTCGGCCAGGACCACGTGCGCCTCTACAGCCGGATTCGCCTCGTCCATTTGCCAGAGGTGCAGGTGGTGCACGTCCTCGACTCCGTTCTCCTGACGTAGCGCCTCGAGCACGGCCTCGGACGAGACGCCCGGCGGCGAGCCGAGCATCAAGACCCGGATCACCGCGCCCACCTCGGCGAAGGCGTGCCAGAGAATGTAGGCCGCGATCATCAGCGTCACGATCGGGTCGACGATGGTCCAGTCGAACAGGATCACAAGCGTCCCCGCCACGATCACCCCGACCGAGCCCAGCGCGTCGGCGAGGTTGTGCAGGAAGGCCGCGCGGATGTTCATCGAGGTCTTCGCCATCCGCCAGGTCAGGGCCGCCGTCACAACGTCGACCGCCAGCGCCACGCCGGCGAGGATCACCACCACCCAGCCGAGGATCGGCTGCGGCGCGAGGAAGCGCAGGATCGCCTCGTAGATGAGCCAGGCGCCGATCAGGATCAGCGTGGTGTAGTTGACGAGCGCTGCCACCGTCTCGGCGCGGGCATAGCCGAAGGTCATCCCCGCATCGGCCGGGCGGCGGGCGATCCGGCGGGCGCCGAAGGCGATGATCAGCGAGACCGCGTCGGAGAAATTGTGGACCGCGTCGGCGACCAGCGCGAGGCTGCCCGAGAGCGCCCCGCCCACGACCTGCGCGACCGTGAGCCCGAGGTTGACGACGATCGCGAGCCCCACCCGCCTGTCGCCCGCCTCGGCGCTCAGCTGCGGGTGGCCGTGATCGAGCGGCATCAGCCGAGCCCGGCCTCGGCGGCGATCTCGGCCGCGGACTTCCGCGCCCGCTCGGTGGCGCTCTTCAGCTGGCCGCAGGCGGCCATGATGTCCTCGCCCCGGGGCGTCCGGATCGGCGCGGCGTAGCCGGCCTTGTGCACGATGTCAGCGAAGGCCTCGATCCGCTCCCAGTCGGACCGCTCGAAAGGCGCGCCCGGCCACTCGTTGAACGGGATCAGGTTGATCTTGGCCGGGATCCCGGCGATCAGCCGGACCAGCCGCCGGGCATCCTCGTCGCTGTCGTTCACGCCCTTCAGCATCACGTATTCGAAGGTGATCCGCTCCGAGTTCGAGAGCCGCGGATACTCGCGAAGCGTCTGCAGCAGCGTCGCGATGTTCCAGCGCTTGTTGACTGGCACCAGCCTGTCCCGTACCTCGTCGGTGGTGGCGTGGAAACTGACCGCGAGAAGGCAGCCGATCTCCTCGGCCGCCCGCGCGATCTCCGGCACCACGCCCGAGGTGGAAAGCGTGATCCGGCGCCGCGAGAGCGCAATGCCCTCGCCGTCCATCACGACCTTCATCGCGTCGCGCACCGCCTCGAAGTTGTAGAGCGGCTCGCCCATCCCCATCAGCACGACGTTCGACAGAAGCCGCGTCTCGTCCTTCGGAGCGCCGGGCTTCGGCCATTCTCCGAGGTCGTCGCGGGCCAGCATCACCTGTCCGACGATCTCGCCGGCAGCGAGGTTCCTGACCAGCTTCTGAGTGCCGGTGTGGCAGAACGAGCAGGTCAGTGTGCAGCCCACCTGGGACGAGATACAGAGCGTGCCGCGGTCTTCCTCGGGGATGTAGACTGTCTCCACCTCGTGGCCGCCGGCGATCCGCACCAGGTATTTCCGGGTGCCGTCGGCCGAGACCTGCCGCGTCACCACCTCGGGCAGTGCGATCACGAAACGCTCGGCCAGCATCGCACGGTAGTCCTTGGAGAGGTTGGTCATCGCGGAAAAGTCGCGCACGCCCCAGTGATAGAGCCACTGCCACACCTGGCCCACGCGCATGTTCGCCTGGCGCTCCGGCGTGCCGACGGCGATCAGCGCTGCGCGCAGCGCCTCGCGCGGCAGCCCGATCAGGTTGACCGGCCCGTCGGGAAGCTTCCGGGGCAGGGTCAGGACGTCCTGTGTAATCGGGGCGGTCATCTTGCGCATCCTCGGGCGAAGTCCGGCCATATATGTCGTCCGCGGGAAAAAGGGAACAGCCGTCCGCCCTCAGGGCAGGCCGCCGCCTCGCCCCAGACGCTCCAGCAGCGCCCCGGTCTCGCGCACGAGGCGGGACACGAGCGTCCCCGCCCCCTCCTCCCGCGCGAGCCCGGCCGCCTGGCCGTAGAGCTCGAACCCTGCCCGGTCGCCGCCGGCGGCGTGACCTGCCTCGATCACCGGCCCGCTCATGTTATAGAGCGTGGGAAACGGCGGCAGTCTGCCGTCGAGCGGTGCCATGTGGTCGGAGTACGGGGTGCGCCTCGCTCTCGCCGGGTAGCCGGAGACCGAAGCGGTCATCACCGTGTCCGAGCCGTCGGAGGCGGCGACGTGGGCCCGGCGGAACGGCTCGGTCGCCGACTCCGGACAGAGCAGGAATGCCGACCCCATCTGCACGCCCGCCGCCCCGAGGGCGAGCGCGGCGGCAATTCCGCGAGCATCGCCGATGCCGCCGGTCGCGATCACCGGCACCGATACGGCATCCACGACCTGCGGCACGAGGGCCAACGTGCCGATCCCGTCGCCCGCGCGCGTCAGCCGGTGGGCGCCGCGGTGGCCGCCGGCCTCGTATCCCTGCGCGACGACTGCGTCGACGCCGCCCGCCTCGAGGGCACGGGCTTCCGCCACGCTGGTCGCCGTCGCGATCACAGCGATACCGGCGCCCCTGATCGCGTCCAAGACGGACGCATCGGGCAGCCCGAAAAGCAGGCTTACCACGCGCGGCTGCAGCTCGAGGAGCAGCGGCAAGCGTGCCGGATCGAAACCGGGCACGGCGTCGGGGAGCGTCTTCGGCAGGTCCTGTCCGTCCGGCCCGACGAAGTCGAGAATGCGCTTCCGAGCCCGCCGGGTCGCCGCGGGGTCGGCACGGACACCGGGATGGGCGAAGAAGTTCAGGTTGAACGGCCGGTTCGTGCGCTTCCTGACCTCGGCCACGGTCCAGCGGGCGTCGTCCGGCGGCGCCACCCCCAGCGCGACGCCGCCGAGACCGCCCGCGTTGCTGACCGCCGCGGTAAGCGCCGGGGTCGAGGTTCCGAGCATCGGCGCCTGCAAGATCGGGTGCTCGATTCCAAATAGGTCGAGAAGGCGTCGGTCGGGCCACATCGCGGACCTCCGGGAGCACAGGACCACCGCGGTTCGGGACATCCCGCGAGCCTGGCAGCAGCGCACCGGGGCCCGTGGCGGAAGCCGGTCGCAGTTTACGAGCTTTGCCGCCGGCTGAACAGGTCCGGCCTCCGGGGCGCGGGCGGCCGGTCGGCCAGTCGGCCGCCAGTTGCTCCGCTATCCGGCATCGGCTAGGCAGACGGCCATGAAGGTCCTCGTCATCGGCACCGGCTCGATCGGCACGCGGCACGCCGGCAACCTCGAGACGCTGGGCGCCAGCGTCGCATCGGTGTCGATGCGCAGGGCGGGGCTCAATGGCGCGCTGGCACGGCTCGCCGAGGGCTGGGACGCGGCGGTGATCGCGACCGAGACGCAGATCCGCCTGCCGCTGATCGAGGCCGCGGCGGAAAAGGACATCCCGCTCTACATCGAGAAGCCGCTCGCCCCCGACCCCGACACCATCTCGGCGATCTACCGGGCCGCGGGGCCGATCCTGAATCGAAGCGTCGTGGGCTTCATGATGCGCTACCATCCGGCGCTCCGGCACCTCGCGGCCTCCGACCTCTCCGATGCCTTCCGCTACGGCTTCGAGATCGGCCACGACGTGACCCAGTGGCGGCAGGGCTGGAACTTCGCGGAGAGCTACGCCGCCCGACCCGACGGCGGCGGCGTGCTCCTGGACCTCTGCCACGAGCTCGACATGGCGCATTGCCTCTTCCCCGGCATCCTGTCGGACGTCGAATGCCTCGGCCATGTCCGCTATCCCGGCGTCGACCTTGCCACGCAGGTCGCCCGCGCCGGGCCGATCCAGGGCACGGTGGCGATGGACTACCTCGCGCCGGTGGCGATCCGCCGGGTCGAGATCGCAGGCACCGAGACACGCCGCACGCTCGACCTGCTGACCGGCCGCTTTCGTGTCGGCGCCGAGGAGAGCCAGTTTCCGATCGAGCGCAACCAGATGTTCCTCGCGATCATGAAGGACTTCCTTGCCCTTGCCGCCGGCCGTGCACCCTCGGAAGTCGAGCATCTGCCGCGGCTCGACCTCGTGCGCGCCTCCTGCGAGGAGATCGCCGAGGCCCATGCCCGCCGCCGCTTCACCGGCCACCTCGACGGTCCGAAACCATGATCCTCGGCCATATCGGCGTCCGCGCCGGCTCCAAGGGCGTGCCGGGCAAGAACTTCAGGGCGATCCACGGCAAGCCGCTGATCGATTGGAGCCTCGACCAGCTGCTCACCCACCCCGAGGTCGACGCCGTCGTGGTCTCGACGGATTCGCACGAGATCTACGAACACGCCGTGGCCAGGGGCACGCTGGAAATCGGCCTCCGGCCCGGGCACCTGGCCACCGACTCCGCCGGCAAATGGGGCGTCTGGCAGCACGCACTTGGGGCCTCCGAGCCGCTCACCGGCCCGGTGGAGGCCTTCCTCGACCTCGACGCCACCTCGCCCCTGCGCGAGACGGAGGACATCACCGGCACGCTGGCCCTGTTCCGGCGCGAGAGGCCCGACATGGTCATGTCCTGCTGCGAGGCGCGCAAGAACCCGTACTTCAACCTCGTCGAGCCCGACGAGACCGGCGCGCTCCATGTCTCGAAGCCGCTTCCGGGCGGCGTCGTCGCCCGCCAGCAGGCGCCCGTGGTCTACGAGCACGCCGCCTCCACCTACGTCGTCGCCCCCGATTACCTGAAACGCGCGAAATCCCTCTTCGAGGGCCGCGTCATCCCCTACCTGATGCCCCCCGAGCGCTGCCTCGACATCGACACCGAGTTCGACTTCCGCCTCGTGGAGTGGCTTCTGAAGGAGCGCGAGCATGCCCGCACAGCTTGACGGCAAGACCATCTTCATCACCGGCTCGGGTGGCGTCCTCGGCCGCACCTACGTGCGCCGGATGCTCGAGGCCGGCGCCCGTGTCGTCGCCTCCGACCTTCCCGGCGCGCGCGCCGACCGGCTCAAGGCCGACCACGGCGAGAACCCCGCCTTCACCTTCCTCGACCTCGACGTGTCCGACGAGGACCAGGTCACCGGCATCTTCGCCCGGATGCTCGACAACGGCCTGAAGCCCAACGTGGTGCTGAACAACGCCGCGATCACCGGCGAGCTCCTGATGGGCGCCGGCAAGCCCTTCCCCGACTTCGCCAACACCTCGGTCGCCGACTGGGAGAGGACGCTCAGGACCAACCTCACCGGCGCCTTCATGGTCGCCCGGCAGATGGACCGCGACATCGTCGGCAAGTGGCCCGCGAAGCTGATCAACGTCGCCTCGATGTACGCGCTGAACGCGCCGCACCACGACATCTACGACGGCATGCCGTTCCGCTCGTTCTCGGCCTACACGGCGACGAAGGCGGGGATCCACGGCCTGACGCTCTGGCTCGCCAGCTACTGGCGCCACCGCCAGGCGACGGTCAACACCATCGCCCCCGGCGCGGTCTTCAACGACCATTCCGAGGAATTCCAGAAGCGCGTGTCGGCGCTCATCATGGCCGGCCGCATGGCCCAGCCCGACGAGATCGCCGACGCGATGCTCTTTCTCTGCTCGGACCAGTCGAACTACATCACCGGCCAGATTCACCACGTCGACGGCGGCTTCAACGGCTGGTGAGGCTCACTCGGCGCAGCGCTGCGCGGCATCCTCGACCGAGGCGGTGAAGCCCAGGAGCGAGAAGGTGTCGGTCGTCGTCGTACCGCGGCCCGAGCGGCCGACCAGCACCGCCTGGGCGCCTGCCTTCAGCGCCGCGACGATCCGCGCGTCCTCCTCGGGCGAGGCCGGATAGGCCCATTCCGCGTTGGCCGGATCGGGGGTCAGATCGAACTTGGTACCGCCGATGTCGAGCGAGACGGTCGAATCGCCGGCGAAGGGATAGCCGCCGGTGAAGGCGACCTCGCCCCGGTCGCCGTCCGAGGGCCGGTAGGTGACGAACAGAAGGATGTCGCCCCGCCGCACCGCCACCACCCGGCCGTCGCGGGTGTTCACCGTTTCCTTGGGCTGGGAGACGGCCCAGCATTCCTTGGGATCGCCCTCGACGAACACGCTCCAGTCGGTGTTCGCGCCCACCCGGTTGGTGCTCTCTTCCTGCGCTGCGGCCGCACCGGCCGATAGCGCGATCAGCGCGCAGGCCGCGCTCCAGATCGTCCATGAAGTCATGTGGTCCCCAGCCTCTTGCTCGTCTGCCTCATCCGCCGTCCCGCAGCCGCCGTTGAACCGACTTTTTGCCGCTGGCGGAAGTGTTTTCAACCCGCTAGGCGGAGCCTATCGTGAAATTCGGCGGGTTTCAAAGCCCCGCGGCGGAAACTCGCGCAGCCTTGAGGAGATACGGAGCGATGGGCGCAGCACAGGCGATGGCCGAGCTCTGGCGCGGCGGAAGGCTCGAATCGCAACACCTGGGCCACGCCGCGATCGCCGACGCCTTTGGCGGCGTGGTCGAGGCCTGGGGCGAGCCCGAAACCACCATCTTCCCGCGCTCGTCGTGCAAGATGGTCCAGGCGCTGCCGCTCCTCGAATCGGGCGCGGCCGAGGCCGCCGGGCTCACCGGCCGGCACCTGGCGCTGGCCTGCGCCAGCCACTCGGGCGCGGCGATCCACACAAAGGCGGTCGCCCGCTGGCTCGCCGATCTCGGGCTCGCCGAACCCGACCTGCGCTGCGGCGCCCACTGGCCATCCGACATCCCGGCACGCAACGCGCTGGTCCGCGCCGACAAGGCGCCCTGCCAAATCCACAACAATTGCTCGGGCAAGCACGCGGGCTTCCTGACGCTCGCGAAGCACCTCGACGCCGGCCCCGAATACCTCGACCTCGACCATCCCGTGCAGCGCGCCGTCAAGGCCGCGTTCGAAGAGGTGACGGGCGAGGAAAGCCCCGGCCACGGCATCGACGGCTGCTCGGCGCCGAACTTCGCCACCTCGCTGGCCGGCCTCGCCCGCGCGATGGCACGATTCGCCGCGGCGGACGAGACCGACGCCCGCGGCCGCGCGATGGTGCGGCTCCGCAATGCCATGATCCGGCATCCCGATCTCGTCGCCGGCGAGGGCTGCGCCTGCACCGAGCTGATGCGCGCCATGGGCGGCCGAGTGGCGGTCAAGACCGGGGCCGAGGCCGTCTTCGTCGGCATCGTCCCCGAGAAGCGGCTCGGGATCGCCGTGAAGATCGTCGACGGCGGCACCCGCGCCGCCGAGCTCGCCATCGCCGCTCTCCTGGTCCATCTCGGCGTGCTCGACCACGACCACCCGCTGACCCGGAAGCGCCTCGACGCGGTACAGCATAGCTGGCGCGGCCTCCGGGCCGGCGTCTTCCGCGCCGCGCCGGGCTTCCCGGGCTGAGAGGGGCGGCGATGCGTGTCGTCTTCATGGGCACCCCCGACTTCGCCGTCCCGGCACTCGAGGCGCTGGTGGCCGCCGGGCACGAGATCGCCGCCGTCTACTCCCAGCCGCCGCGGCCCGCTGGCAGGGGCCAGAAGGACCGGCCGTCGCCGGTCCAGGCCCGGGCCGAGGCGCTGGGCCTGCCGGTGCGCACGCCCCGCTCCCTGCGCGACCCCGAGGCCCAGGCCGACTTCGCCGCGCTGAGGCCCGATGCGGCGGTGGTCGTCGCCTACGGCCTGATCCTGCCGCAGGCGGTGCTCGATGCACCCGCCAGGGGCTGCCTCAACATCCACGCCTCGCTCCTGCCGCGCTGGCGTGGGGCGGCGCCGATCCACCGCGCGGTGATGGCGGGCGATGCCGAGACCGGGGTCTCGATCATGCAGATGGAGGCCGGGCTCGACACCGGCCCGGTGCTCCTCCGCGAGGCCACGCCCATCGGCCCCGAGGATACGACCGGCACGTTGCACGACCGCCTCGCCGAGATCGGCGCGCGCCTCGTCGTCGCGGCGCTGGCGCGGCTCGACAGCCTTGCGTCCGAGCCGCAGCCGGAGGCGGGCGCCAGCTACGCCGCCAAGATCGACAAGGCCGAGGCCGAGGTCGACTGGGCACGCCCGGCGCCGGAGATCGACCGCCAGATCCGCGGCCTCTCGCCCTTCCCGGGCGCCTGGACCCTGGTTCGCGGCCAGCGGGTGAAACTCCTTGCCTCCCGCCAAGCCCAGGGGCAGGGTGCCCCCGGAACGGTTCTCGACGCGGCGCTGACGGTCGCCTGCGGGAGGGGCGCTGTGCGGCTCACGCGGCTTCAGCGCGCCGGGCGCGGGGCGCAGGGTACGGAGGAATTCCTGCGCGGATTCCCGGTTCAGCCAGGCGAGACGCTGGGGGAGTAGGGATGTTGCATTTCTTTTTCACGCTGATCGGCTCGGCCGTGATCGCCGCGATCGTCGGCCTTGTCTCCGAGCGGACCGGCTTCACCCGCAACGGCCTGATCCCGTCGATCATCATCTGCATCGGCGGCGCGATGCTGTTCTTCTTCGTCGGCACGATGTTCCGGATCGGCTTCGGCAGCCCCGGAATGAACGCCATCGTCGCCTCGATCGGCGCGCTGGTGATTGTGCCGACGCACTACCGCAAGCGATAGAAGGGACGCGCCCCCCGTGACCATTGTCTATCTCATCATCATCGGCGCCGCTGCGGGCTTCATCGCCACAAGGCTGATGAAGGTCGAAACCGGCGTCGCGACCACCATCTCCATCGGAATCCTCGGCGCTCTGGTCGGCGGGCTCGTGCTCCGCGCGCTGCTCACCGTCGCCGGCTGGATGTCGGGCTTCGTCGGCGCCGTGCTGGGTGCGATGCTGCTGATCTGGCTCTGGAGGACCTACGGCCCGCGGCGATAGCGGGCTGCTGATGAAGGCCGGCTCCGAGCCCAATGCCGTCGCTCATTACGTCTCGACTGGCATGTTTTCGTCGGCACTCCACTCGGCCCATGACCCGTCATAGAGACGCGATCGCTCGAACCCGGCCGTGCGAAGAGCGAGCAGTCCGCACGATGCCGCCAGTCCGCGCCCGCAGTACGCTATGACCTCCTTGTCGGGCGAGACACCCTTGCCAGAATACAGCGCAAGGAGCTCATTTTGGTCGGCCAACCGAAACGATCGCCGTTCCGACAGTCTTCTCGCGCGCTCGGCGTATGAGGTCAGTGCAAGTTCCGGATCGATGTTCGAGATTGCCGGAACATTCACGGCGCCGGGTATGTGGCCCGAACGCCCTCCCCAGAGATGCGTTCCATCTCCTCGAAACAAGTCGTTCGGAAGGCAGTCGACCAGAACGACCCCGGGATCGCCGAGGGCACCGAGAACGTCAGACTTTCGGGCGATCCACTGTTCGCGGCATTCGGCGCGGAACGTTGCGGCCTCCGGTCGATTGTCGCCCGACTCCAGAGGCCGCTTCTCAAGTTTCCACTGCTGCAGCCCGCCATCCAGCACCTGCACCCTGTCGTGACCATAATAGGACAGGGCCCACCACAGCCTCGCGGAGGCAAGCGGAATGCCGGAATCGTCGTAGACCACCACATGGGAGCTGTTCGAGACACCCAGCCGTCCCATCGTTTTCTCGAAGTCCTCCGGTCCCGCGATCATGTCCGGCACGGGGCTGTGAGGATCGCAAAGCTCCGACGCCATTCCGACATGGACCGCGCCTGGGATATGCTCGCGGCGAAAATCTTCCGGGTCGTCGTATGCAATGCCCCTGCCGTGCTCCTCGCGAAATTTCCATCGAACATCGATGAGGCGCAGGTCCGGATCTTCAAGATGTTCGGCCAGCCATGAGGTGGTCACGAGTGGGCTCAGATGCGCGGTCATAGGCGATCTCACTACCTGTGATATGTCCTCGCCAAACCATAGCGCACCCCAGTACACATGTCCGCTCCGTGCGCACCTCGATCACCCATCGGAAGATCCCGGATGTCGGCCCGAAGGCGAAATCAGACGCTCGCAGAAGCGGTTCGGCAACCGGATGCCAATGACCAGTCCCTCAGGCTACTGCTTAGTACGACAGGAAATCTGTTCTCTTAAGAATAGACCGTCCTCGATGGCAGCAAGCTTCGAGATCCAGCGGTCCAGACGTTGCTCGGCCTCATCGGCGCCCAGAAGGTCGACAAGTTCTGACCAGTGGTCCCTGTCGGCCTGCACCTGGCGGGCGCAACTCTGCCTGTAGTCTTCCGTGAGGTCGGTCCTCTCCACAACCTGCCAGCCCGTTTGCTCCAAGAGCAAAGCGTAATCGCACTCGACTTCCACGAATTCGGGTGCATTCGAAAGGGCGCGTGCATGCTGATCGCCGTCAAGACCAGGCCGGATCGAGATTACCGTAAACACCATGCGACCTGAGTGCCGTATGATCCGCCGGCACTCCCGGAGAACCTCGAGCTTCGTTGCAAGGCAGCAAAGCAAATCGCTGTGACTAATCGCGTCGAAGCACGCGTCCCCGAACGGAAGTTCCGAAGCGTCGGCGATACAGGCCAGAGTACGATCGCCAATACCATCCGATTCCGCTCTTTTTGCTGCGATTCGGATCCCGACTTCAGGCAGGTCGACAAGCGCAACCGAACACCCGCTTCGCTGCGCAAGATAGAGGCCGGGCCAGCCCGTACCGGCTCCAAGATCGATGAGATCGCTGCCAGGCCCCAGCCCCAAGAGCTCAATCAAGCGATTTGCCTGACTCCTCGTTGTCCAGCTGTTGCCGCCATAATCGCACCCGCACACCCGTCGTTCGATCCTGCGCATGACCGGCTGTGTTGATCTCGCGTAGGCTAGCTCAAATCGCTTCATCAGGGCCGATTCAGCCTCGGAAAAACCCACCGTCACTGTGTTCTCTCCTGGACTGCTGCACCTTACCCCAGGTGGGTCCGAATGTCCCCTTCGCCCGAAATGCCGAGGTCGAGGAACACCCGGCCCGGCGGTCGCCGGGCCATGTTCGTGGCCTCGCAAACCGCCTAGGGTGCTCCCACGGCGGCCCCATCGACCCACTCGCGTGCCGCTTTTCGATCATGCCCCGCCGGACGCGCCCATGTCGGCCTTTTCACGCCTCGAAGCCCGGCTCTCCTAGGAGGTGGCGGCCGCGCGGGTCTTCCACCTCGATCACCCAGAGGTCCGGGTCGAAGCTCCGCTGCTTGCCCAGCGAGGCGTCGACCTCCGCCTCCGGCCCTTCGGCCAGCACCACCCAGGTGCGGTCGCCCGTCATCAGGTCGAAGCTGCGCTGGAACGCCTGGGCGTGGCCGTCGAGCGTGGCGACCTTCACGATCACCGCCCCCGCCGTCGCGTCGCCCCGCCGCACCACGTGGACCGGGATGCCCTCGGCCTGAAGCCGCCGGAGATAGGCCGACACCCAGACCCCGGCGGCGAGCCGTGCCATCGCCTCAGGCCCCGTCCTTGAAGTCGAGGCCCATCTCGGAATACCGCTCGGCCTCCTCGAGCCAGCCGGGCCGCACCTTCACCGTCAGGAAGAGGTGCACCCTGCGTCCGAGGAACTCCTCGAGCTCGGCCCGCGCCGCCTGGCCGACCTGCTTGATCGTCTCGCCCTTCTTGCCCAGCACGATTCCCTTGTGGCCGTCGCGGGCGACGTAGACGATCTGGTCGATTCGGGCCGAACCGTCCTGCCGCTCCTCCCAGGCCTCGGTCTCCACCGTCAGCTCGTAGGGCAGCTCCTGGTGCAACCTCAGCGTCAGCTTCTCCCGGGTGATCTCGGCCGCGATCATCCGCATCGGCAGGTCGGCGATCTGGTCCTCGGGGTAGAGCCAGGGACCTTTGGGCAGCTCCTCGGCGAGCCACCGGCGCAGGTCCTCCACGCCGTGGCCCCGCTCGGCCGAGATCATGAAGGTCCGCTCGAAGGGATAGGCGGCGTTGAGCTCGGCCGAAAGCCCGAGCAGCGCCTCGGCCTTCACCCGGTCGATCTTGTTGATGGCGAGCGCCACCTTCCGCCCGCCCGCCCTGTTCTTCAGCTCCTCGAGGATCGCCTTGACCCCCTCGGTCAGCCCGCGCTGCGCCTCGATCAGGAGCACCACCACATCGGCATCCGCCGCGCCGCCCCATGCGGCCGCCACCATCGCCCGGTCGAGTCGGCGGCGCGGGGCGAAGAGGCCGGGCGTGTCGACGAAGACGATCTGCGTCGCGCCCTCGATCGCCACGCCGCGGAGTCGTGCACGTGTGGTCTGCACTTTGTGGGTAACGATCGCGACCTTGGCGCCGACCATGCGGTTCAGCAGGGTCGACTTGCCGGCGTTGGGCTCTCCGATCAGGGCGACGAATCCGGCGCGGGTGGGCATGGCGGCGATCCAGGGCTCAGGCAGAGTGCCGCGGACATAGGCGCTTCGGACGGGATTGGCCAGTGCAGAGCTAGCTCAGTGGAAGTTGATGCCTGCATCGACCACCACCGCCTGCCCAGTGATCGTCGCGCTGGCGAGCAGCGCCACGACGTGCCGGGCGACGTCGTCGAGCGCGGTCGTGGTGCCGAGCGCCGACCTGGCGCGCCAGGCTTCGGAGTAGTCGCCACCGGTGCCGCCCAGGGCGGTGCCTAGCATCAGTCCTGGCGACACGCAGTTCACGGTGACGTCCGGGGCGAGCGACGCCGCGAGAAATCGGGTCAGGGGCACCACCGCGCCCTTGCTCGGCGCGAAGGCGCGGTCGTTGTACCACGCTCCGTGGGCCAGCGTGGAGCCGATGTTGACGACCCGGCCCCAGGGCGAGGCGCGAAGGGCCGGAGCGGCGGCGCGGGTCACCAGGTACGGCCCTCGGACGTTGAGCGCCATCAGCTGGTCCCAGATCTCCGGGGTTAGGGCGGCGAGGTCGCCCGGCGCGACGTCGTGCCCGGCCATTGCGACGGCGGCGTTGTTCACCAGCAGGTCGAGCCCGCCGAACTCCGCCTCGGCCTGTTTCACCGCCTCGTCCACCGAGTCCGGCTTTCCGAGATCGATGTGCACCGGCATAGCGCGACGGCCGAGGCCCGCAATCTCGTCGCAGACGGCTACGGCCCGGTCCCGGCCCGACCAGTAACCAACGGCGATGTCCGCCCCGGCCGCGGCGAGCGCCCGGCAAATGCTGCGACCGAGGCCACCGCTTCCGCCGGTGACGAATCCGATTGCTTTGGTCAGCGACATCACCTGCCCCCTGGCTGGTTCCGGGGGCAGCCTAGCGTACGGGCACGCCGCCGTCGCCCCCGAGACGCAAGCCGGTGGTCAATCCGGGCCGATCTGCTCGAGCAGCGCCTTTGCCGCCGCCTGCTCGGCCTGCCGCTTGGCGCCGGCCGTGGCCCGCGCCGCTTCGCCGGTGGCGAGCCGCGCCTCGATGGTGAACGTGGGCGCGTGGTCGGGCCCCTCGCGCCCCACTTCGACGTAGTCCGGCGGCGCCATTCCCTTGGCCTGTGCCCATTCCTGCAGGCTGGTCTTTGGGTCCCGCGCATCCGCTTCGACCGCCTCGATCCGCTCGCCCCAGAGCCTCAGCACCAGCGCCTTCGCCGCCTCGAAGCCGGCGTCGAGGTAGACCGCCGCGATCACCGCCTCCATCGCGTCGCCGAGAAGCGCCTCCTTGCGCCGCCCGCCGGTCAGAGTTTCCGACCGGCCGAGCTTCAGCACTTCACCGACGTCCACCTCGCGCGCCACCTCGGCGCAAATCTCCTTGCGCACCAGCGCGTTGAACCGCGGCGCGAGCTGGCCCTCGGTGGCGGAGCGGTCGGCGGCCAGAAGCGCCTCGGCCATCACCAGCCCCAGAACCCGGTCGCCGAGGAATTCGAGCCGCTGGTTGTCGGGCCGCGAGGCGCTGGCGAGCGAGGCATGGGTCAGC
>JBFKAV010000042.1:0-22471 GCA_041621405.1 Paracoccaceae bacterium
CAGCGGCACGGCGGCATGGCTGCCCGGCACGCCGTCGATCCCGGCCGTACCGTCATACCTGACGCGGCCGCCCGGGGTCTGCACCTCGGCCACCGCCACCTCGCCGGTGTTCAACATGTGAATGCGGACCGGCGTGACCTCGCCCGCCACCGGCACCAGCCCGCACTCGATCGCCGCCGGGCCGACGCCGGCGAGGATGTTGCCGCAGCCCTGCGCGTCCGAGACCAGCGGCTGGTCGACGAATACCTGGAGGAACAGGTAGTCGACGTCGGCGTCCGCCCGGCTGGAGGGCGAGAGGATCGCCACCTTCGAGGTCAGCGGGTCGGTGCCGCCGATGCCGTCGATCTGGCGCGGGTCGGGCGATCCCATGACGCGGAGCAGCAGGTCGTCGCGGTCGGCGGGGTCGGCGGGGAGGTCTTCGGCGAGGAAATAGGCCCCTTTCGAGGTGCCGCCGCGCATCCAGATGCAGGGGATGCCATCGGTCGACGGATCGCCCATGACTCAGCCCTTCTTCACCGGCGGCGTGCCGTGGGTATGGAAGCTCTCGATCGTCTTCAGCCCCCAGGCCTGGCCCTTCTTGCGCTCCGTCTCGGTCCAGACCACCGGCTCCCAGTCCGGCGCCAGAATCAGCCGCGCCCCGGCATTTGCAAGCTCGACGCGATTCCCAGCGGGCTCCCACACGTATAGGAAGAACGTACCCTGGATCGCGTGCTTGTGGGGACCGGTTTCGATGAAGACGCCGTTTTCGAGGAAGATATCTGCCGCGCGCAGGATGTCCTCGCGCTGGTCGGTGGCGTAGGTCACATGGTGCAGCCGGCCGTGGCCGCCGCCGTGCTCCTCGGTGCAGGCGAGATCGTAGGTCTTGTTGTTGACGGTGAACCAGCAGCCGCCGATCCGGCCGTTGTCGAGCCGGATCATCTCGGTCACCCTGGAGCCGAGGCAGGTCTCCATGAAGCGGCGGAACTCGGTGACGTCGTCCGAAAGCAGGTTCAGGTGGTCGAGCCGGCGCGGGCAGGCGCCCTGGGCGTGGAACTTCGACGCCATGTTCTTCAGGGCCGGGCGGTCGGCCTCGCCGCCCGCGGGGCGCTTTGTCTCCCAGTAGATCTCGAAGACATGGCCGAAGGGGTCCTCGAAGCGGAAGGCCGGGCCATGGCCCATGTCGCCGTCGGTCCAGCCGTGGGCCTTGAAGCCCGAGGCCTCGATTGCCTTCACCCGCCGCTCAAGCGCCTCCGGGCTGGCGGCGCGGTAGGCGATGTGGCCGACGCCAGTGGTGTGATGGCGGGTGAGCTTAAGCGAGTGGAACTCGTAGTCGTCCCAGGCGCGCAGGTAGGCCGAAGTCTCGTCCTGGCCCGAAAGCTTCAGCCCGTAGACGCGGGTGAAGAAGTCGAGGCTCTCGTCGAACCTGTCGGTATAGACCTCGACATGGCCAAGATGCGCGAGATCGAATGAGGGGTTCGTAGGCTGGCTCATCTGCAGATTCGCTCCTGCCCTTCGAGCGAGCGCCCGGGCGCGCCCGGCAGGCCTGTGGCTTCCTCCATCGGACATCGCACATCGCCCTGTGCGTCGCCACCCCTTTACGCGGGCCGGCGCCTCGCCTAGCTGGCCTGACAGCGCCCCCAAACCCGCGAGTACGCGATGACCCCCCTCTCCCTCGGTCTCGACACCTTCGGCGACGTCAGCCTCGGCCTGGACGGAAAGCTCAAGCGCATGGACCAGGTCTTGCGCGACGTGGTCGAGGAGGCGGTGCTGGCCGACGAGCTCGGGATCGACTTCATTGGCCTGGGCGAGCACCACCGCCCCGACTTTTCGATCTCGGCCCCCGAGATCGTGTTGGCCGCCATCGCCGGGCGCACGAGCCGGATCCGCCTCGGCACCGCGGTCACGGTGCTCTCCACCGACGATCCCGTGCGCGTGTTCCAGCGCTTCTCCACGCTGGACGCGGTGTCGAGCGGCCGCGCCGAGGCGATCCTGGGCCGCGGCTCCTTCACCGAGAGCTATGCGCTCTTTGGCTACGATCTCTCTGACTACGACCGGCTGTTCGAGGAACGGCTCGACATCTTCGCGCGGCTCCTCGGCGAAAGCTCGGTGACCTGGCAGGGAGAGACCCGCGCCCCGTTGCGGAACGCGAAGGTCTACCCGCCGCTCGGCCCCAAGGGGCTCGTCACCTGGGTCGGCGTCGGCGGCAGCCCGGAATCGGTGGTCCGCGTCGTCCGCCACGACCTGCAGCTGATGCTGGCGATCATCGGCGGCGATCCGGCACGGTTCAGACCCTTCGTCGACCTCTACCACCGCGCCTGTCAGCAGCTCGGGAAGAGCCCGCGGCCGATCGGCGTGCATTCCCCCGGCTTCGTCGCCGAGACTGACGAGGCGGCGCAAGAGGCGCTCTGGCCGCATTACGCCGACATGTTCGGCCGCATCGGCCGCGAACGCGGCTGGCCGCCCGTGACTAAGGAGCGCTTCCTCGGCGAGGTCGCCCATGGCGCGCTCTTCGTCGGCTCGCCCGAAACGGTGGCGCGGAAGATCGCCCGCACCGTGCGCGCGCTCGGGGTCGAGCGGTTCGACCTGAAGTACTCGATCGGCCCGATGCCGCATGGAGAGCTTCTGGACTGCATCCGGCTCTACGGCGAGCGCGTCATCCCCCGCGTCCGCGAGCTGCTCGCCGAAACCGCCACCGTCGACTGACGCGGCGAGGTCACGGCCGGCGGCTCGTGCAGCCTAGCCGAAGATCGCCTTGAAGCGGTCGATGCAGAGCCGGAAGCCGTCCTCGAAGCTGCCGTTACCCGGATGGTAGACGCTCTCGAAGCTGATCGCGCCCTCGTAGCCATCGGCGCGGAGCGCATCGGCGATGGGCTGGAACTGGTCGGCGAGCTGGCCCTCGCCCATCCGCCTGACCTCGAGCGTCGCCCTCGGCGTGTCGACCTGCACGTCCTTGATGTGGATGTGGCCGAGATAGCCGCCCTTCAGCTCCTTGTAGCCGTCGGGCCAGGCGCGTTCGTGGCACCAGCAGTTGTTGGCCGGATCCCAGAGCACCTTGAGCACGGCCATGGCGCCAAGGTCATCGATGAGCTTCCGCCCGGTGTAGCAGGAGTTCACCATCGTGCCGTTGCCGGTCTCGACCACCAGCGTCACGCCCTCGGCGCGCGCCAGCTCCACCGCGGGCGCGATCAGCTCGAGCGTCTTGTCCCAGGCGCCGTGAGCGACGTTCCACTTCTCGGCGCCGTTCCGGCCCCAGAGGATCTGCTCCTTCTTGTTGGTCATGATCCTGACGAGCGGCGAGCCCACGACCTGCGCCATGCCGATCACCCGCTTCAGCGCGTCCATGTGCTTGGTGTGGAGCGCGTCGCCCGGCGCGTTCGTGGTGGTCATGCCGGCGAAGACGTGGCGCGAGAGGCATGAGACGGGCTTGCCGCGGTCGCGCAGGAGCTTGTCGATCTCGGCGATCTCCTGGGCGGTGTGGTCGCCCACCTCCTTTTCGCCGACGAATTGCAGCTCGGCATGGGTGAGCGAGAACTCGTCCATCACGTCGAGTGCGTGGCGCAGGTCGCGGCTGATGCCGTCGCAGATGACGCCGAGGTTCATCGCTTCCTGGCCTCCGTCCGGTGCAGCTCGGCGCCGACGATCTCCTCGATCACGCGGGTGCAGACCCAGTTGTCGCCGCTGGGGTACTTGGTCCGGCCGGCGTGGAAGATTTGCATGGCCGCGGCGGCGGTGAAGAGCGGCACCCCGAGCTCCTCGCCGAGGCCCATCGAGATCGTCAGGTCCTTGTGCATGGTGTTGATGTGGCTGCCGGTGCCCTCGAATCGGCGATCGATGATCTTCTCGAGCGCGTTGTTGACCACCCCGCAGCCGGCCGAGGAGGTCGAGAACACGTCGAGGATCACCTGCCCCGGCACACCGGCCTTGGCGGCAAGCGCGGCGGCCTCGAAGGTGGCCGAGAACTGGGCGCCGATCAGCGACTGCAGGCAGGCCTTCACGGTCTGGCCCATTCCCGCCTCGGTGCCGACCCGATGGATCGTCTTCGAGACTGCCGCCATCACCGGCTTCGCCCGGTCGAGCACCTTTGGCGCGCCAGCGGCCATCATCGTCAGCGTGCCGCCCTGGGCGCCGGGGAAGCCTCCGGAGACCGGGCTGTCGATCAGATCGATCCCGCTGCCCGCCATTGCAGCCCCGATCTCGCGCGCCTCCTTCGGCTTGATCGTCGCGGTCAGGAGCACGACGCCACCCTTTGCCATGCTGGCGACCAGACCGCCGGGGCCGAGGATCACCTGCTTGGCCTGGTCGCCGTTCATCACCATGACGAAGACCGCCTCGGCATTGGCCCCGACCTCGGCGGCGTTCGCGGCGGGCCTGCCGCCGATCTCTCGGAAGGCCGCCATCCGCGCCTCGCTGAGATCCAGCCCGGCCACGTCGAAGCCATCCTTCAGGAGGTTCTTCGCAATCCCCGAGCCCATGTCTCCGAGTCCGACGACACCGACACGCTTCATCCCTGCATTCCTTTCTGACGGGCGCCCGCGATGGGCGACCCCGGTTGAGGATTGGACTACGCCGCGATCCCTGGCGACCATGCCCTCCGGCATTCGCATTGCGCAAGCCGGTGCGCCGTTGAACCGCGACTTGCAGCCGGGAACGAGCGCCTCAGTCCCTCCAGAAAGGCGGTGAGCTCCCGGTCACCGGTTGCTGCGGCCTCCGGGGCAGACCCGGCCAATCGTCGCGCCGCCGCTCATTCGGCTGCCATGGCCATCGGGCGGGCATAGGGCGGGCTCGGATTGGCGCCCTCGGGCAGGAGCGGCTCGCGGTCGACGTAGTGACCGGGATCGCGCTGCTGCCGGCTTACCGCCGGGATCAGCTCGCGGTAGGCGGCCCACAGGCCCGGATAGGCCGGCGGGCAGTCGCCCTTGATCTCCTCGTGCAGCGCCGGCAGTGCGTAGAACGGCACCATCGGGTACATGTGGTGCTCCACGTGGTAGTTCATGTTCGAGTAGATGAACCGGAGGAAGGGGTTGAGATAGACGGTTCGCGAGTTCAGCCGGTGGTCGGGCACGTCCTCGGCGAGGCCCGCGTGTTGGGTCGTTGCCAGCACGTGGTGCAGCCAGGAGCCGTAGAGCGTGGGGGTGCCGATCAGCACGACGGGCAGCCAGCTGCCCGCAAGAATTGCGGTGGCGACCGTTGCAACCAGGATCGCCAGGTGGGCGCGGGCGGCCCAGAACGCATTGGGCCGTTCGGAGGGGATCAGGAAGTCCTTCTGGTCCTCGGTCAGCCGGCCGGCGGCCAGCATCACCATCTTCCTCAGCTCGATCCAGCCCGCCTTGATCGTGAGGAGGTTCAGCGCCCAGGCCAGCCGGCTTGGCGGGCGAGGGAAGGCGATCTCCGGGTCGCGGCCGACGACGATGGTGTCGGTGTGGTGGCGGGTGTGGCTCCAGCGCCAGAGATAGGGGTTCTTCAGCGCCATGAACGAGGCGAGCTGATAGAAGACATCGTTGAGCCAGCGGGTCTTGAACACGGTTCCATGGGCGCACTCATGCCAGCGGCTGTCGGCGCCCGCGCCGTAGAAGATGCCGTAGAGGAAGGCCGCCGGCAGCGCCCACCACGTGCCCCAGGCGAGGAT
Source organism: Paracoccaceae bacterium (assembly GCA_041621405.1). Lineage (GTDB taxonomy): Bacteria > Pseudomonadota > Alphaproteobacteria > Rhodobacterales > Rhodobacteraceae > JBFKAV01. The sequence continues at coordinate 5,606 of JBFKAV010000042.1, forward strand.
GACGAGGGTGCCTGTCAGCGCCACGCCGCCGAGCCAGAGGCCGTAATTGATCAGCCCCGGACGGTCGTGGCGGCGCATCAGCTCCTTCAGCCGCTTCCGCGGCACCGGGGTCGTGTACCATTCGTCCGGCGCGAAGCTCGGTCCGGACTCCGCGCCGGTCAGCCGGTAATCGCGGACGGCCATGTCCTTCGGCATGTCTCGCTCCTTGGGCGGTGACATCCCTGATTTCAGCAGGCGAACCGCGTTCGGTCAATTGCGTGGTGATCGATTCTATCAATCCTATCAGTTACTCTCAGCGAGATCTGATAGGAGCAATCAGATGGCGGGCGAAAGGGTGACGTTTCAGGACGTGGCCGACCGCGCCGGCGTCGGCGTGGCGACGGTCGACCGGGTGCTGAACGCGCGCGCGAAGGTGCGCGAGCGCACGGCGGCGCGGGTGCTCGCCGCGGCCGAAGAGCTCGGCTTCTACGCCCAGGGGACGCTCCGCCGCCGGCTCGCGGAGATGGCGCCGAAGAAGCGGCTCGGCTTCGTCCTGCAGAAGCAGAGCAAGTCGTTCTACCGCGCCATGGCCGAGGAGATCGCCCGCGCGGCGGCGGACCTGCGCGGCATCCGCGCCGCGGTCGAGACCGTCTTCGTTGAGAGCCTCGCGCCGGAGGGGCTGAAGGACGCCATCCTTGGCGCCGCCGAACGGGCGGACGCGATCGCCGTCGTCTCGGTCGACCATCCTTTCGTGACCGAGGCGATCAAGGCCTGCCACGACAGGGGCGTCCCGGTCTTCGCGATGCTCTCGCCGCTCGGCGCGCCGGGGCTTACGGGCTATGTCGGGATCGACGGGCGCAAGGCCGGACGCACGGCCGGATGGGCGATGGCACGGCTCGCCCCACCCGATGCCGAGATCGGCATCCTCGTGGGCTCGCACCGCTATCTCGGTCACGAGGCGCTGGAAGTGGGTTTCCGCAGCTACATGCGCGAGTACCGGCCCGCGGCGCGGCTCAGGGATTCGCTGGTCTACCTCGACGACAAAGCGGTGGCCTACGAAGCGGCGAGCGCGCTTCTGCACAAGTGCCCCGGGATTACCGGGCTCTACAATTGCGGCGGCGGGGCCGCCGGCGTGATCCGCGCGCTGGAGGAAGCCGGCCGGGCGCAGGACGTCGCCTTCATCTGCCACGACAAGAGCCCGGCGGCGATCGCAGGGCTCGCGAGCGGCGCCGTCGACTTGATCGTCACCAGGCCGCTGAAGCCGCTCGCGGCCCATGTTACGCGGGCGATGGAATCGGCGCTTCTTGGGCGCGAGCCTGATTGCACGCCCTTGGATTTCCAGATCCTCACGCCCGAGAACCTCTGAAGCCGCCGCGACGGTCGGGCCTGGCCGCACTTCCGGTGCCGGAGGCCCTCCCCTTCAGTCTTCCGGCGACCGTTCCGGCGGCGCGTCGTAGATCGCCCATCCGTGCTCCCGGCCGGTCTCCGGGAGCTCCGTCCGGCGCACGTTCATGCACATGTAGGTCTTGGCGATGAAGTTCGCGGTGATCGGCGCGGTCAGGAACAGGAACAGCGTGATCAGCAGCTCGTGGAACGAGAGACTGCCCTTGACCAGGAGGAAGTAGAGCATCGAGGCGATCAGCACGCCGCCGACGCCGAGGGTGGTCGATTTCGTCGGGGCGTGCAGGCGCTGCATCGTGTTGCGCAGCTTGATCATGCCGAAGGAGCCGACGAGACCGAAGACGCCGCTGACGACGAGGAATAAGGAGATCAGGAACTCGATGAGCAGGTCCATACCCTCGCCTCACTCGATGATGTCGCCGCGCAAGATAAAGCGGCAATAGGCGACGGTGGAGACGAAACCGACCATGGCGACCAGCATCGCCGCTTCGTAGTAGACCGCGGTGCCGCTCCAGATGCCGTAGAGGATCAGAAGCGCGATCACGTTGATGACCATCGTGTCGAGCGCGAGGATGCGATCCGCCGCGTCCGGCCCGCTTGCAATGCGCCACAGATTGAACAGAAGGCCGAGCCCGAAGCAGCCGAAGGCGAAGGTGAGGGTGACGTAGATCACTGGAAGATCTCCTTCAGCCGGTGTTCGTAACGTTGCTTGATCGAATCCCGCACGCCGTCGGGATCGTCGGTGTGCAGGCAATGCACCAGGATGCTGCCGCCGTCGGCCGCGAGCACGGCCGACAGCGTTCCCGGCGTCATCGTGATCGTCCCGGCCAGCACGGTGATCGCCTCGGCCGAGGTCAGCTCCAGGGGCACATTGATCCAGTGCGACCGGATCTCCTCGTTGCGCCGGAACAGGATGATCATCGCCACCTGCACGTTGGCCATGATGATGTCGAAAAGCACGATCAGCACGTATTCGGCCACCACGAGCGGCTTGCGCAGCCGCGGGCGGTTAGGCCAGTAGGCTGCGGTCATCATCGGAACGACGAGCCCCAGGAAGCCACCGAGCAGGAGGTTGCCCAGCGAGATCGTGTTGACGAGTCCGAGCCAGACCGCCGTCAGGGTCAGGCTCAGGAGCGGATGGGGAACGAGACGCGCAAGCATGGCTCAGCCCTCCTCGCCCGCGCCGAGGACGGCGGTGACATAGCCTGCGCGGTCGAAGAGTTGGGCCGCGGTGTCGTCGAGAAAGCCGGCGAGCGGGCCGGCGAAGGCCGCCAGCACCACCAGCATGGCCAAGGCCGCCATCGCCGGCGCGAGCTCGGCCGGCGCGGCCCCGGGACGCGCCGCCGGTGCGACAGGCTCGGCGTCCTCCGCCTCCACGACGGCGACGGTGGTCGACTTCCAGAATAGCGTGCTGCCAGCGCGGGCGAAGCCGACGATGGTCACGAGCGACCCGGCGAGAACGGCGCTCCATGCCCAGGCAATCGCCCCCGGCGCGCGAAGGGCGTCGAGCACCAGGAGCTTGCCCAGAAAGCCGCTGAGCGGCGGCATGCCGGACATTCCCATCGCACCGGTGAAGAATAGGGCGGCGAAGAGCCCGTTCTGTACCGTTGCTGGCAGGGTGGTGAGCGCATCGGCCTCGCGCCGCGACACCACGAGGTCGGCGATTAGGAACAGAGCCGCGGCGGCGAAGGTCGAGTGCACCAAGTAGTAGAGCGCCGCCGTAGTGGCCGCAGGCGAGAACGCGGCGACGGCCAGCAGCAGCGTTCCCATCGATCCCACCACGGAGAAGGTGATCAGCGGCACGAGCCGGCTCGCGCCGAGCACCCCGAGCGCGCCGACCGCGATTGTGACGATGGCGGCCGGAAACAGCCAGGTTCCCGCCAGACCGTCGGTGGCCGCGATGTCGGGGCCGAAGACGATGGTGTGGACCCGCAGGATCGCGTAGGCCCCGACCTTAGTCATGATCGCGAAGAGCGCGGCCACCGGCGCCGGCGCGTTCGAATACGTCCCCGGCAGCCAGAACTGCACCGGGAAGAGCGCGGCCTTCACCGCGAAGACGATCATCAGGAGCATCGCCGCGACCCGGATCAGCGCGGCGTTCTCGACCGGGATCTGCTGCAGGCGCAGGGCGAGATCGGCGATGTTGAGCGTCCCGGTGCTTGCATAGAGGACGCCGAGCGCGAAGAGGAACAGGGTCGACCCGGCGAGGTTGAAGACCACGTATTGCAGCCCGGCCCGCATCCGATCGCGCCCGCCGCCATGGATCATCAGCCCGTAGGAGGCGATCAGCAAGATCTCGAAGAAGACGAACAGGTTGAAGATGTCGCCGGTCAGGAAGGCGCCGCAGATCCCCATCAGCTGAAACTGGAAGAGGGCGTGGAAGTGGCGCCCGCGCGCGTCCCAGTTCGTCGCGATCGCATGCACGAGGACGATCAGCGCCAGGACGGCGGTGAGGAGCACCATCAGCGCCGAGAGCCGGTCGAGCACCAGCACGATTCCGAAGGGCGCCGGCCAGTCGCCCAACCGGTAGACCTGCGCGCCACCGTCGGCAGCCAACAGCGTCAGCCCGATGGCGACGGCAACAAGCGCCACGGTCCCGGCCAGGGACGCCGCCCGTGCCAGCGTGATGTCGTGCCGCATCACGAAGCCAATGAGCGGCGCCAGGAGTGCGGGAAGCACCACCGGAACGATGATCCAGTGGTTCATTCCGACGGCTCCTTGTCCTCGGTCTCCGAGCCGAGGCGGTCCATGTCGATGCGGTCGCTCTCGGCCTCGAGATAGGCGCCGAGCGCGACCATCACGAGCACGGCCGTCATCCCGAAGGAGATCACGATGGCGGTCAGCACCAGGGCCTGTGGCAGCGGGTCGGTATAGCTCGCGCCGCCGTATTTCGACAGGATCGGCGGCATGTCGATGGCCAGCCGACCGGAGGCGAACAGGAAGACGTTGACGGCGTAGGAAAGAAGGGCGAGGCCGAGGATGACCGGAAACGCCCGAAGCCGCAGGATGAGATAGACCCCGCCGGCCGTCAGCACGCCCACCGAACTGGCGACGACGAACTCCATCTCAGCCGCCCCCCTCGAGTTCCTGGACCCGTTCCGACGGGTCGTAGTCCATCGGCTCGACGTTCACCGTCTCCCCGGCGTAGCGTGCGATCCGCGACAGGCTGTAGAGCATCAGCATGACCGCGCCGAGCACGGTGAGGAACACTCCGAGGTCGAAGAGCGCCGCGGTGGCCAGCTCGAATTCTTCGATGGGCGGCAGATGGACGTAGCCGTAGGCGCTGGTCAGGAACGGCCTGCCGGCCAGCCAGGCCCCGGCGCCCGTCAGCCCGGCGACGACGACGCCGATGCCGATCATGGTATGATACTCGATGCGCTGCCGCGCCTGCGCCCAGGCGAAGCCCGACGCCATGTATTGCATCAGGAGCGCGATCGAGATCACCAGTCCGGCAACGAAGCCGCCGCCGGGCTGATTGTGGCCGCGCAGGAAGATGTAGATGCCGACCATCGCGGCGATCGGCATCATCACCCGCGTCGCGACCACCATCATCAGCGGGTGCCGGTCGCGGGATCGGTCCTGCGAATAATCGGTGTTGCGCAGCCGCCGCGACGCCGGGCCCTGCAGCAGCGCCTCCATCAGGGCGAAGATGATCAGCCCGGCGATGCCCAGCACGATGATTTCGCCATAGGTGTCGTAGCCGCGGAAATCGACCAGGATCACGTTGACGACGTTTGTGCCGCCGCCGCCCTCGTAGGAATTCGCGAGGTGATAGTCCGAGATCGTGTCGACGTCGCGCAGCAGGAAGGCATAGGCCAGCGCCGCGACGCCGCCGCCCGCCGCGAGGGCAAGGACGGCGTCGCGCAGGCGCAGGGCGACACCGCTTTCCGCCGGCGTCCGCTTCGGCATGAAGTGCAGCGCCAGGAGAAGCAGCATGATCGTCACCGTCTCGACCGAGATCTGGGTCAGCGCCAGGTCCGGGGCGGACATGAAGACGAAGCCGGCAGAGATCATCAGCCCGATGATCCCGATCAGGACCAGGGCCCGGAAGCGGTGGCGGTGCATGACGACGACCGACGCGACCGCCACCAGCAGCAGGACCCACCCGACCGCGACCACGGGGGCCACCGGCAGCAGGTCGCGGGTGCGCGCCGGCATACCTCCGCCGGACCAGGCCTCGAAGCCCAAGACCACGGTGGCGGCCACGAAGATCGCCAGGTAGCGGCTGATCGCGCCGTTGTGCGTCGCCTCAGTGATCCTGCGCGAGGCGGCCGCGGCGGCCTCGAGGAGCCCCTCGAAGATCGCCTTCGCCTCGGGCCGCGGCGCCGCGATCCAGGCCCGGTCGAGCGGCCGGTGCACCCAGAGCAGCGCCAGGCCGCCGGCCACGGCGATGATCGACATGAAGAGCGCGGGCGTGAAGCCATGCCAGAGTTTGAGCGAATAGTAGGGCAGCTCGCCGCCGCCGATGACGGCGCCGCCGACCACCGCAACCAGCGGCCCTACGACCGCGGCCGGCATGATGCCGATGACCACCACCATGACCGACAGGAGCGCCGGCGATGCCAGCATGCCGGCGGGCGGGTCATGCGGCTTCGCGGGATAATCGTCGCGCACCGGGCCGAGGAAGACATGGGCGATGAATCTGAAGGAATAGGCAACCGACAAGAGCGCGCCCAGCGTCGCCAGCACCGGCACGGCCAGGTGGCTTCCGGCCCAGTCGGTATGCGCCGCCTCTTCCAGCATCATCTCCTTGGACAAGAACCCGTTGAAGAGCGGGATCCCCGCCATCGACAGCGCCGAGACCGTACCAACCAGGAAGGTCGCCGGCATCAGCGTCCTCAGCCCGCCCAGGCGCTTGATGTCGCGGCTGTGCGCCTCGTGGTCGACGATGCCCGCGATCATGAAGAGCGCGGCCTTGAAGGTCAGGTGGTTAATGATGTGGAACACCGCCACGATGGCCGCGAGCTTGGTGCCGAAGCCGAGCAGCATCGTCAAGAGCCCAAGGTGGCTGACGGTCGAGAAGGCGAGCAGCGCCTTGAGGTCGTCCTTGAAGAGCGCGATCAGCGCGCCGAGCACCATGGTGACGAGCCCGGTCGTGGCGACGATGTAGAACCAGGCGTCGGTGCCGGCGAGCACCGGCCACATCCGGGCCATCAGGAAGACGCCAGCCTTCACCATGGTCGCCGAGTGCAGGTAGGCTGAGACCGGCGTCGGTGCGGCCATGGCGTGCGGCAGCCAGAAATGGAACGGGAACTGCGCCGACTTAGTGAAGGCGCCGAGCAGGATGAGGATCAGGGCGGGCAGGTACCACTCGGACGCCCGGATCGCCTCGCCTTCGCTGAGGATGTCGGTCAGATCGTAGCTGCCGACGATCTGGCCGAGGATCAGCATTCCCGCGATCATCGCCAGCCCGCCCGAGCCGGTCACCGCCAGCGCCATTCGCGCGCCCTGGCGCCCTTCCGGCAGGTGCTTCCAGTAGCCGATCAGCAGGAACGACGAGAGGCTCGTCAGCTCCCAGAAGACCAGCAGGAGCAGGATGTTGTTGGAGATCACGATGCCCAGCATCGCGCCCTGGAACAGCAGCAGGTAGGTGTAGAACTGCCCCATCGGATCCTCGCCCGAGAGGTAGAACCGGGCGTAGAGCGTGATCAGGAGCCCCATGCCCAGGATCATGCCTGCGAAGAGCAGACCCAGGCCGTCGAGGAAGAACGAGGCGGAGAGGCCGAGCTGCGGCAGCCAGTCCACGTCGGCCTGGATCACCTCGCCCCGCATGACCGCCGGCGCGAGCACCAGGAGCATCGTCAGCGCGAGCGCGGTCGGGACCGCAGTGAAGGTTGCGCAGGCGTTCCGGCCGGCCCGGATCATCAGGCCGGGCACCAGTGCCCCGATGAAGGGCAGTAGCGCTATGAAGATGAGTAGACTGCCCCCCTCGGCCATTGTCCGTTCCCGCGTTCGGTGTTTCTGGACTTGTGGTCCAACGGCTTTAGCAATTTGCACGAAGCCAGCCAAGCCGAACTGTCGCGGAAGCCGCGGCCGGGCGCCCGGGTCTTGCCCGCAGCCGGATCCACCGCCGTGGCCCGAAGCCGTTGCGCAAGCGGCCTCACGTGTTGATCGAGCCGCCGTCGACGGCGATCGTCTGTCCGGTCACGAAGTCGCTCTCCGCCGAGCAGAGAAAGATCAGCGCGCCGATCAGGTCCTCGGGCAGCCCGTCGCGCTGGATCGCGCGCGTGGCGATGACCTTCTCGCGCGCCGCCTCGACATGGGCGCGATTGGCCATCACACTCGACGACATCGTCAGCCCCGGCGCGAGGTTGTTGACGCAGATGCCGCGCGGCCCGAGCTCGCGCGACAGCGCCCGGGTCATCGCGTGGATGGCGCCCTTCGAGGCGATATAGTGCAGCATCCCCGGCATGCCCTTGTAGACGGTGCCTGAGCTGACGTTGACGATCTTGCCGGCGCCCTGCGCCTCCATCTGCGGGCCGACGGCGCGGATCATGCGGAAGGTGCCGGTGACGTTGACCGCCATCACCTTCTCCCAGAGCTCGGGTTCGATCTCGTCGTAACGGGCGAGCGGCAGGGCTGCGAAGATCGCGGCGTTGTTGACGAGCACGTGGATCGCGCTGAAGCGCTCGAGGCAGGCCGCCGCGATCCGCTCCGCCGCGCCGGGTTGGGAGATGTCGGCCGCCAGGAAGGCCGCGCCTGCTGCCTCGGCGTCGGCGCCGTCTGCGATGTCGGCGGCGAGCACGCCTGCGCCCTCGCCGATGAGCGCCTTGACGAATTCGAGCCCGAGCCCCCTGGCACCGCCGGTGACGATGCAGGCCTTTCCCGCGAGCCGACCCAACTCTGGCGCGCTTGTCATTCCGCAGCACCCAGCGCCGTGGCGACGCAATCGTCGCTGCCGGAAGGGGTAAGGCCATGTAGGGCGCCAGAGACCATGGCCGCAGGATCGGCCACGAAGGCCCGCCTGTCGAGGGCATCGGGCGCGGCGCCGCGGGATTTCGCTTCGCCTTCGGCGCCCGATCTGGTTTCATTGGGAAGAGCCGACGGGCGCGCCGCAAACAGCCCCGGGGCAGCGTGCGCCGCCCCCTGCCCGCCTCGGCGGCCGGGAACGAGGCCCGAAAAGGAGTTTCCGAGATGAAGCTGGGAGAGAACATCATCGCCGAAAGCGGCGTCGCGCCGTTCTTCCGGGTGGCGAATCCCGATGCGATCGGGCTTCCGCCGCCGGCCCTGCGCCGGGGCGACGCGGTGCGGACATGGGTTCGGTCGCTCTCGGGTTTCCAGAAGGAGGCGCTGGTCGTCTCGGCCCGCTCGGGGCTGGTCTGGCGGCTGGTTTCGGACGAGGGCGCCTATCTCAACGGCTACGACGCGGCGCCCTGCCCGCTGGCCTTTCTGACCACGGGCATGATCGCGAGCTACATGAACGAGATCACCGCGATGGCGGCGCGGGACGGGGTCAAGCTGCGCCGGCTAAGGCTGATCCAGAACAACTACTACACGATGCAGGGCTCGATGCGGAAGCGGACCATGACCGGCGGCGCGCTGCCGGTGGAGATTGAAGTGGAGGTCGAGTGCGACCTCGAGGACGGCGCGCTGAACGAGATGCTCATGAACGCGGTGCACGCCTCGCCGCTGAACGGTTTGATGCGCGGCCGGCTGCCGAGCCTTTTCACGCTCACCCGGAACGGCCGGGAGGTTCCGATCGACGCGGCCAAGGCGCTTGGCGCGCCGGTGGTGATGGACCCCGAGGGCGAGGCCCCGATCCCGGCACCCGGCGAGCTCACGCTGATCGAGCGCCTCGGGCTGACGCCTAGGAAGGAGGTCGCCGGCGGAACATCCGCCGCGGCCTCCAGCCTCACCGACGAGCAGGACCGCACGCTCAACCCGGCGGCGATCTGCACGCTCCGGGAGGACGGCGTGAAGGAGATCGAGCAGCATCTCTACAGCCCGCATGGCAGCATCTTCCGCTTCCTCAGCGAGGAATCCGGGGCCGCCGGCGGCAAGGGGCGGGCACCGGATGCGGTGAGCCTGATCTCGGCCGGCATCGGCTTCTGCTTCATGACCCAGTTCGGCCGGATGGCCTCGATGGAGAAGCTCGACCTGCCGAGCTATTCCATAGTGCAGGACACCCATTTCTCCCTGGGCGGCGCTTCCGGCGGCACCGGCAGGGCCGGCGAGGCCGACCCGGTCGAGACCCACGTGCACCTGACCACGCGAGAGTCCGACGACGTCGCGCGCGAGATGCTGGAGGTGTCGGAGCGGACCTGCTTCCTCCACGCCTTCTGCCGGACCGACCTCAAGACGCGGCTCAAGGTCACCCGGCTCTGACGGCGCCGATGGCGCGGGCGAGGATCGCGTCGGCGTCGCCTGCTTCGCCGGCCCAGGCGACGAAACCGTCGGGGCGCACCAGGATCAGCGGCGCGCCGTAGTCCCGCCGCTCGCTCTCGTAGCTGTCCTCAACGAATTGAAGGGGAACCCCGAGGGCCTCGGCGGCCAATGCGAACGCCGCGGCGTCTTCGCGCTTGCCGAAGGCGAAAAGCGTAAAGCCCGGCCCGAGCGCCTGGTAGGTCGTGCGGCCGTCCGTGAGCACGCGGGGGGCGAGGTGGTGGCCGGCCCGCGCCTCGAAGCGGTGGTCGCCCTTGGCGCTCGGCCGGCCGGGGCCGCCGGTGATCGGCGAGCCCGCGTAGTTCGGCTCGAAGGCGAAGACCTCGGTGGCGCCCTCGTTGCGGGCATACCAGGCCCGCGCGAAGGCTTCCGGGTCGCGCTCGGGGCTGAAGTCGCGCAGGAAGGCGCGGTCCTCGCGGATGAAGCGCTCGATGAAGTCCCTCGCCGTAGAGGCGAAGACGGGCCGGCGCTCGGCATCGTAGCTGTCGAGGAGCGCCGGGCCGGCCCAGCCCCGCAGGGTCGCAGCCAGCTTCCAGCCGAGGTTGCGGGCGTCCTCGAATCCGGTGTTCACCCCGTAGCCGCCATAGGGCGGGTGGCTGTGGCAGGCGTCGCCGGCGATCAGCACGCGGCCCGCCCGGTAGCGGTCGGCAAGCGCGACGCGCAGGTCCCAGAAGCCGACATGGGTGATCTCGAGCGAGAACGGCCGGCCCACCGCCTTGTGCAGGAGCGCTGCGAAATCGGTGTTTCCCCGTGTCGTCTCCTCGGGAACCGGGGCGTGGTAGAACCACTCGGTGTCGGCGTCCACCCGGCCGAGGAAGTTCCAGTAGCCGTCGAGCTCGGGCACCAGCGCGTTGTAGAAGGCGCGCGGCTCATAGCATTCGCCAAGAAGATCGTGGAGTTCGTGCGAACGGAACACGAGGAGCACCATCTTACGGTCGTGCTCGGAGCGGGTCTGGGCGATCCCGGCGGCCTTGCGCACCGACGACCGGCTGCCATCGCAGCCCGCGAGGTAGCGGCCGCGGAGCGTCTTCCGCTGCCCCTCCGCATCGATCTCCACGCTGACGCCCCGAGCATCCGCTGTCATGGCCTCGAAGCTCCAGCCGTAGAGGAGCTCGACGCTGGCGAGCTCCGCGGCCCTCCCCCTGAGCACCCGTTCGGTGCAGTACTGGGGCATCCGGTCGACCGACTGTCCGTAGTAGGGCTGCACGCTCTCGCGCGGCAGCCACTCGTAGGCGTAGTCGGAGAGAAGCGTGCCGTAGGTGACGAGCCCGCCGTTGGCCACTCCCCGCGGCATCAGGCGGGCCGCGCGCATCTCGGGCTCGCAGCCCCAGGCGTCGATGTGCTCCAACGTGCGCTGGGTAAGGTTCTGGCCCTTCGGGATCGGCTGCGGCTCGGCGTGGCGCTCGACGACGGCGACCGAGACGCCGCGCTGGCCGAGATCGATCGCGAGCCCCATGCCCACTGGGCCGCCGCCGACGATCACCACCTCGTGCGTGACCTCCATGCCCGCCCCTCAGACCGTTCCCGGCTCGAGATAGACGTGCTTGGTCTCGAGGAAATCGTGGAGCCCCTCGATGCCGTGGAGGCGCCCAAGTCCCGATTGGCCGTAGCCGCCGGTTTCGGCTTCGGCAAAGAGCCGCAGGTGCGAGTTGATCCAGACGGTACCGGCGCGGATCGCCCGGCTGACCCGCATGGCGCGGGCGACATCCTGAGTATGGACCGAGGCGGCGAGCCCGTAGGCGGTCGCGTTGGCCTTTGCGACGGCCTCCGCCTCGTCGGCGAAGGTCTCGAGCGAGACGATCGGACCGAAGAGCTCCTCCTGCACCAGCGGCGAGCGGACGTCCTCGATCCGGAACAGCGTCGGCGTCAGGAACGCGCCTTTCGCGAGCGGCCTGCCCCGGAGGAGCAACTCGCCTTCGTCGCCCGCCTGCTCGATCAGGCGCATCAGGCGCTGCTGGCTGGGGAGGTCGATCAGCGATCCCATCTCGCTTTTCGGATCGTCGCCGGGGCCGACCTTCACCTTGCGGTAGGCCGCGACCATCCGCTCCTCGAACGCCCAGGCGACGCTTTCATGGACCAGGAACCGGGCCGCGGCGACGCAGATCTGGCCGGCCATGTTGAGCGAGCCGTGGGTCAGTTCCCTGGAGGCGTTGTCGAGATCTGCATCTTCGAAGATCACCGCCGGCGCCTTGCCGCCAAGCTCGAGGCCGACGCGCTTCAGCGTCTTGGCGGCGCCTTCCATGATCTTCTTGCCGGTGCGGCTGGAGCCGGTGAAGCTGATGACGTCGACGTCCGGCGAGGCGACGATGGCCTCGCCGACCTCGGTCCCGTTCTCGTTGACCGAGTTGACGACGCCGGCCGGCAGCGTCGGGCATTCGGCGAGGCACCGCATGATCCGGGCGTGGACGAGCGGCGTCTGGGCAGCGGGCTTGATCACGGTGGTGCAGCCTGCCGCGAGCGCCGGCGCGAGCGAGCGGAGCAGCAGGGTGACCGGCGCGTTCCAAGGCACGATGATGCCGGCGACGCCCGCGGGCTCGCGCTGGAAGAGCGAGAGGCTGCCCGGCGCGATCTCCTGCATCGTGCCGCGGATCGCGCGGGCGAGGCCGGCGTAGTAGCGCGCCTCGGAGATCGCCCCCATCGTCTCGCCCAGCGCCTCGGAGCGGAGCTTGCCGTTCTCGGCCACCACCAGATCGGCAATCTCCTCCTTCGCCGCCGCGATCCGGTCGGCGATCTCATAGAGCGCCTGCGCCCGCAGCCGCGGTGAAATCGCCCAGGTGCCCTCATCGAAGGTCTCCCGCGCACTCTCGGCCGCCTCATCGGCCAGCGCGCGGCTTCCGGGGACGAACCGGCCCAGGACCGAGCCGTCGGCCGGATTGGTGCTTTCGGCCGGGGCTGCGCCCTCGTCGCGCCAATCGCCCGAGATGTAGTGCCTTGCAACATCGTTCATCGGGCCCCCTCTCATGGCTTCAGCCCGAGCAGCGCCACGGCATTGTCCTGGTAGACTTTCCGCCGCTGCGCCTCGGGGATGTCCATCCCGTCTAGGATCCGCATCGTCTCGCGGATGTACATCGGCCCCCCCTCGGGGTCGAACGGGGCGTCGGAGGCGAACAGCACTCGGTCCTCTCCGAAGAACTCGATCGCGTGCCGGATCGCGCTGGCCGAGCCGAAGGTCGCGGTGTCGGCGTAGAACTCCTTGAAGTACTCCAGATGCGGCCGCTTCAGCGCCTTGCGCACGGCGGCGAGGTCGCGGTCGGTGGTGCGCGCGCCCATCTGGTCCCAACCGGGGCCGACGCGGCCTTCGAAGAAGGGCACCATGCCGCCGGCGTGGTGGGTGATGACCTTGAGCCCGGGGTACTTGTCGAAGAGCCGCGAGAATACCATCCGCGCCATCGCCGCCGAGGTCTCGTAGGGCCACCCGAAGGTCCACCAGATCTCGTATTCCGACTGCGTCTCGGTCAGGTAGTCGGGAAAACTCGCCCCCCGCGCCGGGTGCAGCCAGACCGGCTTTCCCGCCGCCGCCATGTAATCGAAGAATGGCTCGAACTCGGGGAGGTCGAGCGGCTTGCCGCCGACGTTGGTGAAGATCTGCATGCCGGACGCGCCGAGCTCTTCGACGGCGCGGCGGCATTCGGCGACGCAGGCAGCCATGTCGTTCATCGGCGCGGTACCGATGAAGCCGGGGAAGCGGTCGGAATGCCTGGCGCAGAGCTCGGCCATGCTGTCGGAGCCGATCCGCGACAGCTCCAGCGCCTTCTCCGGCCCCGCGAGCTTCTCCAGAGGCGGCGAGGCGAGCGACAGCACCTGCCGGTAATCGGGCCCGAACATGTCCATCACCTCGAAGCGCCGGTCGAGGTCGGTCATCATCGGCACAGCGCCGGAGCGTTGGGTAATGTCGGTCATCGTGCCGATATGGGCGATGAGGGCATCGAAGAACGGCTTCGGCCAGATGTGGTTGAAGATGTCGATCTTCTTCATTGGCGGGTCTCCGCGAGGTCGGGGAGGTCTTGCGGTGGGTAAGTTTCGTCAGCGTCGATGGCCTGGGCGATCGCGGCCGCGGCGGCTCCGATCGCTTCGGCCAGCGCCTCGCCGTCGAGCGCGGCATGCGCCTCTTCCGGCATGCTGAGGCAGAGCGCCGCGAGCGGCATGCGCGCGGCGTCGAGGATCGCCGCCGCCGTGCCGACGAGCCCCGGCGTCACCTCGCCATGGGCGCGTGCGTGGCCCGCCCGCCGGATCGCGCGCAAGGCCCGCAGCGCTTCTTCCTCGCCGTCGCCGAGCCCGGTCGCGGCCAGGTCCGCGGAATGGTCCGCGATCAGCCGCAGTTGCTGCCGCCGCGGAAGATGGGCGAGGATCGCCTTGGCCGCAGCGCCGCGAAAAAGCGGCATCGGCCGCCCGCGCGGGTAGCTCGAGCGTGGCGCGGGATCGCGCGTCTCCGAGGCGACGCAGAGCAGCTTGGTGCCGTACCAGCGGGCCAGGAACACCGTACCCGGGAACCGCCCGGCAAGCTCGGCGAGATGGGGGCGCGCGGCCTCGACCATCGAATCGGCGCGGCGCATCAGGTAGTCGAGCTCGACGACCCGTGGGCCGATGGCGAAGCCGCCACCGGGCAGCGCCATCAGGAAGCCCGCGTCCTTCAGGAGCTTCAGGTAGCGGTAGAGCGTGGGCCGCGAGTAGCCGAGGCGCTGCATCAGCTCCTGCGAGGTCATGCCAGGGCGCTCCTCGGTGAAAAGGTCGAAGATCGCCATCAGGCGCTCGCCGCTGCCGCCGCCGCTTCCTCCGCCCCGGCTCATGCGGGCGCTCCTTTGCGGCGCCGGGACCGCACGAGCTCGGCCGCCATCAGCAAGACGCCGCCCGCGACGCCCGCGAGGTCGGTCCAGATCGCGCCGGCGAAGGCTCCGGCCGGGATCAGCGCCATCAGCCCTGTTACCGCGAATCCTAGCCGCATCGGCGCCGAAAGCGCGGCGGAGAAGTATCCCGCGATCGCGGCCGAGACGAGCCAGACACCCATCGTCGCGGTGAGCACGGCCAGCGCGATCTCGCCCGGAGCGCCGATGATCAGGAGCGTCGGCGAAAACACGAAGAGCACCGGGATCACGTAAGCCGACCAGCCGAACTTCACCGCCGCCCAGCCGGTGGCCATCGGGTTCGCCTTGGCGATCGCCGCCGCGGCGAAGGCCGCCAGCGCAATCGGCGGTGTGATCATCGACATCATGCCGAAGTAGAGCACGTAGAGATGCGCCGCGATGGGCTCGATCCCGAGCTGCACCAGCGCCGGCGCCACCAGCGCGGCGAGGAGCACGTAGACCCCGAGCGTCGGCAGGCCCATGCCGAGGATGATGCACACCACCGCCGATAGCGCGAGGAGAACGATCACGCTGCCGCCGCCGATCTGCACCAGGAGGTAGGTGAGGTTGAACGACAGCCCGGTGATGTTGAGGACACCGATCACCATCCCCGAAGCTGCCGAAATCAGGATGATCTCGACCACCGCGTGGCCGGTCGTGGCGAGCGAGCCCAGAAGCGCCAGCGGCCTCGGGCGGGCGCCGCCATAGCCGACCAGCAGCGCGGAGGCAACAAGCGCCACGGCCGACAGCAATGCCGCCATCTCAGGCTGCCAGCGGAGCGCGAAGAGCGCGTAGATCAGGATCGCGAACGGGAGCACGAAGTGGAGGCCAGGCAGCACCCGGGCGCGTGGCGGCATCGCCTCCTTCGGCAGGGGCGCGATCCCGAGCTTCGCCGCCTCGAGGTCGGCCTGGATGAAGAGCGCGACGTAGTAGAGGATCGCCGGCACCAGGGCGGCGATCACGATCGAGGAATAGGGCACCGAGAGGAACTCGGCCATCAGGAAAGCCGAGGCGCCCATCACCGGCGGCATCAGCTGCCCGCCGGTCGAGGCCACCGCCTCGATGGCGCCGGCCTTGTGGGCCGGGTAGCCGTCCTTGCGGATCATCGGGATTGTGATGACCCCGGTGCCGACCACGTTCGCCACCGCCGAGCCCGAGATCGAGCCGAAAAGCCCCGAGGCGAGGACCGCGATCTTCATCGAGCCGCCGCGGAACCGGCCCATCCCCAGCATCGCCGCGTCGGTGAAGAACGCCGTGCCGCCGGTGACGGCAAGCAGCGTTCCGAAGAGGATGAACGCGATCACCACCGTCGCCGCGACCGAGATCGGCAGGCCCAGGATGCCGTTCGAATCGAGCGCCATGTAGCCCGCGAGCAGCTGCCAGTTCTGCGGCCGGCCCTGGAGCCGGCCCGGCACGATGTCGCCGAAAAGCGCATAGAGGAGGAACACTGCGATGATGATCACCAGCGCCCACCCGGTGGCGCGGCGGAGCGCTTCCAGAACGAGAAGCGAGGCGATCGCTCCGGGCACCCAGACCTCGGGCGGCCGCAAGAAAATCTTCAGCACCAGGTCGGGGTAGCTCCAGGCGAACCATCCGACGATGGCGAAGCCGAGCGCCGCCAGCGCGACGTCGAGCCACGGCACGACGGGGCGCCGGGCGCCCCGCCGCGCGGGAACCGTGAGGTAGGCGATGGGAAGGACGAGCGCGAGGATCGCCGCGAAGTACTGCTGTGGATAGAAGCCGAGGTTCAGGATCCGCGGCAGCTGCACCGCCCAGGCGATGGCGAGGAGCATCATCGCCACCGCCAGCGCGTCGGCGATCCGCCGCGCGGCGGGCGCGGGAAGGCCCCCGCGCCGGTGCGCGGCCTCGTCCGTCCGCCCAGTCACGCCGGTCTCACATGCCGTTCTCGGCGAAGAACTTCAGCGCGCCGGGGTGGAACTCGGCCGCCAGCGGCTCGCCGTGCATCTTCATCGGATCGAAGGCACCAAAGGGCGGGAAGGTGCCGGCCATCGTCTCCTTGCCCTCGTGGATCGCCTTCGCGACCGCGTAGACTACGTCATCCGGCACGCCGGCATGGGTGAAGATCACCTGGTCGAAGGCGAAGTAGGTCGCGTCCTCGAGTACGCCGGGGCTGGAGCCGGCCTTCATGTCGGTGAAGAACGCAGCGGGCCAGTGCTCGCGCGCGGTCGCCAATGCCGCCTCGGTGGCCTCGGCCACGGGCAGCGCCCGGAGCCCGCCCACCGCCGCGTCGGCCTCGCGCACC
>JBFKAV010000043.1:0-22428 GCA_041621405.1 Paracoccaceae bacterium
CAGCGCCACGGCGAAGGCGCCGAGCGTGACCAGGGTGAAGATGGCCCCGAAGAAGGAGACAACGAAGCGAAGCATGGGCGCGTCCTGCCGGCGTAGGTCCGCTATATAGGGCGCGCGCGTGGGCGGGTCAAAAGAAAGGGCACGGGATCGGCAGCTTGCCGCAGGGTCGCCGACCCGGACCCATCGCCCGGCGCAACGGCCCTAGCGCCGAACAAGCACGCCCCGCGCCGCGTCGGCCGCTGTCCAGGATCGTAGCGCGGCGACGATGCCCGCGATCGCGCGGGCACGCCACTCGGGCGAGGTCAGGCGGTCGCGGTCGGCCTCCGACGAGAGAAAGCCGAGCTCGATCAGCACCGAGGGGATGTCGGGCGCACGCAGCACAGATAACCCGGCCGCGAGGCGGGGCCGCTTGTGGAGCCCGCCGACGCTTTGGGCAAGACCCTCGACGATGGCATCGGCCAGCGCCTCGGACCGTGGCTGGGTGTCGAGCCGGGCGATCTCCATCAGCACCCCGGCGATGACGTCGTCCTGGCCGCTGAGGTCCACGCCGGCGAGCAGGTCCGCCCGATCGTGGCGCTCGGCCAGCGCGGCGGCCGCCTCGTCCGAGGCGGTCTCCGACAGCGTGTAGACGGTCGCACCGGTGGCGCGGCCTTCGGCCAGGGCGTCGGCGTGGAGCGAGAGGAACACGTCCGCCCTAGCCGCCCGGGCGCGGGTCATGCGGGTGTCGAGCGGTACGAACACGTCCTCGGTGCGCGTCAGCGCTACCCGGAAGCCGGCGCCCATCAGCGCCGCTTCGAGCTCGCGGGCAAAGGCCAGCATCAGCGCGGCTTCCACAATATCACCGCTCTCCGCCCCCGGATCGATGCCGCCATGGCCCGGATCGAGCACCACGGTGAGCGGTCCCTCGCCCCGCGGCGCCGGTGGCGCGGCGGCGGCGGCATCCATGTCCCACTCCGACCCGTCAGCCACTCCGGAAAGCGTGCGGAACCGGTCCTCGGGCACGGGATCAAGCCGCACTTCGATGCTGGCAACTCCGGCTGGCCCCTTGGTCTTCATCCCGGCAGAGGTCACCGCGAAGGGCCCCGAGAGATCGAGCACGAGTCGCGACCAGCCCGGCGAGACGGTGCCGGTGCGCAGTCCGGTGGCGCGGGCGGTCGCGACAATCGTGGCCGCGTCGGTGCCGCGCCAGTCGATCTGCCGGAAATCCATGACCAGGCGCGGCGGATCGGACAGCGTGTAGGCGCGCCAGGGGACGGGCCGGGTGAGTCCCAGGGCAAGCAGGAGACCGTCGCCGGCATCGATCACGCCCGATGCGGACGGCTGAAGCCGGGCACGGGCGGAAAGCCCCTCGGCGCCAAGCGCCGGGATCGCGGCGAAGACGATCGCCAGCGCGGCAAGAAGTGCGGTGAGCCTGCTCATGGCCTCAACTTGTTTGCGCGCCTTCTAGCACCGTGGTGCATCGCGGGAAAGGCCCAGTCTCGACGCCCGCCACCGGTCGCGCAGGCGGCAGCGGAAGCGCCCGGGAGGAACACGGCCCACCCCCAAGGAATGCCTGTGTCTTCAGCAAGATACCGAGCCACCTTGCGCTCCGCGGCAAGTCCGGTGCTGGCCGGCGTCCGCCCGCCTTAGCCCCGCCGGCGGCGCCCCTCGCGGCCGCCGCGGCCGCCACCGGCGGCCATCGCCGCCGCGGAGGCTTCGGGAAAGCTCTGCCCCGCAGCAACCGCGTCGACGATCCGGCTGAACTTGATCCACTCGCCGCCGTTGGGGTCGTGGTTCATCAGGAAGTTGGCGGCGCGGATCGCCTCCATCTCCTGCAAACGGACCGGGTTCATGATCGCCGAGGTCATGCCGGCGCTGATCGCCATCGGCAGGAAGGCCCCGTTGATTCCGTGGCGGTGCGGCAGGCCGAAGGAGATGTTCGACGCGCCGCAGGTGGTGTTGACGCCAAGCTCGTCGCGGAGACGCCGGACCAGGGTGAAGACCTGCTGGCCGGCCGAGCCCATCGCGCCCACCGGCATCACCAGCGGATCGACGACGATGTCGTGGGCCGGGATGCCGAAATCGGCGGCGCGCTCGACGATCTTCTTGGCCACGGCGAAACGGACGTCCGGGTCCTCGCTGATCCCGGTCTCGTCATTCGAGATCGCCACCACGGGGACGTTGTACTTCTTCACGAGCGGCAGCACGACCTCGAGCCGCTCCTCCTCGCCGGTCACCGAATTGACCAGCGGGCGCCCTTCGGCCGCCTCGAGCCCGGCCTTCAGCGCCTCGGGGACCGAGCTGTCGATGCTGAGCGGCACGTTGACCAGGGCCTGCACGCGGGTGACAAGCTCGCGCATCAGCGGCGGCTCGACGAAGTTGTTGTCGGCGTAGCGCGGGTCTTCGGCCATCTTGTTCGAGAACACCGCGCCGGAGTTCACATCGAGCACGGTGGCACCGCAGGCGACCTGTTCGATCGCGTCCTTCTCGATCGTCGAGAAGTCGCCCGCCTCGAGTTCCACGTTGAGCTTCTTGCGCCCCGTGGGATTGATGCGCTCGCCGATCACGCAGAACGGCTCGTCGAAGCCGATGACGACGGTTTTCGACTTCGATTCGAGGACGGTGCGGGTCATGGGTGGTCCTTAGGCTTGGGCGGCGGGAATGGCGGAGCGGCCGCCATGGGCGATCGCCCAGTCGGCGGAGGTCTTGATTCCGCCGAGCGGGAAGATGTGGACACGCTCGATCAGGAAATCGGGGTGCGCGGCCTTGTGGCGGGCGAGGTCGGTGACGATCTCGGTCGGCTCGAAGGGAAGCACCAGCTTGGTGACGTCCTTGGCGCGCCTCTGGAGCACGCGCAGGCTCGGGCCGACGCCGCAGGCGATGGCGAATTTCAGCATCGTCTGCAGCTTCGCCGGACCGGCGACGCCGATGTGGATCGGCAGCTTGATCCCCTCGGCCATCAGTCGGTCGGCCCAGGCGATGACCGGCTTCGCCTCGAAACAGAACTGCGTGGCGAGCGCCATCTCGGCATCGGTCGTTTCGGAGAATTTCTGTTTCCAGCGAAGCGCTTCCATGACGTTCTTGTCGGACCCGTCGGGGTCGATGTCGCGGTTGCCCTCGGGGTGGCCGGCGACGTGCAGGCGCTTGAAGCCGTCGAACAGCCCGGTCTCCATGAGCTCGATCGAGGCGTGGAACTCGCCGTGCGGCGCGGCGACGCCACCGGCGAGAAGGAGCGCCTGGTCGACCCCGGCCTCGCCCTGGTAGCGGGCGATCCAGTCGGCCAGCGTGGCCTTGTCCTTGATGATCCGGGCCGGGAAGTGCGGCATTACCGGGTAGCCCTCGCCGGCGAGACGCGCGGCGGTGGCCACCATGTCCTCGATCGGCGTGCCCTCGATATGGGCGATGTAGACACGCGTGCCCTTGGGCAGGAGGCCGCGGAAGCTCTCGATCTTCTCGGCGGTCCGCGGCATCACCTCGATGGAATAGCCCTCGAGGAAGGCCTCCAGCTCGGCGGGCGCCGGTTTCGCAGCCTCGTCGCGGCGGAATCTCAAGAGCGCCATCAATGCCTCCCACATGTTCGGGCTATCGCGCCCAGCCATCGTTCTCGATCAGCGCCCTGAGCCGGCCCTGGTCGTACTCCCTCTCGATCCGGGCCGCCTCGCTGGCGGCCGCTTCGGCATCCTCGCCCGGAGCCTCGACCGGATCGGCCTTGCGCCACTCGGCGAGATAGGCATCGGTCCCGACCATGCCGGCCTTCATCGCGGCGCGGTCGATCGCCTTCTCGAAGCGCTCGGAGAGCGGCACCTTGGTGCCGCGCCGCCCTTTCCCGGCAATGACTTGCGCCGGGATATCGCGCCAGTAGACGATGGTGATCTCCGCCATTTCCTCGAATCCTTTGCGGGTCGTCATACGCCGGGCGCCGGACCGCATGGGTGCGTTTTTCGACATGGCGCGCCGCATGAGCGACGCGCACCACCACTGATAGAGGATGTAGCCGGACTGCACCATGGGCTGCAGCCCTGGTCGGATCGCAAGTGGCATCGACCGCGCGGCAAGCAGCGCGCGAGGCTTGCGCGGTACTTCGCCGATCAGTAGTTTCATTGGCAACCAGAGTTGGAGGGCGTTTCGAGATGGCGCCCAGGCGTCCCGGAGGTGCGGGCGCGTTCCCGAGGGCGGTCGAGCCACCCGCACCCGAAAGACCGGATCCCGCGTCGCTCTATGCGGCGCTGGACCTCGGCACGAACAGTTGCCGCATGCTGATTGCCCAGCCCAAGGGCAGCCAGTTCCATGTCGTCGACAGCTTCTCGAAATCGGTTCAGCTCGGCGCTGGGCTCGAAGCCTCGGGCCGGCTGTCGCGAGGATCGATGGCCCGCACCGTCCAGGCGCTGCAGATCTGCCGCAAGAAGATCGACAAGCACGGGGTGGAGCGGATGCGCCTGGTGGCCACCGAGGCCTGCCGCCGGGCACGGAACGGCCGTGATTTCCTTGCGCTCGTCGAACGCGAGACCCGACTCAAGCTCGAGGTCATTCTGCCCGAGGAGGAGGCACGGCTCGCGGTCGTTTCCTGCGCGCCGCTGGTGTCGACCAAGACCGAGCAGCTCCTGGTGGTGGACATCGGCGGCGGCTCGACCGAACTCGTCTGGATCGATCTCTCGCGAGTTCCGCCGATGGAGCGCCCGCGGGCGATCATGCGGCTCCACGCCGGTTTCCAGCCACCCGAAAGCCCCTTTGCCACCGCCAAGGTGGTCGACTGGATCAGCGTGCCGCTCGGTGTCGCAACCCTGAAGGACCAGTTCCGCGACGTCGAGGATGACGCGGCACGCTTCGCACTGATGAGCTGGTTCTTCGAGGAGAACCTGGCCGACTTCTCGCCCTATGCCGCCGAGCAGGCGCGCGAGGGGTTCCAGATCATCGGAACCAGCGGCACCGTGACGACGGTGGCGGCGTCGTTCCTCGGGTTGAGGCGCTACGACCGCAACAAGGTGGACGGGCTCCGGATGACCTCGGACCAGATCGACCGGGTGATCCACGACTACCTTGCCCTCGGCCCCGAGGGGCGGCGCAACGACCCGCGCATCGGCCGCGACCGACACACGCTGATCATGTCGGGCGCGGCGATCCTGCAGGCGCTGATGCGGGTCTGGCCGACCGACAGGCTGTCGGTCGCCGACCGCGGGTTGCGCGAAGGACTGCTCTACGCGCAGATGTCTGTCGACGGCGTCCTGGAGGACGGGCCGTTCTAGGCGGCATCGACGGCAGGCCGTGCGCGCGATCGTCGGGCCTGCCCCAGCCGGGAGGAACCGCGATGCTTCGCGAAATCGTCACGCCGAGAATACTGATCTACGGGGTACTCTCCTGGCTTCTGCCGTTCGCGGCGGCGTTTGGCTTCTATGATCCTGACGGCACCCTGGCGGTGCCACTGCCCCTCTTCAAGTCGGCAATGATCGTGATCGGCGGCGCGGTCGGCACGGTGCTCCTCGTGCTGACGTTTCGCCGGGTGGGTCCCTCGACCGGGCTCGGACTCGGCATCGGGTTGCTATGGCTCGCGATCAACTGGGGGCTCGACCTGCTGGTTCTCCTGCCCATGTCGGGCATGACCGCGGCAGACCATGCCGTCGATATCGGGCTGCGCTATCTGCTGCTCCCGATCATCGCCACGGGCATGGGGGCGGCCGCCGCGCGCGCGGCGGCGGGATGAACCTCGCCGACGCACTGAGGGGCGGCGACAGGCGTTCCATAGGCCGTGCGAACGAGGTCTCGGAGCATGTCCTGGCCCATCCGGAAAGCCTGCCGGAGCTGCTCGACTGCCTGAAGTCAGAGGACTTGCTGGTCAGGATGAGGGCCGGCGATGCGCTCGAAAAGGTCTCGGCGCGGTACGCGGCTCTGCTCCGGCCTAAGGCTGGATCGCTGTTGGCCCTCGCAGAGCGCGCGACAGAGCAGGAGACGCGCTGGCATCTGGCGCAAATCCTGCCTCGGCTCGACCTGCAAGGCGACGAGCGAAAGCGGGCCGTGGCGATGATGCTGGATTACGCGGACGACCCGAGCCGGATCGTGCGGGCTGACGCGTTGACCGCGCTGGCGGGTTTCGCAGAAGCCGACGCGGCGCTGAGGCCACGGGTCGCCACCCTGCTCCGGGAGGCGGAGTCGTCCACCGCTCCGGCCGTCCGGGCGCGGGCGCGCAGGCTCCGTCGCGACCACGGATGGGCGTGAGGACCGCGCATTGCGCCGCCGGGCGGCGGAGCGTATGGGAGCCGGAAGAGAAGAGGCTGCGAGACATGGCGAAAGGGCCTACGAAAGGCGGGCGTGGCGTCCGGGACCTGCGTGTCCGCGTCAAGACCGCGAAGGGCCGCAAGCTCTCCTCCACCCGCTGGCTCGAGCGCCAGCTCAACGACCCCTATGTGGCGCGCGCCCGGCGCGAGGGATTTCGCGGACGCGCCGCCTTCAAGATCATGGAGATCGACGACAGGTTCCATTTCCTCAAGCCGGGGGCCGCCGTGGTCGACCTCGGCTGCGCCCCCGGGGGCTGGACGCAGGTGGCGGTGGCGCGGGTGAACACGCTGGGCGACCGGCCGGGCAAGCCGGTGGGGCGGGTGTTGGGGATCGACATGCAGGAAGTCGAGCCGATCGCCGGCGCCGAGATCCACCGGCTGGATTTCCTGGAGGAGGGCGCCGACGAGAAGGTGAAGGCCTGGCTCGGCGGCAAGGCCGACGTGGTGATGAGCGACATGGCACCCGCCGCCTCGGGGCACAAGCAGACCGACCACCTGCGCATCGTCGGGCTCTGCGAGGCGGCGGCCGAGTTCGCCTTCGATGTGCTCGAAGACGACGGCACCTTCGTGGCGAAAGTGCTGGCGGGCGGCGCCGAGGGCGGATTGCAGACGGTGCTGAAGCAGCGCTTCCGGAAGGTTGCGAACCTGAAGCCGCCGTCGAGCCGGGCGGACAGTGCCGAGAAATTCGTGGTTGCTACCGGGTTCCGGGGCCGAGCGGAATGACCGCGGGCGTCCACCTCGGCCGGGCGGCGCGCAACCTCTTGCGCCTTGCCGCGGTGGCGCTCGTCGCCTGGGCAAGCCTCCGCGCCCTCGACTGGGTGAAGCTGGCAGCAGATGCGATGCCGGGCGCGCTCGGGCCGCTCATGTTCTATGGCGTCCTTGGGCTGGCGCTTCTGCTCTATGCGGTGCTGCTTGCACTGCCCTTCGTGCCCGGCGTCGAGGTCGGGATCATGATCCTGGCTATGCAGGGGCCGGGAGCCGCGCTGCCGGTCTATCTGGCGACGCTGGTCGGCCTTTCGCTCGCCTTTTGCGCCGGCGAGTGGATACCGGTGCGCTGGCTTGCGGGCGTGCTGCGCGACCTCGCGCTCGCACGGGCGGCGGATCTCCTGGAGCGCGCCGAGCCTCTGTCCTGCGAAGAACGGGTCGGGCTTCTGCGCGAGCGCCTGCCGCTCAGGCTCGGGGCTGCGCTTCTGGGGTGGCGCTATCTGCTGCTCGCGCTGGTGCTCAACGCCCCGGGCAACTGGCTGATCGGCGGTGGCGGCGGGATAATGCTGATCGCGGGGCTCTCCGGCCTGTTCCGGCCCTGGGTGACGCTCGCCACCATTGCACTTGCCGTCGCGCCGGTTCCGCTGGTCGTCTGGGCCTTCGGGATCGAGCTCTTCTGAACCGACCGGTTTGCGTCGGCCGCACCAGCGGGGCAGATTGCGCCGACGCGATGCGCAGTGACCGGAGGCCGTCCATGCCCGCCCCTCTCGACGGGATCACCATTCTCGATCTCACCCACGTTCTGGCCGGCCCCTTCGCCTCGGCCACGCTCGGCGACCTCGGCGCCAGGATCGTCAAGGTCGAGCGGCCGGGGACCGGTGACGACACGCGGGCCTTCCCGCCCTTCAAGGAGGGCGAAAGCGCCTATTTCGCGACGCTGAACCACGGCAAGCAATCGATCGCGCTCGACCTCAAGGCCGAGGGTGACCGGGCGATCTTCGAGCGGCTGTTGGAGAAGGCCGACGTCCTCCTCGAGAACTTCCGGCCCGGCACAATGGAGAAGCTCGGCTACGGTTGGGAGGCACTGCACGCGCGCCATCCCCGGCTGATCTACGGCGCGGTCTCGGGCTTCGGGCATACCGGGCCGGAGGCGGCGAAGCCGGCCTACGACATGGTGGTGCAGGCGCGCGGCGGGGTGATGAGCATCACCGGCGAGGAAGGCGGGTCGCCGGTCCGCGTCGGCGCCTCCATCGGCGACATCGTCGCGGGGATGTACCTGACCGAGGGCGTGCTCGCCGCGCTGTTGCAGCGCGAGCGGACTGGCGAGGGGGCCAAGGTCGACATCTCCATGCTCGATTCGCAGCTCGCGATCCTGGAACACGCCGTTGCCATCGCGTCGACCACCGGCGAAGCGCCGGGGCCCACGGGGGCCCGGCACCCGACGATCACGCCATTCTCCACCTTCCGCGCGGCCGACGGCTTCTTCGTCATCGCCGCCGGCAACGATGCGCTGTTCCGCAAGCTCTGCTCGGCGCTCGGGCTCGCGGCGCTGGCCCACGATCCACGCTTCACCACCAATGCGGCGCGCTGCGAAAACGTCCACGTCCTGAAGCGCCTGATCGAAGGCGTGACGCTCGACAAGCCGCGCGACCACTGGATCACCGTGCTCGAGGCGGCGGGCGTTCCCACGGGGCGGGTGCAGAACGTGCTCGAGGCTTTGGCGGATCCGCAGATCCTGGCGCGCAACATGGTGCTGAAGCTCGAGGCGAGGCCCGGCCGGCCCGGCTTCGTGGCGGCGGGAAACCCGATCAAGATGAGCACGCTGGAGGAGCCCAGCGGTCGCCCCGCGGCGCCGCTTCTCGACGGTGACCGGCAAGCGATCCTCGATTGGCTCGGGCAGGGGTGAACGAGGTTCGGGCGGCCTGCGCAAAGCGGCATCGGGAGCTTACGGGACGCGTGCGGGCGCGCTAAGGCTGGGGCGAGCCCAACTGGACGGGAGCCCAGAATGAACACCCATATCCGCCCCCTTGCCCCTCGCGATCCCGGCGAGAGCCACCGCCAGGCGACAACGCTCGAGCTGTTCTTCGACCTTGTCAGCGTGATCGCCATCGCCGCGATCACGGCAGAACTGCACCACGCGGTCTCGGCGGGTCACGGGGCAGAGATGCTGCCCAACTTCGCCTTTCTGTTCCTGGCGATCTGGTGGGCCTGGATGAACTTCACCTGGTTCGCCTCGGCCTTCGACAACGACGACCCCCTCTACCGGGTGCTGGTCTTCACGATCATCACCGGGGAGCTGATCTTCGCGGGCGGGGCCGAGCAGATCTACGAGACGCTGAACTTCGGCTGGGGTCTTCTCGGCTGGATCGTGATGCGGGTCGCCATGATCGGGCTCTGGCTGCGCGCGGCGGCAGGTTCGGAGGCATACCGGGGGACGGCGCTGCGCTATGCTCTGGGGATCGGCTGCGCGCAGGTTCTGTGGGTGCTGCTCTATTTCGGGCTGGAGCCGGGGTCGGCGGCCTTCTTCCTTGCGGGCGTGGCGATCTTCGCAGTGGAATTCGCGGTGCCCCTCTTCGCCGAGCGCGCGAAAGGGACGCCCTGGCACCGCGAGCACATCATGGAGCGCTACGGGCTCCTGACGATCATCGTGCTCGGCGAGGGGCTCCTGTCGGTGGCGCTCGGCTTCGGGCTTCTCTTCGGCGAACACCCCGAGCCCGCGCACTGGGTGACGGCGATCTCGGGCGCTGTGATGATCTACGCGCTCTGGTGGCTCTATTTCGCCAAGGCCGAGCACATGACCTCGACCGCGTCCTGGCGCGGGTTCCTCTGGGGCTACGGCCATGTCTTCTTCTTCGCCGCCTGTGCGGTGCTCGGCGCCGGGATCGCCGCCGAGCTCGACATCGCCGCGCATCATTCGGAGGTCGGGCAGGACGTGGTGGCCTGGTATCTCGGTCTGCCCTGGACGATGGCGCTGCTCAGCCTCTGGATGATCCGCGACCGGTTCCTGCCGCTCGGCGCGCGAGGACTTGCGATGCCGGCGATGGCCGCCGCCTCGCTCGGTGCTGCCGCTCTGGGCCTGCCTGCCGCCGGCTTTGCGGCGCTGGCGGTGGCGACGCTGCTCTGGCGAGTGCCGATGCTGAAGCCCGAGGCAGACGCCTCGTGAGCGAGGACGCGCCTGCAATCCTAACGCTGACCGGCGCCGTCAATTCCGGACTGCGCCAGGCAGGCCTTGGCGGCCGTTTGGATCGCGGTTTGGCGTGCTAGTTCAGCATCGCGTCGGTCGTGAAGAGCATGTCCTCGCCCGCGCCCGAATGGCAGGCGATGCAGCCGGCATCGGCGCCCTTGGCCACCCTCCCGGCGAGCGGCACGCCGGCGGGGTTCACGTCGAGCGATCCGTCGGGCAGGTACTTGGCCCAGAACCAATCACCATTCTCATCATCGTACCCGGCCTCGCGACGGAACATGATAGTCACCGCGCCGAGGTGGGTGGCCGGATCGCCGAGGACCTGGTCGACGGTCACGCCTTCGGGGCCGTAATTGCGCTTGATCACGAGCGCGCCGGTATGACCGTCGATGGTGGCACGGGTATAGAATGTCTCGAGCATCATGCCGTGCGGATCCGTCCCCGGGTAGGGGAACGACTGGACGGCGCCCTCGCCGGCGAAGCCGGCGTCGACCATGACCTGCCACAGGCTGGCGGCGTAGCCCTGGTCCTCGTCGCTGCCGAAGGGCGCTTCCTGGGCGGCGAGCGGAACGGCCAGCGTTGCGGCGGCGAGTACGGCCAGTGAGATTCTGGTGCGGCGCATGATTTCCTCCCTTGCTGCGGACAGGGCGGCGCGGTGGCCGCCGATTCCAAGCCTAAGTGCGGGGCCGATCACGCCGGGCTCACGATCGGGCGAGCGCCTTCACGATCCCGCGATCCGGCCCGGAATACCGCGCCGATGCCGCTTCGCTTGGCGGACCCGGGCGGTGGCCGGTCGCTTCCGTGCCTTGCAACTCTCCCCGGGCGGCTTAGAAGGCGGATGGAACAGGAGAACGTCATGGCCCAGGACGCGCTGGTGATCTTCACGCCTTCGGGGAAACGGGGGCGGTTTCCGGTGGGCACGCCTGTGCTGACTGCCGCGCGGCAGCTCGGGGTCGACCTCGACTCGGTCTGTGGCGGTCGCGGCATCTGCTCGAAATGCCAGGTGACCCCGTCCTTCGGCGAGTTCCCCAAGCATGGCGTCACGGTGGCCGAGGGTGCCCTGTCGGAGTGGAATGCGGTCGAGGAGCGCTACGCACAGAAGCGCGGGTTGATCGCGGGCCGCCGGCTCGGCTGCCAGGCACAGATCCTGAACGACGTGGTGATCGACGTTCCGCCCGAGAGCCAGGTGCACAAGCAGGTGGTGCGCAAGCGCGCGGAAATGCGACCGATCACGCTCGACCCGGCGACGCGTCTTCACTACGTCGAGGTGGCCGAGCCCGACATGCACGAGCCCACGGGCGACCTCGAGCGGCTGGCCCGGGCGCTGAAGGAGCAGTGGCAGATCGAGGGGATCGAGGCCGACCTCGCGGTGCTGCTCAAGATCCAGCCGGTGCTGCGCAAGGGCGGCTGGACGGCAACCGTGGCGCTTCACAAGTCGCACAAGGAATCGGCGCACCGGGTGATTGACCTTTGGCCGGGCTACTTCGAGGGCCGCCTCATGGGCATGGCGGTGGACGTCGGCTCGACCACCATTGCGGCGCATCTCTGCGATCTGGCCGACGGCCGGGTGCTGGCTTCGTCCGGCGTGATGAATCCGCAGATCCGCTTCGGCGAAGACCTGATGAGCCGGGTCAGCTACGCCATGATGAACCCCGGTGGCGACCGCGAGATGACGGCCACGGTGCGGACCGCGATCAACGGCCTGGCCCAGACCATCGCCACCGAGGCCGGGGTCGATCCGCGACTGATCGTGGAGACGGTGTTCGTGTGCAACCCGGTGATGCACCACCTGCTGCTGGGCATCGACCCGGTGGAACTCGGCCAGGCGCCGTTCGCGCTGGCCACATCCGGGAGCCTCAGCTTCGCTGCGGCAAAGCTTGAGCTGACCGCGATCCATCCGCGTGCCCGGACCTATGTGCTGCCCTGCATCGCCGGCCATGTGGGCGCCGACGCCGCCGCGGTGACGCTTTCGGAAGAGCCGCACAAGTCGAAGGACCTGGCGCTCGTGGTCGATGTCGGCACCAATGCCGAGATCCTGCTGGGCGACGAGAGGCGCGTGCTGGCCTGCTCGTCGCCCACCGGGCCCGCCTTCGAGGGGGCGCAGATCAGCGCCGGCCAACGCGCGGCACCGGGCGCCATCGAGCGGGCGGAGATCGACCCGGCGACCAAGGAGCCGCGGTTCAAGGTGATCGGTTGCGATCTCTGGTCCAACGAGCCGGGATTCGCCGAAGCGACGGCGGTGACGGGGATCACCGGCATCTGCGGCTCGGGCATCATCGAGGCGGTGGCGGAGATGCGGATCGCTGGGATCGTTGACCCATCGGGGCTGATCGGCTCCGCCGAGCAAGCGGGAACCTCGCGATGCGTACCCGAGGGGCGGACCCATTCTTACGTGCTGCACGACGGCACCGCCGAGGGCGGGCCGCTGATCTCGGTGACGCAGGGCGACATTCGGGCGATCCAGCTCGCCAAGTCGGCGCTCTATGCCGGGGCGCGGCTGTTGATGGACGAGCTCGGCGTGGACAAGGTGGACCGGATCGTGCTCGCCGGCGCCTTCGGCGCCCATATCAGCCCCAAGCATGCAATGGTGCTGGGGATGATCCCCGATTGCCCGCTCGAGAAAGTGTCGAGCGCCGGGAATGCGGCCGGAACGGGGGCTCGGATCGCGCTTCTGAACGCGGCGGCACGGGTCGAAATCGAGGAGGTGGTCGGCCGCATCCACAAGGTGGAGACGGCGATCGAGCCGCGCTTCCAGGAGCATTTCGTTGCCGCGAATGCGATTCCACACGCGACCGACCCGTTCCCGGAACTGTCGGCCGTGGTGAGCCTGCCCAGAGTCTCCTTCAACACCGGCGGTGGTGATGGCGCGCGGCGGCGCCGTCGCGCGAGCTGACGGGTGCGGGCGGGTCGCCAGGAGGGGCTCTTCTTCGCCTTGTGCTTCGCCGCCGCCTCGGCGGTTCCGTTCCTTCCAGAGGACGCCCAAGCCCGCTTCGCGGCCTACAGCTTCGGGATGCCGCCGCTCATGATGCTCGCGATCGCGGCCGTGTCGGGAACGGCTGCGATCTGGAGCCTGCGCCGCACGGGGTTCTTCACCCCGGCACCCGGGGCCGGAGTCGGATCCGCTGCCAAATGGGCCACGGGGCTGGCGGTGGCCACTGTCCTCCTCGATCTCCTTTGGCCGTTTCCGGGCGGGATCAACGTCCTCTGGCCCGCGGCCTGGCTCTTCTACCCTGCAATCGCGGTGGTCGCCGAGGCGGCGCTGCATCTCGTGCCGCTCGCGCTTGCCTTCGCCCTCACCCGCAGGGCGTGGGTGGCGATCCCCGTCGCATCGCTGACCGAGCCCGTGCTTCAGACAATGCTCGACCCGGGCCAGCCCGGCTGGCAGCAGGGCACCGTGGCCGGGCTGGTCTTCGTCTTCGCGCTTGTGGGCCTCGTCCTGTTCCGGCGGCACGGCGTCGCGGCGCTGCTAGCGCTTCGCGTCGTGTACTACCTCTGGTGGCACGTGCTTTGGGGGGCTGCCCGGCTTCCGCTACTGTTCGGCGGATCTTGACGGGTTCTTGGAGCGCCGGTATCTCCGAAGGCGCGCGGGTGTAGCTCAATGGCAGAGCAGAAGCTTCCCAAGCTTACGACGAGGGTTCGATTCCCTTCACCCGCTCCAGCACTGCGCAAACCGTAGCAGCGGTCCAGGTCCCGGGGCGTAGCCAAGGCCTCAGGAAGGCCGTCTCAACGTCGGTGTTGCCTGAGGACCGGGAGCTCGCGCCAGGTATGGTGGCTTCGCTGCGGGACTTGCCATTCGCCTGTTCTCCGTGGCTGGGCCGGTCCGGGCGACGGGATTGAAAGCCCAGACCGCTTTCGTGTTTGATCCCGACGCCGCGGAATGCCAGATGACGTGCGCGTCCGAGTAGGTTTTGGCGCCGCTGCCGATGCACTCGACCTTCTTGTCTGTCAGCGGACCTAGCTGCATCGAGGCTCGGAAGTTGTCCTTCTGAGCCAGGGGGCGCAAAACCAGAACCGATCTTCCTCCTCATCGAGATGGATGTGACTGGGCTCGCCTCAAGCAGGTCGAGCGCCGTTCCCTGGATCCAGGGAACGGCGGATGCGTACCATGGTTACTGATCCGTCTCGATGTAGAACGAAGCGTAGTCGATGGCGACGGCGGTCGTCGTGCCGTTGTTGGTCACGTAGCTGTTGATGGCCGAGAGGAGAGTCGTCGCGCCCGGCAGGACGGTCGTGCCGCCGCTCAACGTACCCGCAGCCACGTCGCCTGTGTTGAGGCGGGTGACCTCATAGTGCACGACGCCCGCCTGGTTTGGTGGGGCGAAGAGCGCAAGCTCATACATGTCGGTGTTCGCAGTCTTTGCCGGGAAGTTTGAACCGAGATCGATGGGTGTCTGCGCCGCAGAGCCGCCATGGTAGATGTGCAGATTGCTGTCTGCCGCGCCGCACCCAACGCCAATTCCGGTTACAATCGTCGAGGGCTCGATGTTCGCCGGCGCGGCCGTCGTGACACGAGGCCCGACGAACATCCGCATGTCGGAGGTGAACGCCGAGACCCCGAAGCGCACGACGATATGGAAGCCTCCGAGGCCCGCGCCGTCGCCGGTGGTGAACTGGGCCACGGACTGCCGAATGCCGGCCAGCGATCCCGCCGAGTTCGCACTGACGTAGCCCAGCCGCTTCATCCGCGTGAACAGGTTGGTCGTGGCGACGTTGCGCGCGGTCGCGGTGCCGGTACCGGACATGGCCGCAAGGCCGAAAACACCCGGAACCGTCGTGGCATTGCCGGGCGGATTCCAGTAGCCGATCTTGTTCCGGGCCATCAGCGGTTGAAGCGCGCTATCGAGCCCGGAGGGGCCGTTGTAGGCGGGCAGCATCCGACTGGCGATGCGCCGCGCAAAGAGGCCAATCTCATCGGCACCCGGGGTCGCGGGCATCGCCACATACGGCATGAAGAAAGTGCCGAGATCGGAGAGCCGGACGGGGCTGTCTTTGAGCAGCTTGCCGGTTGCCGTGTCGAAGCGCGCGACAGCCTGATCGGTCGCCCCCGCCGGGCCGACGACATCGCCGGAGCCGCCTCCCGAGGGGAGTTGCCCGGCGGGCACTTTGCCGTCGGCGCCGAGGCTTGCATAACCATTCGCCGCGCCTTTGTTCGCCACGTTTTCCGGGGTGAAGCCGAGCGAGGCTTGCTTGCCGTCGAGGGCCGTCTGAAGTCCCGCGACCGTCGAGATCGCTTGCGAGCCGGTATGGGTCGAACGGTCTCGGAGCGCCGCGTCGGTCGCGTTCGCGGTGGCGCCGTCAGCGACGTTGAGGATCGTGCGAACCTGCGCGGCCGTCAGGTCTTCCGGCGCTCCCGAGCCCGCGGTTGCGCGCCCTTTGATGGTGTTCTGAGAGACGTTGGCGAGCTTGGCATTCACAACCACACCCGGATCAATCGTCCAGGTCACGCCACCGCCGGAGACAGTGATGTCGCCCTTATCGCCGTCGGTGACACCTCCCGTGGGCGGGGCCGTCCAGGTGCCGTCAGCGCGCAGGAAGTTCGTGGTGCCGCCACCGGAGGCCGGGGCGAGGCCCTTGGCGCTGCTGGTGAACGGATCGAGGAGCGAGGTCGCCTGCGCGGCGGTCATGTCCTCGGGGTCGCCGGTAGAGGCGGTGACGCGGCCCTTGAAGGTCGAGGCCGCCATGTTGGCGAGCTTGGTGTTGTCGACGGCATCGTTGGCCACTTGACCGGTCGCCACCTGCGCCGCGACGATGTTGCCGCCCTGCCGCCCGATAACGGTGTTCGCGGCGACCGCGAGGTCGGCCGGGTCGGCGGTGGAGGCGGTCGCGTTCGCCTTCACCGTGTTCGCGGCCATGTCCGCCGCCTTGGCATTGGTCACGGCGTTGTTGGCCACGACGGTCGCGCCGTCGCCGGTCGAGGTCACGTCTCCGGTGTGGTTCGGGTGAGAGTAGTTGTTCGCCCCTGCCGCCACGCCGTCGAGCTTGGTCTTGTCTGCCCCGGACATGAACCCGGCCACGCCGGAAGTCGCGTTCGAGTGACCGTGCCCGAGCAGCGAATAGCGGGCATCGCCGCGGGTCTCGTTCAGATATTGGGGATGGTCGTCATCCGACAAGCCGGCGAGGTTGCCGTGGTCGGCAGCCGCCGCCCCGCCAAACGCCTGGGTGAAGGCGCTCGACACCGAGGCCGCCGAGGAGAGACCCTTGCGATAGATGATCCTGCCGAGAAGCAGGCTGCCAATCTGAAGCCGAGGCGGCAGGGTCGCTGGGGCTGCTTCGGCTTCCGCCGCCGCAAGCGTGTTGTGGTCTCCCCGCCCATAGATCATTACGATCCCGTCGCCGGGACCGAGGTAGAACCAGCGCGCGCCGAAATTGTTGTTGCCAAGCGGAATGACGCTTCCACTTCCGTCGTCCCAACCGTCGTTCGGGATCTGGGTCTGTGCTACCTCGCGCGTCCAGCCACTGGAGCCGTTGCGGTAGTAGCGGTCAAAGGTCCCCGCAGTCGCGGTGTCGAGCCCGGCGAAGGTGTCACGCACGCCACGAAGCCAGGTGACGCCCGCCGTCACGGCGAGGTTCCGAGTGCCGCTTTCGGACAGCATGAGCCCGCCGAGCTGATGGGCGCGCGAACGACCCTCAACCTCGTAGTTGCGCCGGGCGAGCCGCCCCGCTGCGCGCCCGATGCTGTGCGGCGTATCGTTGATGTAGAGCACACCGCCCTCGTTCACGACGACTCCAAGCGGGAAAGCGGTGCGGTAGTCGTGGTCCTCGGTCGCTGCGATCTCCACGACGGGCGATCCGCCGTTGTAGGTCACGCGGACGAACCGGGTCGAGTCGGTCGGGATCGCGAGTCCCAATTCGGAAGGCCAGTCGAAGGCGTAGAGTGTCGAGGCGTCGTCATTCGTCGCCCGGATGAAACCCTGACCGGAGGAGACGTCGATCGTCTCTCCGCCGCCTTGGGAGATCGCACCGCCGTTCAGATGCCCGGCGGCCCGGGTGAGGTCGTGAAGCTCCTGCTCGTTGTCGTAGGTTGCCGCTCCAAGGGTCGAAACTGCGACTTCCGCAGCCGCGTGGGCATGCCCGGTCGCCGCCTTTCCGTCGAGCGCGGCTTGAAGGCCGGCGACGCTGGCAATGTCTTGCGTCCCAGTGTGCGTAGCACGGTCGCGCAACTGGGCATCGGTGGCGTTCGCGGTTGCGCCATCTGCGATGCCGGCGAGCTTCGTCTTCTCGCTGTCGCTGAACGCGTTGGTGTCGGGATTGGCCTCGTAGCGCAGCTTGACAGCCTCGTTGAGGCCGGCCGCGGTGCCCGGATTGAATTCTACCATGAGAACCTCACGCTGGTTGGAATGCGAGCGGAACGGCCTCGAACGTCAGCGTCTCGCCGACGAAAGTCAGCAAAGCAGGACCGGACGGAGGCAGCGGAGCTCGCCCCTGGATGATCTGCAGGAATCGGATTGCCGCCTGCATCACCAACCCACCAGGATGCCGGTGGCGGTGGTGCCTGTGGCGCGAATGCGGCTGAGCTCCAACAGGTGCCAGCCCTGGGCGAGCACGGGCGTGACGAGCGTCTCACCACCACGCGTGGTGACTCCAAGCGTGCCCGCCGCTTCGAGATAGACCCATTGCGAGACGTGGGCGAGATCCTCGGTATCGCTCGGCGTCACCAGTGCGAGATGCTGCGGCCCGCCGGATGGCCCGCGCGAGGTAAGCTTGAAACGGTCGCTCGCCGCCATGTGTAATCCCCCGGATATGGTGTCTCGGGCCGGATCGGCCCCGGTCTGATCGGAACAGACGATTACCGCTGCGAGATTAAGGCTTGAAAACCGGAGAGTTCGGTGGTCGTTGCGGCGGAGCTAGGACGCCGCGTCGGCCATCGGCGCGCAGAAGGAAGATTGGAGGACGCACCCATGCCGACCATCACCCGTTTCGAGACCGGCCCGAGAATGAGCCAGGCCGTGATCCATGGGCAGACCGCCTATCTCGCAGGGCAGGTGGGAGCCCCAGGCAAGAGTGTGACCGAACAGACGCGGTCCGTGCTGGCGGAAGTCGACCGCCTGTTGCAGGTCGCCGGAACCGACAAGACTCGCTTGCTTTACGCCCAGATCTGGCTTGCCGACATTGCCGACTTTGCCGAGATGAATGCCGTTTGGGACGCCTGGGTGCCGCAGGGCGATGCCCCGGCGAGGGCCACCGGTGAAGCTAAGCTTGCCACACCGGACTACCGAGTGGAGATCATCGTCACAGCCGCGTTGCCATGAGCGTAGGGAGCCAATGGCTTTCGAAGGCCCTCTGCAAGAACGTTGCCTGGCGGCCTACCAGGCAGACGTCACCGCTCCTTCAGGAAAGCGACAAGAGCGCGGGTGGAGCCGTCTTTCGTCTCCGCGCTTTCCTTGCCCTCAAGCACCTGCAGTAGTGCGGAGGCGAGCTCCTTTCCGAGTTCTACTCCCCATTGATCGAAGCTGTTGATGCCGAGGATGGTTCCTTCGACGAACACCCGGTGCTCGTAGAGCGCGACGATCTGGCCGAGCGTCGCGGGCGTAAGCTTGGGAACGAGCAGCGTCGTCGACGGCCGATTGCCCGGAAACACACGGTGGCGCGCCTGACGCTCGAGCTCGGCGCCCTTCGCCCCCTTGTTCGCCATGATCTGGCGTGCCTCGTCGAGCGACCGCCCCCGCAAGAGCGCTTCCGACTGGGCAAGGCAGTTCGCCAGCAGAAGGCGGTGCTGGTGGGCAAGTTCAGGCTCGTGGCCCTCGCGGGCGGCGATGAACTCGCAGGGGACCGGTTCGGTGCCTTGGTGGATCAGCTGATAGAACGCGTGCTGTCCGTTGGTGCCGGGCTCGCCCCAGACCACCGGACCGGAGGGAAGCGCGAGGTCCTTTCCGTCGATCGACACGCGTTTTCCGTTCGATTCCATTTCCAGTTGCTGCAGGTAGGCGGGCAGCCGGGCGAGGCGCTGGTCGTAGGGCAAGACCGCGCGGGTCGGATAGCCCATGACCTGGCGGTGCCACATGCCGACCAGCGCGAGCATCACCGGCATGTTCTGCCCGAACGGCGCGCCGCGGAAATGCGCGTCCATCCTCGCGCCGCCCGCAAGGAAGTCTCGAAACCGCTCGGGTCCGATCGCGATCATCAGCGAGAGCCCGATCGGTCCCCACATCGAATAGCGGCCGCCGACCCAGTCCTCGAAGCCAAACACACGGCTCTCCGGGATTCCCCAATCGGCCGTCCGATCCTTGGCCGAGGATAGCGCCGCGATCTGGTGCGCAGGCTCGCTCACGACCTTCGCCATCCAACCCCGCGCGGTCTCGGCATTGGTCATGGTTTCGATCGTGGTGAAGGTCTTCGAAGCGACGATTAGCAGCGTGGTCGCAGGGTCGAGCCCTTTCAGAGTGTCGGCGACATGGGCGCCGTCGACGTTCGAGACGAAGTGGCAGCGCGGCCCATCGTGGTAGGGCGCAAGGGCGAGCGTCGCCATGGCCGGGCCGAGGTCGGACCCGCCG
Source organism: Paracoccaceae bacterium (assembly GCA_041621405.1). Taxonomy (GTDB): domain Bacteria; phylum Pseudomonadota; class Alphaproteobacteria; order Rhodobacterales; family Rhodobacteraceae; genus JBFKAV01. The sequence goes on from JBFKAV010000043.1 coordinate 19,629, forward strand.
ATACCGATGTTCAGAACATCGGTGATCGGCCCGCCTTGCCCGGCGAAGCTGCCATCACGGACCGCGGTCGCAAATCGCTCCATGCGGGCGAGCGTTTCGCGCACGGCTGGCATCACGTCCTTGCCGTCAACCTTCACACTGCTCTCGGGATTTCGCAGCGCGGTGTGGAGCACCGCTCGGTGCTCGGTTTCATTGATCTTCCGCCCCTCGAACATGGCGTCGCGTCGCGCCGCCACGCCTTTTGCCTCTGCCAGCGCGAGCAGCAGTGCGCGGGTCTCGTCGTCGATGTTCGTCTTAGAATAATCGAAGAGGAAGTCATCTGCCCGCACTGCATAAGCCGCCGCCCTACCCTCGCCAAACAGATCGAGAATGGGCCGGTTCTTCACCTTCGCGGCGCGGTCGGAGAGTTTCTGCCAGAGGTCCATGATGCTACTCAGCCCAATGAACGGTCGCGTCCGCAAGCACGGTGCGCACTGGCGCCTCGCTCGGTGACAGGTGCCGCGCACGCTCCAGAGCCTCTCGCTTTTCCGGTCCGGTGATGAGCAAGTGGATGCTCATCGCCCCCTGCAGGACCGGCGCCGTAAGCGTCACCCTCGGCTCGCCAGCACCGGCCGCGCGCATCGCCATGAGTGGCGGTGCGTGAGGGTCGAGCGCCTCCTGCAGCCGGTCCGCGCCAGGAAACAGCGAGGCGGTGTGCATGTCGGAGCCCATGCCAAGGAGGAGGACCGAGATTGGCAAATGCGGCTTCAAGCCTTCGGCAAGGGCATCAAGCGCCTCCTCTGGCGTTGGCGTTGGGGCATAGAGCGGCACGAGCGTCGCCACCGCCGCCTTGCCTATGAGCAGACGTTCGCGCAGGAGGCGCGTATTCGAGCGAGGGCTGTCCTCGGGCACCCAGCGTTCGTCGTTCAGCACCACTGCGATGCGCTGCCACTCGAGGTCCACAGCCGAGAGCACGTCGAAGACCTGGCCCGGAGTGGTGCCGCCGGGTACGCAGAAAGTAGCCCCTTCATGGGTGAGCAGGCAGGAATTCAGTTCGCCTGCGAGCTGGTCCGCAAGGTCCATCATCAGGAGCTCCCGGTCCGGGTATTCAACAAATTCCATGCCTATCTCCCCCGCTTCACTCCCGGATCTCCCGCCACCTGCGGCCGTCGCGGTGCAGCAGGATCTGCGCCTCCTCCGGTCCGGCCGACCCCGGCTCGTACAGGCACGGTCGGTCGCCCCGCTCCTCCCAGCCGGCGATAACCGGGTCGGCCCAAGCCCAGGCCGCCTCCACCTCGTCGCCACGCATGAACAGCGTCTGATTGCCGCGAACCACGTCCATGACGAGCCGCTCGTACGCATCCGGGATATCGGTGCCGCTCGGCCCCAGCGCCTCGGCAAACGACATGTCGAGCGGCACCTCGACGAGGCGCATGCCGCCCGGGCCCGGCTCCTTGATCGTCACCCGCAGGGTCATTCCCTCGTTGGGCTGGAGCTTGATCGCCAGCACGTTCCCACGGCGCCCATCCTGCGGCCCGAAGATCGAATGCGGCGGGTCCTTGAACACGACAGCGATCTCCGAGGCCCGCGCTTTCAGTTTCTTGCCAGTCCGAAGATAGAAGGGCGTCCCCTTCCACCGCCAGTTCGACACGTGGAGCCGCATTGCAATGAAGCTCTCGGTATGGCTGTCGGCGTTCTGCACGTCTTGCTGGTAGCCCGTTGCCCCACCGTTCGGCTGATACTGGCCGCGCACGATTTCCTCGGGGGCGACGGGGTCGAGGGCACGGATCACCTTCAGCTTTTCGTCACGCACAGGGTCGGGCTCAAAGTGTGAAGGCGGCTCCATCGCGATCAGGCAGAGCAGCTGCATCAGGTGGTTCTGCACCATGTCGCGCATGGCTCCGGACTTGTCGTAGTAGGAGCCGCGTCCTCCGACTCCCACCGTCTCCGCCGCAGTGATCTGAATATGATCGACGTATTGCGCGTTCCAGAGCGGCTCGAAGAGCATGTTGCCGAAGCGCACTGCCATTAGGTTCTGCACCGTCTCCTTCCCGAGATAGTGGTCGATCCGGTAGATCTGGCTTTCGGCGAAATGCTGGGCGAGCGTGGCATTCAGCGCCATGGCAGAGGCAAGGTCGCGGCCGAAAGGCTTCTCCACGACGATCCGACAATCTCCGCATGCAATGTCCTTCTGCTGCAGCCGCTCGGCCAGCGGCCCGAACAGCGACGGCGCGACAGAGAAGTAGAAGACCTGGACCACGTCCTTGCGGGTTACGGCATTCAGCGCTTGCCACCCGGCCTCGCCGGCTGCGTCGATCGCAACGTAGTTGACACGTGCGAGGAATTTGCCAATCGAGTCCATGTCGTGCTTGGAGGGTGCAACGAACTCCCTGATCGACTGGCCGATCATCTCGCGATAGGCGTCGTCGCTCATCTCGGAACGAGCAGCACCGATCACTCGGGCGTCTTCGGGCATCTGACCCGCGAGGAAGCGTCGGTAAAGGCCCGGGAGGATCTTCCGCCGCGCAAGATCGCCGGTACCGCCAAAGATCACGAGGTCGAAAGGATCGACCGGTATGACGCGAGAGACCATCAGATACCTCTTGGCGCAAAGGACTTGTTAGCGCTAACGGATCGCACATAGCCGATTACGCAAAGCCAGTCTAGCACCCCATTGCCGCTCGGCAAGCAATTGGCCGCGCAGTACCTCTGGCAAGCAGATCTCGGCGACGCCCCTGAGCTAGGCCGCTCTCCGCTAGACCATCGCACAGATCAGCTCGAAGAGGATCGAAGCGGCGAGCCAAGCGGTATTGCCGAGGGG
>JBFKAV010000044.1:0-21717 GCA_041621405.1 Paracoccaceae bacterium
CCAGAAGCGCTCGGCGTCGAGCAGCAGGATCGGCTTTGCGTGCAGGCCGAGCTGGCGCCAGGTCAGCACCTCGAAGAACTCGTCCAGCGAGCCGGCGCCGCCGGGCAGCACGACGATGGCGTCGGAGTTCATGAACATCACCTTCTTGCGCTCGTGCATGTTCTCGGTGACGACGAACTGGCCGAGGTCGCGCCGGCCCTGTTCCCGGGCGAGCAGGTGGACCGGAATCACCCCCATCGCGGCGCCGCCGCCGGCGATGGCTGCACGGGCGACCTCGCCCATGATACCGACATCGCCGGCGCCGTAGACCAGGCGCCAGCCGTTCCGGGCCAGCATCCGGCCGGTGGCCGCGGCGGCCTCGGCATAGGCCGGGCGGGCGCCGGGACGGGCGCCGCAATAGACGCAGACAGAGCGGGTGGGCATCGGGCGGGGCCTCCTGGCAGTACCGGGCGCGGGATGGGGATTTCTTGTCCCGTGATAGCGGCGTTGCTATGGTCGCTCAAGCACGCCCGGGGGGCCCCGGGCGCGGCAGGGGGAACAGCCATGGCAGGTTGGGCCGAGCTTCAGCCGGGCACACGCCGGCTGATCGTGGCGGGCGCGCTGGCACTGGCCGGGGCGCTGGCGCTCTATTTCGGCTTCCGCGATGCGCTCCGTGCACCGCCGCCGGCCACCGGGGAAGCGGTGCCTGGGGCGCCGGCGGAGTCCGCGCCGGTGGCGGCGCCTGCGGGCGCCGAGGCGCCGGGGGCGGAGCTGGCTGCACCGACCGAGGATGCCGCGCCGGTGCCCTCGGATCCGGCCGATGCCGGCCTGCCGGCCTTCGACGTGGTCCGGGTGACGCCCGACGGCCAGGCGACGGTGGCCGGGCGCGCCGGCGAGGGCAGCACGATCGCACTTCTGGTCGACGGCACGGTGGCGGCGACGGCGCAGGCCGGAGCCTCCGGCCGCTTCGCGGCCCTGTTCGACCTGCCGCCATCCGACAGGCCGCGGCTTTTGACACTCGAGGAGATGACGAGCGAAGGCGAGGTGGTCGCCGGCGAGCAGAGCGTGATCCTGGCGCCGGGAGCCGCCCTGGCCCTCACCGAGTCCGATCTCGCGCCGTCGCCGGATGCGTCCGAGGGTGCGCCGCAAGTGGCTGCGCTGCCGGAGAGAGGGCAGGCTGCGGCCGAGCCGGAAGTGGAACTGGAAGCGGAATCGGCCGCAGACTTGGCCGCGGAGCCTGAGGCAGAACTGGCCGCGGAACCTGACGCGGAACCGGCGGCAGAACTGGCCGCAGAACCCGACGCAGAACCGGCCGCGACAGTGCCCGAACCTGCGCCGGCCGCGCCCGTGGTGATCCTGGCCGACCAGTCCGGCGCGCGGGTGCTGCAGCCCGGCACCGGCGCTTCCGCGGCGGTGGAGGGGATCGTGGTTGAGGCGATCTCGACCGATCCGAGCGGGCGGATGGCGATTTCCGGACGTGCCGTCGGGTCCGGATTCGCCCGCATCTATGCCGACAACGTCGAGATCGGCACTGTCCGGATCGCCGAGGGCGCCTGGCGCACGCCCCTTCCCGAGGACGCGCCGCCGCAGTTCACGCTGAGGGTCGACCAGATCGACCCGGAGGGTCAGGTAATTGCGCGCACCGAGACCGAGGTGACACGGCAGACCCGGGAGGAGCTCGCCGGCCTTCTGGTCGAGGAGGTCCGCGCCGGTGACGTCGGGGCGGTGGTGGTGACGGTGCAGCGGGGCTTCACGCTCTGGGGCATCGCCCGGGAGAACTATGGCGAGGGCCGGCTCTACGTGAAGGTCTTCGAGGCAAACCGAGAGCAGATCCGCGACCCCGACCTGATCTATCCCGGGCAGGTGTTCAGCGTGCCGTTCTCGGAGGAAGAGGCGGAAGCCAATCCCGGCTGAGGAGCGATTTGGGGGTCGTCGACCTCCATCGCCCGGCGGCGAATTCCCCTTGTGGGTATTTGCGAAACGGGCAAGCACAGGGTCGTGGCGCCCGGTGCCCGGGCTCTGGCCTTTCGCTGCTGCCGGCCCTAGGTAAGCCTTCCGGGAACGGACGGAGCCCCAGGCATGGTCGAAAGCGCGGCAGAGGAGCGGCGGAGCGGATGGCGCACGATCCGGCGCGTCGGACCCTATCTCTGGCCCGAAGGGCAGGGTTGGGTGAAGCGGCGCGTGGTGGCGGCGCTCTCGGCGCTCTTCGTCGCCAAGCTTGTCGGGGTGACGGTGCCCTACCTCTTCAAGCTCGCCGTCGACGCCCTGGGCGGCACCGCGCCGACGCCCGCCTTCATGCTCGGTGCCGGCGCCGTCGGGGTCACGCTGGCCTACGGCTTCGCGCGGGTCGTCAACGTGGGGCTGCAGCAGGCCCGCGACGCGGTCTTCACCCGCGTCGGACAGCGCGCGCTGAGGATGCTCGCGCTCGAGACCTTCCAGCACATCCACTCGCTCTCGCTGCGCTACCACATCACGCGCAAGACCGGCGGGCTCTCCCGGGTGATCGAGCGCGGCGTGAAGGGCGTCGATTTCCTGCTGCGCTTCATGCTGTTCTCGGTCGGACCGCTGATCCTGGAGCTCACCATGACGGCGGTGATCTTCTTCGTGCTGTTCGACGTCTGGTACCTCGCGGTCGTTGTGGTGACGATCTGGCTCTACGTCGTGTTCACCTTCCGCGTCACCGAGTGGCGGGTGCAGATCCGCCGCCAGATGAACGAGCAGGACACCGACGCCAACCAGAAGGCGATCGACAGCCTGCTGAACTTCGAGACGGTGAAGTATTTCGGCGCCGAGGCGCGCGAGGCCGAGCGCTACGACGGGGCGATGGCGGGCTACGAGAAGGCCGCCAACATGACCAACTTCTCGCTTGCCATCCTGAACTTCGGCCAGTCGTTCCTGATCACTGCGGGCCTGGTGATCGTGATGGTTATGGCGGCCCTGGGCGTGCAGCGGGGCGAGCTCACGGTGGGCGATTTCGTGATGGTCAACGCCTACATGATGCAGATCACGGTGCCCTTGAACTTCCTCGGCACGGTCTACCGCGAGATCCGCCAGTCGCTCGTCGATATGGGCGAGATGTTCGACCTGCTCGAACAGCCGCGCGAGGTGGTGGACGCCCCCGGGGCGAAGCCGCTGAAGGTCACGGGCGGCGAGGTGGTGCTCGACGACGTCGCCTTCGGCTACGACGCGGCGCGGCCGATCCTGAAGGGCGTCTCGATCCGGGTCGGGCCGGGCGAGCGGGTGGCGATCGTCGGTCCCTCGGGTTCGGGGAAGTCCACCATCGGGCGGCTTCTCTTCCGCTTCTACGACGTGACCGGGGGCGCCCTGCGCATCGACGGCCAGGACGTGCGCGAGGTGACCCAGGACAGCCTCCACGCCGCCATCGGCGTGGTGCCGCAGGACACGGTGCTGTTCAACGACACGATCCTCTACAACATCGCCTACGGCCGCCCCGAGGCGACGCGGGCGGAGATCGAGGCGGCGGCGCGGGCGGCAAAGATCCACGATTTCATCGAAGGCCTGCCCGAGGGCTACGAGACCCGCGTGGGCGAGCGTGGCCTGAAGCTCTCAGGCGGCGAGAAGCAGCGGGTGGGGATCGCGCGGACGCTTTTGAAGAACCCGCCGATCCTGCTTCTGGACGAAGCGACCTCGGCCCTCGACACGGAGACTGAGCGCGACATCCAGGAAAGCCTCAGGGCGATGGGCGAGGGGCGCACGGTGATGGTGATCGCCCACCGCCTCTCCACCGTCGCCGATGCAGACCTGATCGTGGTGCTGGAGCAGGGCCGGATCGTCGAGCGCGGCACGCACGAGGAACTCCTGGCCCGCAGCGGGCGCTACGCGGCGCTCTGGCAGCGCCAGCAGGCCGAGGAGGCGGAAGCCGCCTGAGCGGCGGTCTCACCCGTTCCTGCCGTCGCACGCATGCACCGATCCGAGCTTCCGTAGCGAAGCGAGGAAGCGAGAGGGGGGTCTTGGCCCGGAACGTGCCGCATTCGGATCAGAGCGCGAGCTTGTCCAGCAGGCGCCGGGCTTCCGCGGCGCAGGGCGTGAGACTGCCCCGGTCCTCGCCGGGGAAGAACCGGGCGCGTGTGGCGGTAGGCATCGGCCGCGGCGTCTCGATCAGCACCCGGGGGCCGGTCTTCTCCGTCTCGGCCTGCCAGCTCTGGGCCAGCGCGATCTGCGCGGCCTTGGATGCGCCGTAGGCGCCGAAGAACTTCTCCCCGGCGCGCGGGTCGTCGAGGAAAAGCGCGGTGCCCCGCCACGCGGCGCGCAGCAAGGGCTCGACGAAGGGAATGAGTACGCCGGTGGCGCGGACGTTGACGGCGAGCGACTTCTCCCAGTCCTTTAGGTCGAGATGCCCGGCCGGCGCGAGCGGGGCGGCATGGATCGCGGCATGGACCCAGAGATCGGCCTTGCCCCAGCGATCGAAGATGCCGCGGCAAAGCGCGCGCATCGCCTCGTCCGAGCCGATGTCCATCGGCGCCAGCGTCGCCGCGCCGCCCTTGGCGCGGATCCGGTCGTCGAGCTCCTCGAGCCCGCCCACGGTGCGGGCCACTGCGACGACGTGCCAGCCCGCGGCGCCGAGAGCCTCGGCCAGCGCCGCGCCGAGCCCGCGCGAGGCGCCAGTGACGAGGGCGATTCCGGGGGCGTTCCCGGGGGCGTTCCTGGTGTCGGTCATGCGCCTCCTTTGGCACCGGCCAGTCGGGCGCGCAAGGGCACGTCGCTTGACATTTGCGGCGGCGCGGCGAAAAACGGGTCCGATCGAAACCCTGCCGGGAGAGACCTGCCATGACCCCCACGCTGTCCGCCGCCCTTCTCGGCCAGGAGACCCAGACGAAGCGGGTTCTCATGGTGCTCGGCGGCTCGCTTCTGATCGCGCTGGCGGCGCGGGTGAGCGTGCCGATGATCCCGGTGCCGATGACGCTGCAGACGCTGGCGATCCTGGTCGTCGGGCTCACTTACGGCGCGCGGATGGGGGCGGCGACGCTTCTGGCCTACCTCGCCGAAGGTGCCATCGGCCTGCCGGTCTTCGCCGGCGGCAATGCCGGCCTCGCCTACATGATGGGCCCGACCGGCGGCTTCCTCGCGGGCTTCGTGCTGATGGCCTGGCTCGCGGGCCTCGCCTCCGACCGCGGCCTGACTCGCGGCTTCCTCGGCGCGGCGCTGGCGGCGCTCGTGGCTGCTGCGGTTCTCTACCTCCCCGGCCTCGCCTGGCCCGCGGCGGTGATGGGCAAGACCATGCCCGAGCTGCTGTCGGGCTGGATGCTGCCGTTCCTCGCCGGCGACGCGGTGAAGGCGGTTCTCGCGGCGCTTATCGTGACCGGTGGCTGGGCAGCGGTGAAGGCGCGCAAGGGCTGAACCGGGAGGACGGCCGCAAGAGGCGCCGCCCTCGGGGGCGGTGTTTCACGTTTGCGCTGGCGGGCACAGGCGCGGTCGCGGAACCGGCGCTGGCGCCGGCCAACCTCAAGCCTCACTCGGCCGCCTTGAGCTGGAAGCCCTTCTCGATCATGTCCGACGGCTCCACTGGGTACTCGCCGGAGAAGCAGGCATCGCAGTAGGCGGGCGCGGCCGGGTCGCGGCCATTGGCCTCGCCGACGGCGCGGTAGAGGCCGTCGAGCGTGATGAAGCGTAAGCTGTCGACGCCCAGATGGGTGCGCATCTCCTCCTCGCTCATCGTCGCGGCAAGCAGCTTCTCGCGCTGCGGCGTGTCGACGCCGTAGAAGCAGGGCCAGGCGGTGGGCGGCGAGGCGATGCGGAAGTGGACCTCGGCGGCGCCGGCGTCGAGGATCATCTCCTTGATCTTGCGCGAGGTGGTGCCGCGCACCACCGAATCGTCCACCAGCACCACCCGCTTGCCACGGATCAGCGCGCGGTTGACGTTGAGCTTCAGCCGCACCCCCATGTTGCGGATCTGCTCGGTCGGCTCGATGAAGGTGCGGCCCACGTACTGGTTGCGGATGATGCCCATGCCGAACGGAATGCCGCTTTCATGGGCGAAGCCGATCGCGGCCGGGGTGCCGCTGTCGGGCACCGGGCAGACCAGGTCGGCCTCGGCCGGGGCCTCGCGGGCGAGCTCGACCCCGATCTGCCGCCGGGTCTCGTAGACCGAGCGGCCGCCGAGGATCGAATCGGGGCGCGAGAAATAGACGTGCTCGAAGATGCAGAACCGCGGCTTGGCGCGCTCGAACGGGTGGAAGGATTGCAGCCCGTCCTTCTCCGAGATCACCACCATCTCGCCGGGCTCGACCTCGCGCAGGAATTCGGCGCCGACGATGTCGAGCGCGCAACTCTCCGACGACAGCACCCAGCCCTCGCCGAGCCGGCCCAGCACCAGCGGCCGCACGCCCAGGGGATCGCGGACGCCGATCAGCTTCGAGCGGGTCATGGCGACCACCGAGAAGGCGCCCTCGACGCGCCTCAGCGCATCCTTCATCCGCTCCGGGATGGTGCGCTGCAGCGATCGCGCCATCAGGTGGATGATGCATTCCGAATCCGACGAGGACTGGAAGATCGAGCCGCGCTCGATCAGCTCGCGCCGCAGCGCGACGGCGTTGGTGATGTTGCCGTTGTGCGAGATCGCCGCGCCGCCCATCGAGAACTCGCCGAAGAAGGGCTGCACGTCGCGAATCGCGGTGTGACCCTTTTCGCCGGCGGTGGAGTAGCGCACATGGCCGATACCGAGCGCGCCGGGCAGCATCGCCATCACCTCGGGCGAGGTGAAGTTGTCGCGCACGTAGCCGAGGCGACGGACCGAGTTGAAGCCGGTTTCGAGGTCGAAGGTGACGACGCCGGCCGCCTCCTGGCCGCGGTGCTGCAGCGCGTGCAGGCCGAGGGCCACGAACTGCGCCGCCTCGGCGACCCCGATCACCCCGTAGACGCCGCACTCCTCGCGCAATTTGTCATCGTCGAAGGGGTGGGCGGGCGGCAGCTCAGGCATCGGGCGATTCGCTCGCGAGGGGTCCGGTCGCGCCCTACTTAGAGCCTCAGCCTGCCGCTGTCACGGGGCCCATGCACGGGCGCCCCGCCTCAGTTCCCGGTGGCCGGCGCCGCATTGCCCGCTGGCGCCGTGCCGTCGCCCGAGCCCGGCGGCGCCAGCACGCGCGGCCCGGAGGCGCGCTGCGGAGCGTCCTCCTCGCAGGCGCCGAGGAGCTCTTCGTAGCGCGCGGTAATCCAGCCCGGGGCTTCCTCGGGGATGTTCTCGGACAGCGAGGTCTGCAGCTGGGCGAAGACCCTTGCCGACTGGCTCTGATCGACCATCGCGTAGGACTGGCCGACCACGACCCGCTCGTAGATGAGGAAGGCGATGGCGACGAGCAAGAGCCCGCGCAGGACGCCGAAGAAGAAACCGAGCGCCTGGTCGACCCCGCCCACGGCCGAGCGCTGGACCAGCGAGGAGAAGAGCGGCGTGAAGATCGAGGCGACGATCAGCGCCGCGGCGAAGACCGCGGCGAAGGCGGTGATCATCGAGATCTCGCAGGATCCGGCGATCACGTCCGACAGGATCGGCACCTCCTTCATCAGGGGTTCGGCCTGCGGCGCGAAGATGTAAGCGACGATCGCCGCCACAACCCAGCCGGCGATGGCGAGGACTTCGCGCACGAGGCCGCGGGAATAGGCCAAGATGCCCGACACGATGATGACGACCGCGACCACGGCGTCGATGATGGTGAAATCCATGCCCTCGCTCCAACCGGTCTCTAGCCGGCCCCGAATGTCTCTCCGACAAAGGCGGTGAGGTCCGGCATCTGGCGCACCGTCAACCCCGCTTCCGCCCCGATCTTGCTGCGCGTCGGCGCAATGGCCTGAGTGAAACCAAGTTTCTGCGCCTCTTTCAACCTGTTTTCAGCCTGTGTCACGGGCCGGAGTGCCCCGGACAGGGAAATTTCCCCGAAGATTACCAGGTCGGGCGGCAGCGCAACGTCCTCGCGCGCCGATAGCAGCGCGGCGGCCACGGCGAGGTCGGCCGCCGGTTCGCTGACCCGCAGGCCGCCGGCGACGTTGAGGTAGACGTCGAGCCCGGCGAAGGGGATCGCGCAGCGCGCCTCGAGCACCGCGAGGATCATCGCCAGCCGGCCGCCGTCAAGGCCGACCACGGTGCGGCGCGGCTGCGACAGCGGCGAGGGCGCGACCAGCGCCTGCAGCTCGGCCAGGACCGGCCGGGTGCCCTCGATGCCGGCGAAGACCACCGAGCCCGGTGCCGGCTTGTCGCGCTCGGAGAGAAACAGCGCCGAAGGGTTGGCGACCTGCGCGAGCCCCGCCCCGGTCATCTCGAAGACGCCGATCTCGTCGGCCGGGCCGAACCGGTTCTTGACCGCGCGCAGGATCCGGAACTGGTGGCCGCGCTCGCCCTCGAAGTAGAGCACGGTGTCGACCATGTGCTCGACCACCCTGGGCCCGGCGATCTGGCCCTCCTTGGTGACGTGGCCGACGAGCACCACCGCGGTGCCACGGCGCTTGGCGAAGCTGACGAGCTCGTGCGCCGCGGCGCGGACCTGCGCGACCGAGCCCGGGGCGCTCTCAACGGTGTCGAGCCACATTGTCTGGATCGAGTCGATCACCGCGATGTCGGGGCGCGCGGCGTCGAGCGTGGTGAGGACCTCCCGCAGGCTGGTCTCGGCGGCGAGCTTGACCGGAGCGTCGGCGAGTCCCAGCCGCCCGGCGCGCATCCTGACCTGCGCCGAGGCCTCCTCGCCCGAGACGTAGACCGCCGAGAGCCCGGCGCGGGCGAAATGCGCGGCGGCCTGCAGAAGCAGGGTGGACTTGCCGATCCCCGGGTCGCCGCCGACCAGGATCGCGGAGGCGGGCACGAGGCCGCCGCCCAGAACGCGGTCGAGCTCGTCGAGGCCGGAGCGGGTGCGGGGCGGCGGCGCTTCGGCGGCGCTCAGGTCAGAGAGCGCCATGCCCTTGCCCTTGGCCGCGCCCAGGCCGCGGCCGGGGCCGGTTGAAAGCGGCGTTTCCTCGACGATGGTGTTCCACTCGCCGCAGGCCTCGCAGCGCCCGGCCCATTTCGACAGGACGGCGCCGCAGGCTGTGCAGGTGAAGGACGGGGATTTGGCCATGCCTCAGCTCTTCCGCCGCGCCTCGGTGAGAAGCCCGATGGCGAGCGAGGCGAGGATGCAGGCGGTGAAGAGATAGAGGCCCCAGGCGGTTTCGACCCGGGCCATGCCCACGCCTTTGACCACGACGATGTAGAGCGCGATCAGGAAGACATCGGCCATGGCGAGCTTGCCCATGAGGTGCAGCGCCGGCATCAGGCGCGGCGAGCCGAGGCGGAAGTGGACCAGCGCCATGCCGATGGTTTTCAGGTAGGGGGCGAAGAGGGCGAAGACGGTGACCAGAAGCGCGAGGATGACATCGGTCTCCCAGAGCGCCTGGAGGCCGGAAATGACGGAGACTTCGCTCAGCCCGAAGAGCGGCAGATTGAGCCCTGCCCGCATGAGCGGCGCGAACCAGGCGACAGGAAACAGCAGCAGCAGAGACAGGTTGGTCAGTCGTATCACGGACATGCCCGCCAGAGACGGCACGGCGCCGCCGCTGTCAATGGCCGGCCGCGCGGGCAGCCGGCCATATGATCCGGCCCGGACCTACTCGGCCGCCACGAAATCGAACGGCCCGTCGAAGATCACGAGCGACAGCGACGGGCTGTCGCCCGGATTGGCATCGCCGTGGACCTGACCGCCGGGTTGCAGCCAATAACCGCCTTCGCCGAGGCTTGCCGCCATCGCCTTGTCCTCGCCCTCGATCCAGTGCAGCGCTTCGCCATCGACGACAACGGCGCGGTAGCTGGCGGTGTGCGTGTGCATCGGAGCTTCGAACCCGGCCGGGAGCCTGAGCAGAAAGCCCGAGGGGCCGGTCATCGGATCGCCCCAGAGGACCGCGATCATCACCGGCGAGCCTTCAGCCAGCGGTTGGAACTCCAAACTCTCGAAGGGCGTCATCATATAGCCTTCACCGTGTCCCCCAGCGGGCGCCGGCGCCGGGCCCAGGAAAAGGGGGGCCGCCACGGCCGCCACGAGAAACTTGCCAAGCTTGGTCATTTACGTGCCTCCCGTCTTGGAACGGGCCCGCAAATCGGGCCCGAACGACCCGATGGTTCCTGCACGCTTGATGCTTGATGCCCTGTTAGCCGGAATGCCTGCCAGGCGGGTATTATGCCGAAGATGCGCACGCTTTGAAAGCGCGCTACCGCACCGACTCGATCGGCCCCTCGGCGCGGCCGTTGATGAACTGGTCGACGTAAGGGTCTCCGCTGGCGCCCATTTTCCCGATCGGACCGGTCCACTTGATGACCCCGTCATGGAGCATCGCCACCTTGTCGGCGATGGCGCGCACGCTGGTCATGTCATGGGTGATGGTCACCGCCGTTGCCCCCATCTCGACCACGATCTCGCGGATTAGCTCGTTGATCACGCCGGCCATGATCGGGTCGAGCCCGGTCGTCGGCTCGTCGAAGAAGATCACCTGCGGCTCGGCGGCGATGGCGCGGGCGAGGCCCACGCGCTTCTGCATGCCGCCCGAAAGCTCGGCCGGGTAGAGGTCGGCCGCCTCCGGCTTCAGGCCGACGCGGCGCAGCTTCTCGATCGCGATCTCGCGGGCCTGGTCCTTGGGACGCTTCAGCGAGCCGCGCAAGAGCCGGAAGGCGACGTTCTCCCAGACCCGGAGCGAATCGAAGAGCGCGCTGCCCTGGAACAGCATCCCGAACCTGGCGAGGAACGGGTCGCGCTCGGCGCGGGCGACGTCTTCGCCGTCGAGCATGATGGTGCCGCTGTCGGGCTCGACGAGGCCGAGGATGCACTTCAGCAGCACCGATTTGCCGGTGCCCGAGCCGCCGATCACCACCATGCTCTCGCCTGACTCGATCTTGAGCGTCACGCCGCGGAGGACGCGGTTCTGGCCGAAGGCCTTGTGGACGCCGGAAAGCTCGATCATGCGGAGAAGAACAGCTCGGTGAGGACGTAGTTCGAGGCGAGGATCGCCACCGAGGCGGCGACCACGGCGGACTTCGTGGCGCGACCCACCCCTTGCGCACCGCGGCCGGAGTTCATGCCGTGGAAGCAGCCCATCAGCGCGACGAGGTAGCCGAAGACCGCGCCCTTGATCAGGCCCGAGGTCACGTCCCAGGCCTCGAGGAAGTCGGCGGTGTTCTCCAGGTAGGCGGAGGAGTTGAACCCGAGCCGGTTGACGCCGACGATCCAGCCCCCGGCGATTCCGATGGCGTCGCCCACGGCGACCAGCACGGGCACTGCCAGCGTGGCCGCGAGCAGGCGCGGAACGGTCAGGTATTTCAACGGGTTGGTCGACAGAGTTACCAGGGCGTCGATCTGCTCGGTCACCTTCATGGTGCCGATCTCGGCGGCGATCGAGGAGGCGACCCGCGCGGCGACCATCAGCCCGCCGAGGACCGGGCCGAGCTCGCGGGTGATGCCGATCGCGACGATCGAGGGCACCACGGTCTCGGCATTGAAGCGGCTGCCGCCGGCATAGATCTGCAAGGCAAGGGCGCCGCCGGTGAAGATCGCCGTCATGCCGACGACGGGCAGCGACAGCCAGCCGATCTGCAGGAGCTGCTGGGCGAATTCCCTGGGGTAGAACGGCGGGCGGAAGAGGTGGCTGGTGGCGCGGGCCGCGTAGACCGCGATGGCGCCGACGGCGGCCATGACCGCCAGCGTGACGCGGCCGGTGGCGGCGACGGAGAAAAGCGGGTTCATGCGCCGCCGCCCCCCTTGTAGGCGCGGGCGTAGCGGGCGCCGAGCGCGGTGAGGATCTCGTAGCCGATGGTGCCGGCGGCACTGGCAAGATCGTCCACGGTGGCCTCGGGGCTGAGGATCGCGAGCGCCTCGGGCGGCGCGGGCAGCTCTGTCACGTCGACGCCGATCAGGTCCATCGAGACGCGGCCGACCACGGGGCAGGGCGTGGCGCCGGCCCAGAGCGTGGCGTGGTTCGAGAGCGCGCGGTGCAGGCCGTCGGCGTAGCCGCCCGAGACGGTGGCGATGCGCGCGGGCCTCTCCGCGGTCCAGGTGCCGCCGTAGCCCACGGTCTCGCCGGGGCCGAGGTCGCGGACCTGCACCACCGGAAGCGCGAGGCTGACAACCGGCTCGGCCGCCTCGAAGGGCAGGCCGCCATAGAGGCCTATCCCTGGGCGGGCGAGATCGAAGTGATAGTCGGCGCCAAGCAGCAGCCCGCCGGTGGCCGAAAGCGAACGCGGCACACCCAGGCCCTCGGTCATCGCGCGAAACGTCTCAAGCTGGGCCGCGTTCATCGGATGCTCGGGCTCGTCGGCGCAGGCAAGGTGGCTCATCAGGAGCGTCGGCCGCGCCTCGAGCGCGAACTCGGCCACCGCGGCCCACTCGGCGGGCTCCATGCCGAGCCGGTTCATGCCCGAATCGAGCTGGATCCCGAACGGGTGGTCGGGCAACGCCTCGAGGTGGCGGGTGAGCTGTTCGACCGAGTTCAGCATCGGCGTAAGCCCGAGCCCGCCGATCAGGTCGGCATCGCCCGCCATGTGGCCGGAGAAGACGCAGATCTCGGGGCCGGGCCCCAGCGTCTCGCGGAGCGCGAGCCCCTCCTCGGCGACGGCGACGAAGAACCGCCGTGCGCCGGCGCGGGCCAGCGCCCGGGCGACGCGGCCGATGCCGAGCCCGTAGGCATCGGCCTTCACCACCGCCCCGGTCTGGCAATCGGAGGAGGACAGGGCGTCGAGCGCGCGCCAGTTGCGCACGATGGCGTCGAGGTCGATCGTGAGACGTCCGGTGGCCATGGCTCGCGCGTTTTTGAACGGGCGCGCAGGCTGACGCAAGCCCGAAACGGAGGCCGCGCCGCCTCGGGTCCCCCGGGCAGGCGGGGGGCCGCTCGGCGGCGCGCGGCGCATGCGCGCCGGGGCCCCGGGGCGGCGGCGCTCAGGGGATGCCCCAGCCGCGGTTCCGCTCCCAGATCTTCTCGCCGATCATGCAATCGTAGGCCGCGGGCGCGGCGGCCTGGGCAGGGCGGAGCCCGATCGCGGCGAGGCCGGAAATTTCCAGCACCAGCTTGCGGCGAACCGCCGAGGCGAACTGGCTCCAGTCGTAGACCGGCACCACGAAGGCGCCCGGGCCGCCGGTCACGCAGGAATGGTAGTAGAGGTCGAGGTCGGGTAGGTACCAGGCGCTGCCCGCGCCCTCGTTGGTCATCAGGGGCAGCCCGTTGATCGTGACGCCCTGGGAGAGGAGAAGATCGCGGGCCGACAGCACCGGGAGCCCATGGTTGTTCGGCCCGTCGCCGGAAACGTCAATCACCTGGCGCGGCGCCACGAACGGGCTTTCGGCGAGCCGGGCGCGGGCGAAGAGTAGCGCGCCCGAGATCGAGGTGCGGCGCATGCCGGGGTTGACGGCGCGCGCGATGCGGGCGGCGAAGTCGGCGGCATCCTCAGGGGTCTCGATCAGCGTCCACTCGACGGTGACCCGCTGGGCCTCCGCCCCGGCCCATTCCAGGTAGGTCAGCCCGATGCGGCCGAGAAAGCCGCCGCGGATCGCGCCGATTACCTCCGGGCTCGCCAGCGCCGCGGCATAGCCCTGGCGCTGGATCTCGCGCTCGCCCGGCGACATCGAGCGCGAGACGTCGACGGCGAGGACCAGCTCGAGATCGACCTCGACCGGTTCCTCCCCACGCGCCGGCAGTGCCAGGAGAAGGGCAAAAAGTAGCGCGCGCATGGGCGCAGCATCGCCGACGCCGAGCCGGCCTGTCCAATCACGAAGGACGCCGCAGCGCATCACGGCGCCCCACCGCTGCGCTCGTTCGCGCGCTCGCCGATCAGGCAGTCGGCCGGCGGCCGGCCGCCGGCCTGAGCCAGGCGCAGGCCAGCGGCGGCGAGGCCGGAAATCTCCAGCACCAGCTTGCGGCGCACGGCGGCGGGAAAGGCGCCGAGCCCGCGCACCGAGACGACGAAGGCGCCGGGGCCGCCGGTCACGCAGTCGCGGTAGTACTGGTCTAGGTTGTCGATGTGCCAGATCGGGTCGGCGGCGAGGCCCGACATCAGCGGCAGGCCGTTGATGGTGATGCCGCGGGCCAGCACGGCGTCGCGCGCCGCGGTGACCGGCGGGCCCTCGTTGTTGGGCCCATCGCCGGAAATGTCGATCACCCGGCGGGGCGCGGTGAACGGGCTCGTCTCGAAACGGCGGGCGGCGAAGAGGAGGCCGCCGGAGATCGAGGTGCGGCTGAGCGAGCCGCCGGTCTCGGCGACGATGCGGGTGGCCAATGCGGCGGCGTCGGCCGCCGTTTCCACCAGCGTCCAGTCGGCGAGCACGCGCTGCCTCCCGGCGCCGGACCACTCGACGTAGGTGACGCCGATCCGGCCGAGGAGGCCGCCTCGGATCGCCCCCAGCACCTCGGCGCTCTGCAGCGCCTCGGCGTAGCCGTGCCTCTGGATCGCGAGATCGGCGATCGACATCGAGCGCGAGATATCGACGGCCAGAACGAGCTCGAGATCGACCTCGGTTTCGGCGCGGGCGGGAAGCGCGAGGAGGAGGAGGGCGAAAAGGAGGGCGCGCATGGCCCTGAGCATCCGCTGCCGAGGGGCCGGCTGTCCAATCACATCCGCGCCCGTGTGGCGGCTCAGAACGCCTCGGGCGCGTCCACCTGCTGCCAGGGCTTCACCAGATTGCCGAAGCGGGTGAAGCGGCCCTCGAAGCTCAGCTCCACCGTGCCGATGGGCCCGTGGCGCTGCTTGCCGATCACGATCTCGGCGCGGCCGTGGAGCTTCTCCATCTCCTCCTGCCACTGCGCCATCTTCTCCAGCTCATGGTCGCTCGGCTTCTCGCGCTCTTTGTAATATTCCTCGCGGAACACGAACATCACCACATCGGCGTCCTGCTCGATCGAGCCCGATTCCCGCAGGTCCGACAGCTGCGGCCGCTTGTCCTCGCGGTTCTCCACTTGGCGCGAGAGCTGGGAGAGCGCGACGACCGGGATGTCGAGCTCCTTGGCGATCGCCTTGAGCCCCTGCGTGATCTCGGAGACCTCGTTGACCCGGCTGTCCTTCGCCGAGGTCGGGCGGACGAGCTGCAGGTAGTCGACGAAAAGAGCATCGAGCCCATGCGTGCGCTTCAGCCTGCGGGCGCGGGCGGCGAGCTGGGCGATCGGCAGCGCCGGCGTGTCGTCGATGTAGAGCGGGCAGGCCTCGAGCGTCTTCGCCGCTTCCACGAAGCGGCGGAACTCGGTCTCGGTCATGTCGCCGCGGCGGATCTGCTCGGAGGGCACCTCGGAGGCCTCCGACAGCACCCGGGCGGCGAGCTGCTCGGCCGACATCTCGAGCGAGAAGAATCCGACGACGCCGCCCTCCACCGCGCCCTCGCTGCCGTCGGGGCGGCGGCCCCTGCGGTAGGCCTTGGCGATGTTGAAGGCGATGTTGGTGGCGAGCGAGGTCTTGCCCATCGACGGCCGGCCGGCAAGGATCAGCAGGTCGGACTTGTGCAGCCCGCCGAGCTTGCGGTCGAGATCGATCATCCCGGTGGCGAGGCCGGCCAGGCCGCCGTCGCGCTGATAGGCGGCGTTGGCGACGTTAACGGCGTCCGTCACCGCCTTGAGAAAGCTCTGGAATCCGGATTCCGATCGGCCCTGCTCGGCAAGCTTGTAGAGCCGCTGCTCGGCCTCGACGATCTGCTCGGCAGGCTCGCTGTCCACCTCGACCGAGGCGGCCTGGGCCGAGATGTCGCGGCCGAGCCCGATCAGCTCGCGGCGGATCGCGAGGTCATAGAGCATCTGCGCGTAGTCGCGCGCGGCGAAGGCCGAGATCGCGGCGCCGGCGAGCCGGGCGAGATAGCCCGCGCCGCCCAGCGCCTTCAGCCCCTCGTCGTCCTCGAGGAAGGCCTTCAGCGTCACCGGCGAGGCCAGCGCGTTCTTCTGGATGCGGGCGGCGGCCACTTCCCAGATCCGGCGGTGGACGGGGTCGAAGAAATGCTCGGCGCGGATGATCGCGGCGACCCGGTCGTAAAGCTCGTTGTTGGTCAGGATCGCGCCGAGAAGCTGCTGCTCGGCCTCGATGTGGTGCGGCAGCGCCTCGGCCCCCGGCCCGCCCGGAGGCGTTGCGCGCAACGCCCTGACTTCGGTCATTCCCTGTCTCCTGCCTGCCTGCCGCAGGTCTCGTCCAGCTGTCCCGCGCCTCGTCTAGCGCCTCGGCCGCGGCGGCGGAAAGTCCAGCATCTCCGGGGATAACCGACCCGGAGGCCTGGGGAGAACCTGTGGATCGATTCTGATACGGCCGAATGCTACCACATCTCGTGGAGTTCTGTCTCCGTTCTCGCGCCCTCTGGTGTACTCTCAGTGATTCTCTGCGCCCGCCGGCCGGGTTTATCCCGCCCGTTCCACACCCGGCTCCACAGAAATCTTTGACCGGCCGGTCATCCGCGGGCGGCGCGCCAGGCGGCGGGGTCGGCAAGGAAGGCCTCGACCTCCGAAAGCGTCTTCGCGTCGAAGGCGCCCAGGGCCTTGGCCGCCGCAAGGACGTCCCACCAGGTGCAGAGATAGTGCAGGCTTACGCCGTGGTCGCCGAGGGTCTTCTGGGTTTCGGGGAAGATGCCGTAGGAAAAGATCACCGCGGTATGGGCACAGTTCGCGCCGGTGTCGCGGATCGCGTCGACGAAGGAAAGCTTCGAGCCGCCGTCGGTGGTCAGATCCTCGACCAGAAGCACCCGGCTCCCCTCGGTCATCACGCCCTCGATCCGGGCGTTGCGGCCGTAGCCCTTGGGCTTCTTGCGCACGTAGCTCATCGGCAGCCCGAGCCGCTCGGCGACGAGCGCGGCGAAGGGGATCCCCGCGGTCTCGCCGCCGGCGACGTTGTCGAAGGCCTCGAAGCCCGCCTCGCGCAGGACCGTGCAGGCGAGGAAGTCCATCAGCGTCGAGCGGATGCGGGGGAAGCTGATCAGCTTGCGGCAATCGATGTAGGTCGGCCCCTTCAGCCCCGAGGCATAGGTGAAGGGGTCCTCGGCGTTGAACAGGACGGCCTCGACCTCGAGCAGCATTCGCGCGGTGAGGCGGGCAATCTCGTCCTTGGGCGGGTAGGCGGCGGGGATCATGCGGCGGGGTCCTCCGGGGTCCTGCTTCCTCTTGTTCCAAGTACCTCGGGGGTCCGGGGGCAGAGCCCCCGGCCTCGCCCCGGGGCGCCTCAGACGACGCGCCAGTGCAGCGGCATCATCGGGTCGAAGACGGTGATCGGGCCGGCGCCGGTCTCGATCTTGGCGGGATAGGCGACCGGCTCGCCCTTGCTTAGCGTGATGGTGCCCGGGTTCGGCGGCAGCCGGTAGAAGGCGGCGCCGTGGGTCGAGGTGTAGGCCTCGAGCTTTTCCAGCGCGCCCTCCTCCTCGAACACCCCGGCCAGGATCGACAGCGTGTTGGTCGCGGTGAAGCAGCCGGCGCAGCCGCAGGCGTGCTCCTTGAGGTCGTCGGGATGGGGTGCGGAGTCGGTGCCGAGGAAGAAGCGCGGGTCGCCCGAGACGGCGGCCGCGCGCAGGGCCAGCCGGTGGCTCTCGCGCTTGGCGACCGGCAGGCAATAGTAGTGCGGCCGGATGCCGCCGGCGAGGAGGTGGTTGCGGTTGATCACCAGGTGGTGGGTGGTGATCGTGCCGGCCAAGTCCTCTCCGCCCGAGCACACGTAGGCGACGCCCTCGGCGGTCGTGATGTGCTCCATCACCACCCTCAGCCCCGGGGTGGCGCGGCGGATCGGCTCGAGCACCCGGTCGATGAACACCGCCTCGCGGTCGAAGATGTCGACGGTCGCGTCGGTCACCTCGCCGTGGACGCAGAGCGTGAGTCCGGACTCGGCCATCGTTTCCAGCACGACGCGCACCCGGTCGAAATCGCGCACGCCGGAGGCGGAGTTGGTGGTGGCGCCGGCGGGATAGAGCTTGACCGCGGTGACGATGCCCTCTGCCTGGGCGCGGGCGACGTCCCTGGGGTCGGTCTCCTCGGTCAGGTAGAGCGTCATCAGCGGCGTGAAGTCCGCTCCGGCGGGCAGGGCGGCGAGGATGCGATCGCGGTAGGCGGCGGCGTCGGCCCCGGTCACCACCGGCGGCACCAGGTTCGGCATGATGATCGCGCGGGCGAAGTGGCGAGTGGTCTCGGGAAGCACGCCCTTCAGCATCGCGCCATCGCGCAGGTGCAGGTGGAAATCGTCGGGTCGGCGGATCGTCAGTCGCTCGGTCATGCGCCCGGGGCTACAGGATCGCGGGGGTCGTTTCCAGTGTGGATTTGCGGCGCCGGTGCGCGTGCTATACCGCTCGGGCAAGGCAAGAAAACGGGAGGCGCAAGAGATGGGCGAAACCGGGATTCTCGCGGCCGCAGGGGCGGTGGACTGATGGGCACGGTTCCGCTTCTCGGCGACACCGAGCTCAGCGCCGAGGCGGTGGCAGTCTTCGAGGAGATCCGCGCGGCGCGGGACACGGAGTACGTCAACAACTTCTGGCGGGCACTGGCGCACGACCCGCCGCTCCTCAGGGCGACCTGGGACCGGCTCAAGGCGATGATGGCCCCCGGTGCGCTCGATCCGCTGACCAAGGAGATGGTCTACCTCGCCGTCTCGACAGCCGACGGCTGCTCATACTGCGTCCATTCCCACAGCGCGGCGGCCAGCGCCAAGGGGATGAGCGAGGCGATGCATGGCGAGCTTCTCGCCGTCATCGGCATGGCGATGCAGACAAACGCGCTCGCCCAAGCGACTCAGGTGGAGGTGGACGATGCGTTCAAGGCGTGAGGGCAAAAGATGCCACTGAAGCTCGAAGGCTCCTGCCGCTGCGGCGCGGTCAGCTTCACCGTCGAGAGCCACACTCCGGTGCCCTACCAGTTCTGCTACTGCACGATCTGCCGCAAGACGGCGGGCGGCGGCGGCTATGCCATCAACCTCGGCGGGATCGCGGCGAGCCTCGCCGTGAAGGGCAGGGAGGCGCTCGCGGTCTACCGCGCCCGGCTGGGCGCGGGCGACCACCTCACCCTCTCGACCGCCGAGCGCAACTTCTGCAGCCGCTGCGGCGCCGCACTCTGGGTCTACGACCCGACCTGGCCCGATCTCCTCCACCCCTTCGCCAGCGCGATCGACAGCGCGCTTCCGCCGGCGCCCGAGCGGGTGCACATGATGCTCGATTTCTGCCCGTCCTGGGTGCCGTTGCCCTCGGGGCCCGGTGAGACCCACTTCCCGCGCTATCCGGAGCTGTCGCTGGAAGACTGGCACAAGCGCCACGGCCTTTGGGTCGAGTGAGGGGAGAGCCAGGGCTGGTCCCGCGCCGGTGGCGGGGTTGCGCGCGCGGCCCGGTCCCCGGCTTGCAATGGCGGGCGTATGGGCGCACCCTTCCGGGCAACCGGCCGGAAACAGGCCAGGGAAAACCAATGGAGGCAGAGCCATGATCCGCAAGACCGCCGTTGCCACGCTGTTCCTCGCCGCCGCCTGCACCACCGACCCGGGATTTCGCGGTGTGACCGGAGTGGCCGCGATCACCAAGGCCGAGGCAGCTTCGTGCAGCCACCTGACCAACATCCGCGCCACGCCCGGGGCCTACGGGCCGCTGGCCCAGCAGGGGCTGGAATACTCCCGCAACCGGGTGCTGCAGATGGCCAAGGACAGCGGCGCCAACGCGGTGGTGTTCGAGCCGGTGAGCCCCGGCGACCTGGTCACCGAACTGCGCGCCGCGGCCTACCGCTGTTGAGGCGGCGGCTCCGACCCGCTGCCAGGCCGGCCGTCACGGTTCGGCCCGCCGCATGGCGGCCTTGCGGCGGGCGCCGTAGCTAAGTCAGCCGAGCTTCCCTATTTTCTGCAGGTGCAAACAGCAGAGCCCAACGGAGGCAGAGCATGACAATCCTTCACAGCGACCCCGTCGCCCGCATCGGCTTCGGCCACAACGTCCGCGAGAGTCTTTCGGCCTTCTGGGCCGGACTCATGCGCGGCTTCGTGGCCTATCGCGAGGGGCATCGGCGCATCGACCAGGTGCGGCGGCTGCAGGCGTTGAGCGACGCCGCCCTGGCCGAGCGCGGGATCGCGCGCGACCGAATCGTGCATTTCGTCTTCCGCGACCTGTTCGGCACCTGAGCCGGCACGCGTCCGACGAAGCCGGCTCGCCCACTTGGCTCCGGCTTGGAGGCGGGGGCGGGTTCGCCCGCCCTCGCGGGCAGGGAGGTATCCGACCGTCACCGGAGGTTTCCCGATGGCCGTTATCCCTCTCGACACCGAGGCGCTGCGCGAGCGCACGCTTCTGGCCCGAATCGACCGCCATCTCGCGGCGACCGGACTCGGCTTCAATCCCTACCTAGAACGCCACGCGCGGATGGGCGAGCTGCGCCGGCTCGACCGGCTGACCGACGCCGAGCTTGCCAGGCGCGGGCTCACGCGTGCCGAACTCGTGGCGCATGTCTTCGGTACCGGGCCGGAGAGCTGAGCGGGCCCCTTCGCTTTCCGGGGCAGGCCCGCTAAGCTTTTCCTGCAGCGCAGCCGGGAGGAGGGCCCATGACTGACCTGCCGAAGGCCGGCGGCGTCGCCCGCGCCGGCGAATGGACGGGCGCGGCCGATCGCGTCGTCCTCGACTACGCGCACCGGCTTCTGCGGCGGCGCCAGCTCGAGGGGGAAGGTGGTCTCGCCTTCCTGGCCGAATTCGACGAGCACGTGAGCCTCGAGAACGGAGACGCCTTCGCGCTCGATGACGGGCGTTTCGTCGAGGTCGTCGCTGCGGCCGAGCCTCTCTACTGGCTGACGGGAGACCTGCCGCGCCTCGCCTGGCACCTCGGCAGCTGGCGCGCGCCCTGCGTGATCGAGGCCGGGCGGCTGACGATCCGCCGCGACCCGTTGCTGAAACGGATGCTGGAGGACCTTGGCGCCGAGGTGGCAGAGGCCGAGGGTCCGTTCTGCCCCGAAGGCCGGAGCCTAGCGCCCGACCATGCCCAGGTGCAGCACCACGGCTACCGCCACCACCTGGCCGAGGAAGAGCCGGAGGAGGGCGAGGCGCCGGAGGCGCCGGAGACGCTCAGGTGAGCGCCCGCGGCGCCGGATCGGGGGGCGCCCGCCCCCATCGCCTGCCGGCGACTCCCGCCCGAGGGTATTTGAGAAACGGGGAACGGGCAGGGATCAGAAGAAGGCCTGAAGCCCGGTGACGGCGCGGCCGAGGATCAGGGCGTGGATGTCGTGGGTGCCCTCGTAGGTGTTCACCGTCTCCAGGTTCGCCATGTGTCGGAAGACCTGGAAATCCTCCTGGATGCCGTTGCCGCCATGCATGTCGCGGGCGTGGCGGGCCACCTCCAGCGCCTTGCCGCAATTGTTACGCTTGACGAGCGAGATCATCTCGGGCGCGAAGCGGCCCTCGTCCATCAGCCGGCCGACGCGCAAGCTGCCCTGCAGCCCCAGCGTGATCTCGGTCTGCATGTCGGCGAGCTTCTTCTGGAAGAGCTGGGTCTGTGCCAGCGGCCGGCCGAACTGCTTGCGGTCGAGGCCGTAGGCCCGGGCCGCATGCCAGCAGAACTCGGCCGCGCCCATCGCGCCCCAGGAAATCCCGTAGCGCGCCCGGTTTAGGCAGCCGAAGGGGCCCTTGAGCCCCTCGACATTGGGCAGCAGCGCGTCCTCACCCACCTCGACCCCGTCCATAACGATTTCGCCGGTGATCGAGGCACGTAATGATAGCTTGTTCTCGATCTTCGGTGCCGAGAGGCCCTTCATGCCCTTCTCGAGCACGAAACCGCGGATCTCGCCGGCATGGGCGTCGGACTTGGCCCAGACGACGAAGACATCGGCGATCG
>JBFKAV010000045.1:0-21269 GCA_041621405.1 Paracoccaceae bacterium
ACCCTCGTCGCTACCCGCGGCACGGCGGCCTTCCTGAAGGCGCACGGGATCGCGGCCGAGACGGTCAACAAGGTCTACGAAGGCCGCCCCAACATCGTCGACCGGCTGAAGGACGGCGAGATCGCGCTGGTGATGAACACCACCGAGGGCGCCCAGGCGGTGGAGGAC
Organism: Paracoccaceae bacterium; assembly: GCA_041621405.1. Lineage (GTDB taxonomy): Bacteria > Pseudomonadota > Alphaproteobacteria > Rhodobacterales > Rhodobacteraceae > JBFKAV01. The sequence goes on from JBFKAV010000045.1 coordinate 169, forward strand.
AGCCGCGAGATCCGCAGCGTCGCCCTCTACGACAAGATCCCCTACTTCACCACGGCGGCGGCGAGCATCGCGGCGGTGGCGGCGATGGAGTCACGCCAGGAGGGGGAGGTGATGGTCAGGACGTTGCAGGGGTGAGGCAAGCTTGCGTCCTACGCCCTCTTCTTCCCTTCCGCGCTTTGACCTCCGTCTCCATCTTCCTTGTCTGTATCTCCAAAAAGAAAAGTCACCACGATTCCAAAGGTTGCACCAACTCCGGCCTCGATGAATGCATTGTAGGTCTGCATTGTTGCCACGGTGTGCATGCCATCAAAGTAGGCAAAAACGGGATAACCCAACAACATTGCGAGCGTAGAATACACCATTAGATCGGCAAACTTCACGAACTGAGGAGTGAATGTCTTTCCCATTCTGGGATTGATTGTAGCCTTCTTGGTGAACCAAACCGCAATTGTGGTTGTATAGAGCGCCGTACTTGGCCCGGAGATCTTCGCCAGTGAGGCGAAATCGTCCCTGAATAGGACTGCATAGATCGCAAGAAGCGCCAGGTGAGCTACGGTAATTCGAATCCCTACATTTGCAGTATAGCGATCTACCTGCCGGTCCTCCTCAGAGTAGGAGAAAATTCCCATCGTCGTTTCTCCTAACAGCCCAAGGATCGAACCACGAGTTCTGAAACAATTCTCTTCCGCTCTGCAGGGCCGCTCGCCAGCGGACTGCTACCAGGAATTGTGGACATCCGCGAGTTTACTATTCTAAGCATCTCCCCCGCTCTGCGATCAATTTCCTCATGGCCGCAAGCAGTTCGGTGGTCGGTCGGAGCATCCTTAAAGAAGATGAACTGTCGCAAGCAGATCGCGGACGCCGAAGACGCTGCTTCTAGAGATTCCGGGGCCTTAATCGTCTGCGCCGATAGTGCGGCGACACCTAGCAAGAAGCATTCCCTACTGCTAATGGGCGTTAGCGCTCTGTCCGACATCCTGTCCCTTGTAATATAATTCAATGCCCATATCGCTAAATCGCCCTCGTTCAAGATCGCGCCTTGCAGCAATTTCCAAACTGACCGCGCGACCTCTTCACTGGCCACGCGATTCCACTTCCGATCGGTGTGCTCCTCTAACAGGATTTCAATCAGAACCTTGATGTAATCAATCCGCATCGCAGGAGTTGGGCTTGGAAAATTCCGCTTGGCCAATTGACTTTCTATGAAATCGAGTAGTGCCAGTTTCTCGATATCGCCGTAGCTGGGCACGTCATCAATGAAGTCGCCAATGATTGCCTTTACTTGATTCTCCGAAATTCCGCGCGGACCTATCTCCGAGCCCGCAATTTCAAGAAATCTCAGAGTGTAGGGCACATGCAGGTGGGGTTTTGGATAGGCTAGGATCAGCGTCTCCAGGTCAAGTGATGCACCATTCCGTTGCACCAGTACCGTCCTGCTGATTCCCTTCGTTTCTTCCGCAACCTCCCCGAGCTGCTGAATTGGAATTACGGCGAAAACGGTATCATCCAATCGGTGCAACAATCCAAATACGTAAAGCTCCCCTCTAGAATGCGGCGGCCGGTTCACAAGACGCAGCTCGAGATACACCTGATCACCATGCCACCAGGAAAACCTCGATTTCGAGATCTCAAGCCTTCCCAGTGAGTACGGCCCTCGCTTCTCGTCAATAAGAACAACGGGAGCAACGGATTCTTCGAAATTGATCTCATTTGGATCGTCAATCGTCGCGTCCAGAGAGATCTTCAGCGAGCGCGCCTCACCCGACTCGGCACCAAGGACTAGTGCCAAATGCGTCGCGAGCGTGATGGCCAGGGCTTTGATGTACCGGCCATGCCACGCAGAATGGGCGCACAGTACCGACATGACTCAGCCCCATTTGGTTTCGGGCCGGAGCTTTTCTCTAACAGATTCTGATGATTAAGTCCACGACGCAATCGATGGTTGTCAAGGCAACCTCCCTTGCAAGCGTCAATCCATCTAGTCGAATTTGCCCGCGGCGCTCTCTTGTTTGAAAGGGGAGCGCGCTCTCTTGCTACATCACCTACAGCGTGTGTACGGGCTGGGCTTTCACGGCCCGAGCCAAGGTCTCTTCGGTGCGATAAAGCGAAATGACAGACCGAAACTGATCCTTCGCCCACTGCAGCTCGCGACACCCGCAGTGTGCTACACCCCTTGTAGGACACTGCTTTTCGGTAAACGTTTTTTTGGAAAAGCGAACGATTCCAAACACATAGCCTAGCCTTCACCGTGAAATACCCCCGGCCTGACACGGTGGGGCCTGCTAACAGCCGGGCCGTCCCGGCTCAGACCGGGTTCACCAGGTCCCGCCCCTCGAAGCAGGCGATCAGGTTCTTCACCGCCATCAGCCCCATCGCAGTCCTCACCTCCAGCGCCGCCGTCCCGAGATGCGGCAGGAGGACCGCGTTCTCGCAGGCGAGCAGCCCCTTCGGCACCTTCGGCTCGAACTCGTAGACATCGAGCCCCGCGCCGCCGATCCGGCCCTCCCTCAGGGCCGCGATCAGCGCCGCCTCGTCCACCACGTCGCCCCGCGAGATGTTGACGAAGATCCCGGTCCGCTTCATCGCCGCGAAGACCTCCTTCCCGATCAGGTGATGCGTCTCCTTGCCCCCCGGCACCGCCACCACCACGAAATCGGCCCGCTCCGCCAGTTCCTCCAGGCTCTCCGCCTGCTCCGCCGGGACGCCAGGGTCGGTCACCCGGGAGCGGTTGACGAAGACCACCTTCATGTCGAACCCGTAGTGGCAGCGCCGGGCGATCGCCTTGCCGATCCGCCCGAGCCCGACGATCCCCACCGTCTTGCCGGTGACGTGGACCCCCAGCATCTGCGTCGGGTGCCAGCCCTCCCACTTGCCGGACCGGACCAGCCGCTCGCCCTCGCCGGCCCGGCGGGCGGCCATCAGGATCAGCGTCACCGCGAGGTCGGCCGTGGCCTCGGTCACCGCCCCGGGCGTGTTCGTGACCCAGACCCCCGCCGCCTCGGCCACGGCCACGTCGATGTGGTTGTAGCCGACCCCGAAGTTGGCCAGGAGCTTCACCCTCGGCTTCGGCACCCGCTTGAAGGCCGGCGCCCGGAAGGCGTCGCCCAAGGTCGGCAGCACCGCGTCGTAGCCCTCCAGCGCCGCCACGCATTCGTCCTCGGTCATCGGTGCCGTGCTCTCGCGGACGGTCACGTCGAACTTCGCGCGCGCCGCTTCGAGCACGTGCTCGGGCAGCACCCGGGTGATCAGAACCTTCGGTTTCAAAAGAGCCTCCCTCCCAAGGGTACCTCGTGTCCGGGCCCGATCAGCACCACCTCGCCGTCCGCGTCCGGCACGCCCAAAACCAGCACCTCAGACCGCGTCGGCCCGATCTGCCGGGCCGGGAAGTTCACCACCGCCAGCACCTGCCGGCCGACCAGCTCCTCCGGCCGGTAGTGCCGGGTGATCTGCGCCGAGCTCTTCTTTTCGCCGATTCCCGGGCCGAAATCGACCCGAAGCTTCAAGGCCGGCTTCCGCGCCTCGGGGAATGGCTCGGCCGCGACGATCCGGCCAACGCGGATGTCCACCTTCAGGAAGTCGTCGAAGCTGATCGTCATTTCCCAAGCTCCCGCCCGCGCTCCGCCGCCGCGTGGACCGCCTGTCTGAGCAACGCCGGGAAGCCCGTCGCCTCGTCCATCAGGACCTTCAGCGCCGCCGCCGTGGTGCCGCCCGGGCTGGTCACGTTGACCCTCAGCTCGGCCGGGCTCTCCTCGGCCGCTTCCGCGAGCGCCCCGGCGCCGGCCACCGTCGCCCTGGCGAGCCGCAGCGAGAGCTCGGCGGGCAGCCCCTCGGCCTCGCCCGCGGCCGCCAGCGTCTCGATCAGGTGAAAGACGTAGGCCGGCCCCGAGCCGGAGACCGCCGTCACCGCGTCCATCTGGTGCTCGCCCTCGAGCCGCACCACCTGGCCCACGGCCGAGAGCAGCGCCTCGGCCAGCGCCAGGTGCGCCTCGCTTGCCTTCGCGTTCCCGGTGATCGCGGTGATCCCGCGGCCGATCGCGGCTGGCGTGTTCGGCATCGCCCGGATCACCGGCGTGTCGGCCCCGAGCGCTGCCTCGAAGGCGCAGATCGGCGTCCCTGCGGCGATGGAGAGGACCAGCGTCGCGCCGCCACCCAGCGCCTTCAGCCCGGTCAAAGCCTCGGCCATGGTTTGCGGCTTCACCGCGACGAGCACGATCTCGGGCGAGGGCGGCAGGCCGGCGTTGAGATGAAGCCCTTCGGCCGAAAGGCGCTTCAGCCAGTCCGAGGGCTTGGGGTCGATCACCCAGATGGCGGAGGCAGGCAGCCCCTTGGCGAGCCAGCCCGCCAGCATCGCCGAGCCCATCTTGCCGCATCCCAGAAGCACCAGCCCCCGGCGGCGGAGGTTCTCCGTCTCCATGCCTCGCCCCCTGTCAGGGTGCAAAGACTATGCGCGCCCGTAGGCCTCCGCAATGGCGACCTGCATTGCCTGTTCCGGGGTGCGCTCGCCCCAGGTGACGAGCTGGAAGGCGGGGTAGAACCGCTCCGCGCTGCCCACGGCGGTGCCGATCAGCCGGTCGATCTGCTCGTGATTGGCGACCTGGCCGCCGGCCAGCACCAGCCCGTAGCGCCAGACCATCAGCCGCTGCTCGTGCCAGTAGGTGAAGGCGCCGGCCCAGCAGGCGTCGTTGATCCGGTTCAGCGCCTCGTAGAGCGCCGGCAGCCTGGCCTCGGGGGGCTCCATCTCGAAGGTGGAGATCAGCCGCAGCGTCTCGTCCTGAGGCGACCACGCCAGCGTGATCGAGTATGTGCGCCACTGCCCCTCCACCGCCATCGCGATCTGGTCGTCGGTGATGCGGTCGAAATCCCAGGCGTGGTGCTCGGCCAGCGTCTCCACGATGTCGATCGGGTGTAGGTCGTCGGTGTTCAGAATCTGCTCTGACAGCGCCATGTTGCCCCGGCCTCTTTGTTGTAGCTCCCGGCGGGCAACCGCCCACAAGAAGCTGGGTGGTTTACAAGGGTGTGCGTTGCCCGCGCATCGCCCTCGCAAGATATGGTGGGGCATGGGCGGAGTCCTGTAAAGGACAAAGTGACGCGGCACCGCAAGAAGCTGTGGATGAATGGCGCGTCGCTACTCCTTGTAGCGGTCCTCCAGGAACCCAGAGATGGTGGCGAGCACGCCCTCGCGCCGGAGTGCGCCCAGCTCCTCGACCAGCGCCGCCACCGCCACAGCCTGCCGCCTCGCGGCGTCGCGCCGCGCGGCCTCCGGCAGCGCTGCGTTGGCGGCGATGCGCGCGGCGGTCTGGGCATCGGCGAGGTAATCGCCGATCTGGCGCCAGCGCTCGGGAACCGTCGGGTCGGGCACCTCAGACCTCCAGGCCGGAGCCGTGACGCGCCGCAACGCGGGCGGTCTGCTCAGGAGCCCGGCCATCTCGCCGCCACGACACATCACGACGCAAACGTCTTGTTCCGTCAAGATTGTTCTATCGCACCCCACGAAGTTGATTTACTCACCTCGACACTCTGCTTTAAATCGAAGCGCCATGCTTCTGACGCCCAAGCGATCAGAGGAAATGAAGGCCCGCATCCTGACGGCGGTCGAGGATGCGCTGCGGAAGCGCTCGGTCTCCGCACGCCGGGCCTCGCTCGACGTGGTCGGCAACGACGGGCTGATCCGCGACCTCCGCGCCGGGCGGCTTCCGGGCGTGGACCGGCTCGAGGCGCTGTTCGATTACCTTGACCTGGAATTCTACCTCGGCCCACGGCGCGACCGGTACGGTCCGGGCTTCGCCGAGCCGGCCTCGCAATTGAACGCCTTCGACCCCCGCGAGACGCGGCGTGAAGACTACCTGCCGATCTCCTGGCATCCGCGGGCGGCACCACCGGCGGGGCAACCCGCCGCGCCGGTCGCGTTCGCCCGGGCCTGGCTCGAGGCGGAGGGGCTCGACCCCACGCGGCTGGTGGCCGTGCTCGCAGAGGCGGCGCCGGGCGGCGGCGAAGTCCTGGCACTGGTGGAGCCCGCCGCGCCGCGACGCACCGTGCCTGCGCTCTGGTGCATCCATGACGCCGGCCGGCTGCGGCTCGCGCGGATCCAGTTCGAACCCGGTGCCACCGTGATCCTCCCCGCCGCCGCCGAGGGCGCCGCGCGCGTGCTTGCCGGCCAGGACCACATGCGCCTCGCGCTCCTCGGTCGCGTCGCATGGTCGGGTCGCCGCGAGCTGCCTGAGTCGCCGGGCTGAGCCCCGGCTGGCGGTTCAGCTTCTCTTCGCGCGGCCGCTTGCCTTGGTCCCGGCGGACCGGCTCGCCGGCTTCGCCTTCGGCTTGGCCGCCGCCTCCAGGGCGGCGATCCGGGCCGTCAGCGCTGCGTTCTCCTCGCGTGCCTTCTGCGCCATCGCCCTGACCGCGTCGAACTCCTCGCGGGTGACGAAATCGCGCTCGGCCATCCAACGGTCGATCCAGCCCCTCATCGCCGTCTCCGCCTCTTCCTTCGCGCCCTGGGCAACGCCCATGGCATTGGTCATCAGCTGCGAGATGTCGTCGAAGATCTTGTTGCGGGTCTGCATGGCGCGCTCCTTCCGGTTTCCCCCGTGATATGGGCCGCAGGCCTTGCCGGCACAAGGTTGACTTCGCTCCCGGCCGCGGCGAGAGATCGCCCATGCAGGCGGTGCTACCCTTTCCCGACATCTCGCCCGAGCTCTTCGCCATCGAGTTCGGCGATCTCCGGTTCGCGCTGCGCTGGTATGCGCTGGCCTATATCGCGGCACTCGTCCTCGGCTGGCGCATCGTCGTCGCCCTGGTGAAACGGCCGCGGCTCTGGCCCGGTGGCACTGCGCCGATCACACCCGGGCAGGCCGAGGAGCTGCTCACTGCCGTGATCCTCGGCGTCATCCTCGGCGGCCGGCTCGGCTACGTGCTGTTCTACAAGCCCGCCTACTACCTGGCGAACCCGATCGAGATCCCGATGCTCTGGCAGGGCGGCATGTCGTTCCATGGCGGCCTTCTCGGCGTGGTGATCGCGATCCTGATCTTCGCCCGGAGGCACGCGGTGCCGATCTTCCAGCTCGCCGACGCGCTGGCGGTGGCCACGCCGGCGGGGCTGTTCTTCGGGCGCCTCGCCAACTTCATCAACGCCGAGCTCTGGGGCCGGCCGAGCGAGGTGCCCTGGGCGGTGGTCTTCCCCGGCGAGGCCGCCCAGACCTGCGGCCTCGACTGGCCCCTACCCTGCGCGCGCCACCCCTCGCAGCTCTACGAGGCCGGACTCGAGGGCCTCGTGCTCGGCGCGCTGCTGCTCGCCCTTGCGCTGGTCGGCGGCCTGAAGCGCCCGGGGCTGGCCACCGGCCTCTTCCTCGCCGGCTACGGTGCGGCCCGCGCCTTCGTCGAGATGTTCCGCCAGGCCGACGCGCACTACATCACCGCCGAGAACCCGCTCGGCCATATCGTCCGCCTCACCGAGACGGTCGGGTTCTCGATGGGCCAGCTCCTGTCGCTGCCGATGCTGCTCATTGGCCTCGCGCTGATCCTCGCGGCCCGCCGCCGGGCATGACGCCGCTGGCCGAGATCCTCACCCGCCGCATCGCCGCCACCGGGCCGATCAGCGTGGCCGAGTACATGGCGGACTGCCTTCTCGATCCCCGGCACGGCTACTACGCCACCCGCGACCCTCTGGGCGCCAGGGGCGACTTCACCACGGCACCGGAGATCAGCCAGATGTTCGGCGAGCTTCTCGGCCTGGCGCTGGCGCAAAGCTGGCTCGACCAGGGCGCCCCGGCGCCGTTCCTGCTGGCCGAGCTCGGCCCCGGCCGCGGCACGCTGATGGCCGACGCGCTGCGGGCCACGAAATCCGTGCCGGGCTTCCATGCGGGGATGGCGCTCCACCTCGTCGAGGCCTCACCGGCGCTCAGGGAAAAGCAGGCGGAGGCGCTTCGGGGCTTCGCGCCGCACTGGCACGGGCGGATCGACACGCTCCCCGAGGCCCCGCTGTTCCTCGTGGCCAACGAGTTCTTCGACGCGCTGCCGATCCGTCAGTTCGTCCGCGACCCGGCCGGCTGGCGCGAGCGCCAGGTGGCGCTTCTGGGCGGCCGGCTCGGCTTCGGCCTCTCGGCCCCGGCACCGCTCGCCGCCCTCGACCACCGCCTCGAAGACACCCGGGCCGGCGACGTCGTCGAGACCTGCCCTTCCGCCGGACCCATCGCCGCCGAGGTCGGGCGCCGGATCGACGCCCATGGCGGCGCGGCGCTCGTGGTCGACTACGGCGGCTGGCGCTCGGCGGGCGACACCTTGCAGGCCGTGCGCGGCCACGCCTACGACGACCCCTTGGCGCATCCGGGCGAGGCCGATCTCACCGCCCATGTCGATTTCGAGGCGCTGGCCCGAGCCGCCGCCCCCGCCGCCCACAGCGCGCTCGTGGCCCAGGGCGTCCTGCTCGAGCGCCTCGGCATCACCGAGCGTGCGCGGGCGCTCGCCGCCCGGCTCGACGGCCCCGCGCTCGAAGCCCATATCGCCGCGCACCGGCGCTTGACCCACCCTGAAGAAATGGGGAGGGTCTTCCAGTCGCTTGCCATCTTCCCGAGGACCGTGCAGCCCCCTCCCGGATACACATGACGCTCGAATTCCTCACCTCCGAGGCCCTTGCTCCCTTCGCCCACGGGTTCTTCACCCGCCTCGGTGGCGCTTCCTCAGGGGTCTTCGCGGGGCTGAACTGCGGACCGGGCTCCTCGGACCAGGCCGCATGCGTGGCGATCAACCGGGCGCGTGCGGCCGAGGCGCTGGGGCTGCCCGCCGAGGCGCTGGTGACGCTGCACCAGATCCACTCGGCCGACGTGCTCGAAGTGAACGGCCCGATCGAGGCACCCAGCCCCAAGGCCGACGCGCTCGTCACCGCGACGCCCGGACTGGCGCTCGGGGTGCTCACCGCCGATTGCCAGCCCGTGCTCTTCGCCGATCCCGAAGCGCAGGTGATCGGCGCCGCCCATGCCGGCTGGAAAGGCACGCTCGACGGCGTGCTCGAGGCGACGCTCGCGGCGATGGAGCGCCTCGGCGCCCGGCGCGACCGCATCGCCGCCGTGATCGGCCCGACGATCAGCCAGCGCGCCTACGAGGTCGGCCCGGAATTCCTCGACCGCTTCTTGGCCGACGATCCCGACAACGCCCGCTTCTTCGCCGGAGGGGCGGGCGACCGCGTGCAGTTCGACCTGCCTGGCTACAGCCTCCAACGCCTGCGCTCGGCCGGCATCGCCCACGCCGAGTGGACTCGCCACTGCACCTATTCCGACCCGGTGCACTTCTTCTCCTATCGGCGCAGCCTGCACGAGTCCGAGGCCGACTACGGACGGCTGCTCTCGGCGATCCGGCTCTGACAACCGCGATTGCGGCGCGATGGCGGCGGTCGGGCGCAAGGTTTCGCCGCAATTTCCCGCGGACGAACCTCCGGGCAAGGCAAAGAACGGCGGCTGCCATGCAATCAACTGCTTGAATTTCTGGAAGGAATCCAAAAGTCGGGATGGACCGGTGCTTTTGCCCTGCATCGGCGGCGCACGGCCGCGCGGATTTCGGAGCCCCGGCCATGCTGCCGCCCCATTGCAGCGTTTAGCTGATCGGCGACGACGGCGGGACCGATCCCGCCAGGGAGTAGCGCCGATGGACCAGAAGAAGATGAAGACGAACCGCCGCTGGATGCGCTGGGTGCTCGTGGCCACCTCCGGCCCGTCGCTGGAAATGCCCTACCGGCGCGGCCAGCGCCGCCGCCGCGCCGCCTGAGCGGCGCTCAGGGCAGATCCTCGATCGGCCCGAGCGCCTCGAGGAGAGGCCTCAGGTCCTTCTCGTAGCGCTTCCAAGTCCCCACCGAGCTCGAATAGATCGGCTGGCGCACCTGCGCCGAGCTCAGCGTCTTCACCGCGCGCTCGTTCTTGTGGAACTCGAGACAGGCCTCGTCCCACGGCAGGCCGCAATAATCGATCATCCTCCGCGCCTGGCCCTCGAGGTCGGCCACGATGTCCTCGTAGCGGACTTCGATGAAGGTCTCCGGCGCCGCCTCGCGCCAGAACGCGACCTGGGCGGCGAAGAGCTTGTAGAAGCTCGCCGTCCATTCCATCGCGTTGGAGTAGCGGTGGGTTCCGTCGGAGAAGCGCTGCTTGAGGATCGCCAGGCACGAGTCGCGCGGCTCGCGGCGCACCACGATGATCTTCGCCTTCGGCAGCGCGAGCGGCACGTGGCCGGTGTGAACGTAGGTGGAGATCGACTTGTCGGTGACGATCGGCTTGCCCGGGAACCGCCGCCGGATCTCCGCGGCATAGTCGTGCCCGACCTTGGCGTAGCCCTCGCCGGCATCCGGGCCTTCCTTGGCGATACGCTCCAGCAACTCCTCCATGGGCTTGTGCAGGATCGCCGTCTCGCCGCCCGCGGTCACCATCGGGTGCGACGAGATGATCTGCTCGGTCAGCGTTGTGCCGGACCGCGGCATTCCGGTCACGAAGATCGGCGTCAGTTCCTCCGCGCCCTTGCCGGCCCAGCGCCTCGCCAGCGCCGGCGTGTAGGTCTCGCGCACCCGCTTCGCCGACGCCGCGTCGCTTTCCGCGCCGTAAGGATATCGCTTGGCAGTCAGGTCGTTGGCCTCGTTTAGGTAGAGAAACAACCGGTCGTCGGCGCGGATGTCCTCCATCGCCTTGGCCAGCGCGTAGGCCATCTGCCGGCGGTCGTCCGATCCGGGCTCTGCCTCGGCGTGGCGCCGCTCCAGCTCGGCGAGGAGCGGGTCGTCGGGCTTGACCTTGCGAATCCGCGCCCAGACCGCCCAGAACGCCCCGACCGTGGGGTCGGTTTCCACGGCGGCACGCGCATCGGCCATCGCCGCGTCGAGATCGCCCAGGGTGAGATGGGTGTCGGCCCGGTTCAGCAGCACTTCAGTCGAGCCAGGCGCCTTCTTCAGCGCCCGGTTCAGATGGCGCAGGGCAGCCGCGAAGTCGCCGTCCTCGGCGGCCTTCGAGGCCCTTTCGATGAACGGCCTTGCCGCCTCGGGCGCGCTGCGCAGGACCAGATTTCCACTGCGCTGGCCGAACCGGCGCTGGATCCGTTGCAGGGCCGCCTCGTCGAAGCCTGCCTTGCGCGCCCGCGCCAGCACCGCGCCCGGCGGCTGCTTGCCCTCGTCGCGGGTGATGTCTGCCAGCAGCCACCAGAGCGTCTCCTCCCCGGGGCGGAGCTTCAGGGCCGCCTCGCAGGCCGCGCGCGCCTCCACGTAGCGGGCCTCCGCCAGGTGCAGGCGCGCGATCTGGAAATGGGCCTCGGCCACGGTGGGATAGCGTGTCAGGAGCGCGCCGTAGGCCTTGAGCGCCTCGTCGAAGCGCCGCGCGGCCTGCAGCCGCTGTCCGGCCTGGTAGCCCTCGGTGATGCGTTTTCTGTCGACGGGGGTCAGCACGGGCGGGCCTCGCTGTCGTGTCACGGCAACCGCTGCTAGCAGACCGGCGCCCGATGCTCCAGACCCGGCGGGTTCACGCGCTCCTGGCGAGCCGCTCCTCGAGCACCTCGAAGGGCACGCCGGGCTGATCCTTGGCGCCGCGGATCACCAGAGAGGTCTTGACGCTGGCCACGTGATCGGCGCGCAAGAGCTCCTCGGTCAGGAAGTTCTGGAAGCTCGAGAGGTCCGGCGCCACGCATTTCAGGATGAAGTCGATCTCGCCGTTCAGCATGTGGCATTCACGCACGAGCGGCCAGGCCCGGCACTTCACCTCGAAGGCCGAGAGCGCCGCCTCCGACTGGTTGTCGAGCCCGACCATGGCGAAGACCTGAACCTCAAAGCCGAGCTCGCGCGGGTTCACGTCGGCATGGTAGCCGCGGATGTATCCGGCCTCCTCCAGCGTCCTGACTCGCCTGAGGCAGGGCGGCGCCGAGATGCCGACGCGGCGTGCAAGCTCGACATTTGTCATCCGCCCGTCGGTCTGAAGCTCGGCCAGGATTTTCCGGTCGATCTCGTCGAGTTTCGAACCCGGCATGAAAGCTCCCCTCCCGATGTTGCCGAACCTTACGCGGTTCGCCCGGCGCGCGCAAGAATATTGCGCGCTCGCGCAACATTCCTCCCGAGCATGGCCGGGTTGCAGGGCTTCCGCAGCGGGGCACGGCAGACTATATCGGGGCTCAGGCGACCGAGCGGCGAGGGCGAGATGGGCGAGACACGTCACACCAGGGTTCTGATCATCGGCTCCGGCCCGGCGGGCTACAGCGCGGCGGTCTATGCCAGCCGCGCGATGCTGAATCCGATTCTGATCCAGGGCATCCAGCCCGGCGGCCAGCTGACCACCACGACCGAGGTCGAGAACTGGCCGGGCGACACCCATGTGCAGGGCCCTGACCTGATGATCCGGATGGAGGAACATGCCAAGGCGGTGGGCACCGAGATCATTACCGATCATATCGACAGCCTCGACCTGTCGAAGCGGCCCTTCGTGGCTGGCGCCGACAGCGGCACGACTTTCACCGCCGACGCCGTGATCCTGGCCACCGGCGCGCAGGCGAAATGGCTGGGCCTGCCCAGCGAGGAAAGCCTGAAGGGCTTCGGCGTTTCCGCCTGCGCCACCTGCGACGGCTTCTTCTACCGCGGCAAGGAGATCGTCGTCGTCGGCGGCGGCAACACCGCTGTCGAGGAGGCGCTGTTCCTCACCAACTTCGCGACCAAGGTCACGCTGGTGCACCGGCGCGACTCGCTCAGGGCCGAGAAGATCCTGCAAGACCGGCTGTTCAAGAACCCGAAGGTCGAGGTGATCTGGGATCACACGGTCGAGGAAGTGCTGGGCGAGCCCGGCGCCGCCGGCGTCACCGGGGTGCGGATCCGGCATGTCGAGACCGGCAAGACGCAGGACGTTCCCTGCGCCGGATTCTTCGTGGCCATCGGCCACGCTCCCGCCTCGGAACTGGTCAAGGACCAGCTCGAGACCCATCTCGGCGGCTACGTGGTGACCAAGCCCGATTCCACGGCGACCTCAATCCCGGGCGTCTTCGCCGCAGGCGACATCACCGACCACGTGTTCCGCCAGGCCGTCACTTCGGCGGGTATGGGCTGCATGGCCGCGCTCGAGGCCGAGCGCTGGCTGGCCGCCGCGGAGGGCGAGGAGCCGCGGGCGATCGGCGCCTACGCGGCGGCGGACGCCGCCGCCGAGTAGCGCCGCGCGACGGCCCTCGCGCCGGGCCGCGCCGCCGTGGTGCCAACCCGCACCTGAAACGCCGCTTTGCAGGAAATGCAGGGCTCGGCGCTTGCCTCGCCGGGCCCCCTGCGCTAGCAGCGCGCCGACACCATCAGGCAAGAGTGACGGCAATCCGATGCAGCTTTCCAACCTCGCCCCGATCCCCGAGCTCTACATCTCGTACGAGAGTGCGCAGAAGCTGAAGCCCGAGGCCGCCGCCCTGCCGTCCTGGGACCTCACCCCGCGCCAGATCTGCGACCTTGAGCTCCTGATGAACGGCGCCTTCAATCCGCTGAAGGGGTTCCTCTCGGAGGCGGACTACGACGGCGTGGTCGAGACCATGCGGCTCGAGGACGGCACGCTCTGGCCGATGCCGGTCACGCTCGACGTCACCGAGAAGTTCGCCGAAAGCATCGAGCCGGGGCAGGACATCGCGCTGCGCGACGCCGAGGGGGTGATCCTCGCCATCCTCTCGGTCACCGACAAATGGGTGCCGAACAAGAAGCGCGAGGCGGAAAAGGTGTTCGGCGCCGACGACATCGCCCACCCGGCCGTGAACTACCTGCATCACGTCGCCGAGCCGGTCTGTCTCGGCGGCCCGATCACCGGCATCCAGCCGCCCACGCATTACGACTTCCGCGCCCGCCGCGACACGCCGAACGAGCTCCGCGCGTTCTTCCGCAAGATGGGCTGGCGCCGGATCGTCGCCTTCCAGACCCGCAACCCCCTCCACCGCGCGCACCAGGAGCTGACCTTCCGCGCCGCCAAGGAGGCGCAGGCGAACCTCCTGATCCACCCCGTGGTCGGCATGACCAAGCCGGGCGACGTCGATCACTTCACCCGCGTGCGCTGCTACGAGGCGGTGCTCGACAAGTACCCGGCCGCCACCACGCATCTGTCGCTTCTCAACCTCGCGATGCGCATGGGCGGCCCGCGCGAGGCCGTCTGGCACGGGATCATCCGCCGCAACCACGGCTGCACCCACATGATCGTCGGCCGCGACCATGCCGGGCCCGGCAAGAACTCGGACGGTGTCGATTTCTACGGTCCCTACGACGCGCAGGAGCTGGTGGCCGAACACGCCGAGGAGATCGGCCTCGAGATGGTCGACTTCAAGCAGATGGTCTACGTCCAGGAGCGCGCGCAATACGAGCCGCGCGACGAGGTCGGCGAAGGCGCCACCATCCTCGACATCTCCGGCACCGAGCTCCGCCGCCGACTGCGCGAGGGGCTGGAGATCCCCGACTGGTTCTCGTTCCCCGAGGTGGTCGGCGAGCTCCGCCGCCGCTTCCCGCCGCGCTCGCACCAGGGTTTCACGGTGTTCTTCACCGGGCTATCGGGCTCGGGCAAGTCGACCATCGCCAACGCGCTCATGGTCAAGCTGATGGAGATGGGCGACCGGCCGGTGACGCTGCTCGACGGCGACGTGGTCCGCAAGCACCTGTCCTCCGAGCTCGGCTTCTCCAAGGAGCACCGCGACATCAACATCCGCCGGATCGGCTATGTCGCCTCCGAGATCACCAAGAACGGCGGCATCGCCCTTTGCGCGCCGATCGCGCCCTACACGGCGACCCGCCGCGCGGTCCGCGAGATGATCGAGGCCTTCGGCGCCTTCGTCGAAGTGCACGTCGCGACCTCGATCGAGGAATGCGAGCGCCGCGACCGCAAGGGGCTCTACAAGCTCGCGCGCGAGGGCAAGATCAAGGAGTTCACCGGCATCTCCGACCCCTACGAGGTGCCCGAGTCCCCCGAGCTCCGGGTCGAGACCGAAAGCGTAGACGTGGATTACTGCGCCCAGCAGGTACTGCTGAAGCTGGAGAGCATGGGGCTGATCGCGGCCTGACCGCGGTACAGGCGGCGATGCCGAGAGGCATCGCGCTCCATCGCGGAAGAGCAGGTGGATGGGCTCTAGAGCCTGAGCTCGCCCCGGATCAGGACATGCGCGCGTCCGGCGACGCGAACCCCCTCGATGGCCTGGCGGGTGCCCAGCACCTCCACCTCCGCGCTGCCGGGACGGCCCATCCAATGGCCCTGTTCGGCGATGAAGCGGGGGCTGTCGATCAGGCCCTTGGCCCAGAGATAGGCCGCCATCGCGCCGGTGGCCGAGCCGGTGAACGGATCCTCCGGCGGCGCCGGCGGGTCTAGGAGGAGGCGCGCGAAGGTTCGGCCCCGCTCCGTCGCGCCTTCGAGCGTGACGAGGAAGGGCTCCATCACCTCGTGCGCCTTGCCGTCGAACTGCGCCCGGAAGCGCCCGAGCGCCCCGGCGTCGAGCCGGGCGCGGCGGAGCGCCTCGTGATCGCGGATCACCGCGATGCAGAAGGGAAGCCCGGTGGAGACGATCTGCGGCATGCCGACGACATCCCCGGGCGAGAGGCCGACCACCTCGGCCACGATCCCGCCCGGCACCTCCTCGCCGAACTCAGGCGCGCGCTGGGTCATCGCGATCAGCCCGTCATCGCCGATCGCCACCGGCACCGGCCCGGCCCCGGATTCGAGCGTTACGCGCCCGCCCTGGACCATGCCCCGCTCGGCGAGCGAGGCGACCGTAGCCAGGGTGGGATGGCCGGCAAAGGGGATCTCTTGGCGGGCGAGGAAATAGCGCACCTTCCAGTCTGCGGTTTCCGAGGGGCCGACGAAGGTGCATTCGACGAGGCTGGTCTCGCGCACGATCGCCTTGCACGTCTCGGCCTCGAGCGCGCCGCCCTCATGGACGACGGCGCAGCCGTTGCCGCCGAAGGGGCCGTCGGTGAACGCATCCACCCAGTCGAGCGGGAAGGCGCGGTTCAATGGGCGCTGACCGGCGCGAGGTCGTTCTGCCGCGCGATGGCGAAGGCGACGTTGCGGTCCCTCACCAGGGCCAGCCGCTCGCCGCTCTCGCTGTGGAGCGCATAGAGCGTCTCCAGCCCCTCGGCCTGCCTCTGGATCTCCGCCGGCAGATCGGACACCTGGACCTGCCGCACATAGACGATCCGCTCGCCGTCTTCCGGCCCGAAATCGAACTTCGTGTTCATGACCCTGCCTCCTTCACTTTTTCCTGATCTCGATTGTCTGCACCACGCTCTCGGGCTCGTCCCGGGCGAGGTCGACGTGGAGAAGCCCGTTCTCCAGAAGCGCGCCGCTCACCTCGACGCCCTCGGCCAGGACGAAGGCCTTCTGGAAGGCGCGGGCGCCGATGCCGCGGTGCAGGAAGACCCGGTCGCCGTCGTCCTGGTGGCTGCGGCCGCGGATCACCAGCTGGCGGTCCTCGACGGTGATCGCCAGGTCCTCGTCGCGAAACCCCGCCACCGCGAGCGTGATGCGGTAACCGCGCTCGCTTGTCTGTTCGATGTTGAACGGCGGGTAGCCGTCAGCCGAGCTCTTGGCGGTGCGCTCGACCAGGCGCTCGAGCTGCTCGAAGCCCAGAAGGAACGGGTGCGAGCCGAAGGTCGGTTTGGTCATCTAGGCAAGCCCTTCAAGAAGCGACGTTGCGTTGCGCGGTCCCGAAACCGGCGACCACACAGGAAAATATGGGGCGCGAGCCCGGTCCCGGCAAGGGCCGCCCCGGTCACGGAATCCTTTTCGCAGCCGCGGCGTTTGCGCTAGAATTACTCGGTGGGGACCGATTCCGGGTAATTATGAACGCACCGAGCGAGATGAACTCCGAGGAAGTTCTGCGCCTGCAGCTCGAGGAGCTCAGGCGCGAGCACCGCGACCTCGACCAGGCGATCCACGCGCTGCAGGAATCGGGCCGGGGCGACCAGCTGGCGCTCAGGCGGCTGAAGAAGCAGAAGCTGATGCTGAAAGACCGCATCGCGGTGATCGAGGACCGCCTGACGCCCGACATCATTGCGTGAGCCGGGCCCGTAGCTATAGTGCGCGCTCCCGAAGACGGAGCACCGCATGGCCGCGAGCGTCGGCATTGTCATGGGCAGCCAGTCCGACTGGACCACGATGAAGGAGGCGGCCGCGCTACTCGACGAGCTTGGCGTCGCCTACGAGGCCCGGATCGTCTCCGCCCACCGCACCCCCGACCGGCTCTGGTCCTACGGCAAATCCGCCGTCGAGCGCGGGCTGAAGGTGATCATCGCCGGCGCCGGCGGGGCCGCGCACCTGCCCGGCATGATGGCCTCGAAGACGAGGGTTCCGGTGATCGGCGTGCCGGTAGAGACGAAGGCGCTCGCGGGCCTCGACAGCCTCTATTCGATCGTGCAGATGCCGAAGGGCTACCCCGTCGCCACGATGGCGATCGGCGCCGCCGGCGCCGCCAACGCGGGGCTCTTGGCCGCCGCGATTCTGGCGCTCTCCGATCCCGCGCTCGCCGGCCGCCTCGACGACTGGCGCGCCGCACTCACGGCTTCGATCCCCGAGGAGCCGCGGGATGACTGAGCCCCTGCCGCAAGGCGCCACCATCGGTATCCTCGGCGGCGGCCAGCTCGGCCGGATGCTCGCGGTCGCCGCCGCCCGGCTTGGCTACCGAAGCCACGTCTACGAGACCGCCGCCGACTGCCCCGCCGCGCAGGTCGCCGCGGCCTGCACCAGCGCGCCCTACGAGGACGAAAGCGCGCTCGCCGTCTTCGCCGACGCGGTCGACGTCGTCACCTACGAATTCGAGAACGTGCCCACTGCCGCGCTCGATCTCATCGAGGCCCGCGTGCCGATCCGTCCGAACCGCCGGGCGCTGGCGATCAGCCAGGACCGGCTTGCCGAGAAGGACTTCCTCGCCTCGCTCGACCTCGTCACCGCGCCATTCTTCGGCGTCGACCATGCCGGCGATCTCGCGGCGGCGCTCCTGCAGATCGGCACGCCCGCGATCCTGAAGACCCGCCGCCTCGGCTACGACGGCAAGGGCCAGGCCCGCATCGACGGCGCGCACGACACCGAGCACGCCTTCGCCGCGATGCAAGGCGCGCCGGCGATCCTCGAGGGCGTCGTCACGTTTTCGCGCGAGATCTCGGTGATCGCCGCGCGGTCGCTCTCCGGCGAGGTGGCCGCCTACGAGCCGGGCGAGAACATCCACGGCCACGGCATCCTGCGCACCACGACGGTGCCGGCGCGGCTGCCGCCCGAACACCGCACCGCCGCCATCCTGATCGCCGGCAAGATCCTGAACGCGCTCGACTATGTCGGCGTGATCGGGGTCGAGCTCTTCGTCACCCACCAGGGACTCGTGGTCAACGAATTCGCCCCCCGCGTGCACAACTCGGGCCACTGGACGCAGGCCGGCTGCGCCGTCGACCAGTTCGAGCAGCACATCCGCGCCATCTCCGGCTGGCCCCTGGGCGACGGCTCCCGCTTCGCCGACGTGACCATGGAGAACCTGATCGGCGACGACATCGCCCGCCTCGGCGAGATCGCCCGCGAGCCCGACGCCTCAATCCACCTCTACGGCAAGGCCGAAGCCCGGCCCGGGCGCAAGATGGGCCACGTCAACCGCCCGGCGCCGCGCATCTGACCTCCGGCCCATTCCCCGTTTTCCAAGTACCCTAGGGGGGGTCGCCGTCAGGGGACGGGGGGCAGAATCCCCCCCTGCAGCGCCTCAGCCACCCGCGAGCCGCCGCACGGCATCGGCGAAGGTGAGCCCGTGATCGAACCGCCCCGACCGCAGGAACTCCATCGCCTCGGCGATCACCACCGGGTTGTTCATCATGAACGTATGGGTCACCGGCAGCACGATATGGTCGTCCATGCCCCGGATCTTGGTGCTCTCCACCGAGACCTTGCCATCGTCGGGCCCCTCGATCACGGCAGAGTAGATCGGGTTCAGGCTGCGGCTGCCGGCGATCACGCCAAGCTCGAAACGCGGGAAGCCTAGCCGGTTCGGCCAGCTTTCCGAGCCGGTGCCGAGCTCCAGCCCCGCCGGCCCGTTGAGCCACTGGAACACGCCGAGGTCGCCGAACTGGTCGACGAGCTCGCTGCCATGGTTCGGCGGCGCCAGCATCACCACCCGACCCATCCAGGGCGGGCGGTGGTCCTCGAGCCAGGCCCGGGCCAGGATGCCGCCCATCGAGTGGGTCACGAAATGGGTGCGCTTCGGGCCGCAGGCGGCCACCGCCGGCGCCACGTCCGCGACCAGCTCTTCCAGCGGCGCCTGGGTCGATGGGTAGCCGCGGTTCACCACCTGGTAGCCCTCGGCCTCGAGCGCCTCCTCCATCAGGAGGAACGAGGCCTCGGTGCGGGCCAGCCCGTGCAGCAGCACCACGCAGTCGGCCAAGGCCGGCGCGGGCAGGAGCGCGAGGAGGAAGAGAAGCCACCGCATGGACAGAAGATAGGAACTCCACCCCCCTCTGGACAATCGCGCCCTTGCGTCATTTTCTCGCGGCCATGAAGCACCGCTCCCCACGCCTCGCCGTCCGCGCGCTGATCCTGGTCGAGAACCGGCTCCTGCTGGTCAATGCCTATCCCGGCGGCCGGAGCGATCTCTGGTGCGCCCCGGGCGGCGGCGCCGAGCCGGGGTTGTCGCTGCCCGACAACCTCGCCCGCGAGGTGCACGAGGAGACCGGGCTCACGATCGCCGTATGCGATCCCGCCCTCGTCAACGAGTTCCACGACCCCGCCTCGGGCTTCCACCAGGTCGACGTCTACTTCCGCTGCACCGCCCGCGGACCGCTCCCCGAGCGCTGGACCGACCCCGAAGGCATCGTCACCGAGCGCCGCTTCGTCACGCGCCCCGAGATGGCGCAACTGCGCTTCAAGCCCGACAGCCTGCCCGCGGTCGCCTGGGGCGAGGGCCTGCTCTACGACCCGCTGGAGCCAATCGTCCGCTGAGCCGGGGCTCGACCTGGCGAGGGCGATGGCGGGGCCTCGCACCGCAGGCGTCCGGCGAGCCCAAGCGCCCGTGCCGGTGCGTCACGCCGGAACCCGCCTTCGGGGCAGCCGCGAAGTCCGCCCATACGACGGCGCCTGATGAATCCGCAGCATTCCCGTGACCCGATCTTCGTGACCGGTATGCAGGACCGAGAAGGGTATGGCAGGGCGGTGCAGATGCCACATTACACGAGACGGGGCACGAGACGGGGCACTAGTCGGGCCTGCGCATCAGATCCTGATATCCCGGGTAAAGACCCGCGATCTCTCTTGGGACCCTTCAGGCCCTCTCGTTTCCATTGCTTGGCAGCGGCGCCATTCCTAATTGATGACAAACGTGTACTCGTCCTCGAAGTAGCTCTGAGTCTTCAAGAGGCAGTTGTCGGAATCGGAAAAAACGAAGACGGTCGCGACCTCCGCGACGACGGCCACGCGGCAGAAGGTGTCCTCTCCCGCCTCCAGAGATGCAGGACACTCATCCATGTCCGTGTGCGGCACCGAGGCCTCGAAGGCATCGTAGCTCAGCGCACAGTCCTCTCCGTGGCTTTCGGCCCACGCGGCCCCCGAGGAAATACCCACCAACATCAAGGTGGCCAAGAAACGTGATTTCATCATCGTTCACCCCCTCTTTGCAGAGAGTCGTTTCTAACTCCTGCAATCAACGCCGCAATGATATGGGTCAATCGGCCAAATTGGTTGCGACCGAGGTTCGGTCGGTCCCGAGCAACGAGCCTAAGCCGTTCTCGTTTCAGAAACAGGAATTACCGCTTCACCCACCCCCGTGCCGATCGCAAGAGATGGCGCTGGTGACTCAATTTCGTGGGCCGCAGGCTCCGGGCCGGGGTGGCCTCCCGGTCGCCGGGGGGACGGTCGCTAGATCGCAGGGGCGGATCACGGGGGGCACGCGAACCAAGGGCTCGCTGCGGCAGGCGTCAGCCGATCGGGCCGGTCGGATTGCTGTTATCGGAGGGACTCGTATCGAGAGATATCGGGGATGTGTTCCTTACTAGGTTTGGCGGCGACCTACTCTCCCACGTCTTCAGACGCAGTACCATCGGCGCGGCGGCGCTTAACGGCCGAGTTCGGGATGGGATCGGGTGTTTCGCTCGCGCTATGACCACCAAACCGAGAAAGGAACACATCTCCATCCAAGCCTGC
>JBFKAV010000046.1:0-20894 GCA_041621405.1 Paracoccaceae bacterium
AGGTAGACCGCCGCGATCACCGCCTCCATCGCGTCGCCGAGAAGCGCCTCCTTGCGCCGCCCGCCGGTCATCGTCTCCGAGCGGCCGAGCTTCAGCACTTCGCCGACGTCCACCTCGCGCGCCACCTCGGCGCAAATCTCCTTGCGCACCAGCGCGTTGAATCGCGGCGCGAGCTGGCCCTCGGTGGCGGAGCGGTCGGCGGCAAGCAGCGCCTCGGCCATCACCAGCCCCAGAACCCGGTCGCCGAGGAATTCGAGCCGCTGGTTGTCGGGCCGCGAGGCGCTGGCGAGCGAGGCATGGGTCAGCGCGCGGATCAGAAGCTCGGGGCGGGTGAAGTCGTGCCCGATGCGGGCGGAGAACGCGCGGAGTTCGGCCGAAAGCTTCACTCGATGCCCTTGAAGAAGCGGTCCGCCCGCCAGGTCCAGAAGAAAAACATCGACCGCCCGGCCGAGGAGAACATGATCCGGTCGGCGCGCCCGATCAGGTACTCCGCCGGGACAAAGCCGACGCCGCCGACGGCGCGGTCGTAGCGGCTGTCCTGGCTGTTGTCGCGATTGTCGCCCATGAAGAAATAGTGCCCCTCGGGCACCGTGAAGACGGGCGTATTGTCGCCGAATCCGGCCTCGATGTTCAGCACATCATGCGTCCGCCCGCCCGGCAGCGTCTCGCGGAAGCGCGACTTGGTGCACTGGCCGCCCAGCGGCACCGGCGCGTTCTCGCAGCGCGGGTAGCTGCCCACCGGCCCCTGCTTCTCGTAGGTCTCGGCAAACGTGCCCGCGGGCACCGTCGGCACCGCCTCGCCGTTCAGCTGCAGGACCCCGTCGACAACCTGGACCCGGTCGCCCGGCAGGCCGATTAGCCGCTTGATGAAGTCCGAGCCGTTCACCGGATGGCGGAACACCACCACGTCGCCGCGCTCGGGCTCCGAGGCGAGGATCCGGCCCGAGATCGGGCAGATCCCGAACGGGCAGGAATAGCGCGAATAGCCGTAGGCCATCTTGTTGACGAACAGGAAGTCGCCGATGAGCAGCGTGTCCTTCATCGAGCCGGAGGGAATCCAGAACGGCTGGAAGAACAGGGTGCGGAACACCCCGGCGATCAGAAGCGCGTAGACGATCGTCTTGACCGTCTCCCACCAGCCGTCCCTGCGCTCGGCCCTGCTCGCCATCATGTTCACCTGCCTCTGTCCGGGTCCGGCGGTTCATGGGCGCGGCGCCGGCGCGAGTCAAGCGGCGCCGCGGTCACCGGCGCCTGCCGGCGGTCACGATTTCACCGGGCGTGCCTCGATTACGACGAAGGCCTGCGCCCAGGGATGGTCGTCGGTCAGCGAGACATGCACCACCGCCTCGAACCCCTCGGGCGTCATCTCGCGCAGGCGCTCGGCCGCCCAGCCGGTGAGTCGCATCACAGGCTGGCCGGACCTGAGGTTGATCACCCCCATGTCCTTCCAAGCGATCCCCATCCTGAGCCCGGTGCCCAAGGCCTTCGAGCAGGCCTCCTTGGCCGCCCAGCGCTTGGCATAGGTCCCAGCCACGTCGCGGCGCCGCTCGGCCTTCCTCTGCTCCACCTCCGTGAAGACCCGGTTCTTGAACCGGTCGCCGAAGCGCGCCAGCGTGCCCTCGATCCTCTCGATATTGGCCAGGTCGGTGCCGATGCCGAGGATCATCGCCGGCACTCCGGGCGACACGGGGCAGAGGGTCGAAACGGAAGCGTCATGCTCGGGGCCCTGCGGGACTGCATGGCACCACCTAACGGCGCGCCAAACGCGAGATCAACCGCCCGCACCCTGAACGGCGCAGCTTTTGCCTTGACATCGCAAGGCCACGGCGCCTGTTTGGGCGCGGGCAACGCCGAGCCCGAAGACGAAGGTGCCTTGATGAATCTCCCCGCCGTCGCCGCCGCCGCCGCGCTCGCCGTCCTCCTCGCCGCCCCACTCCGCGCCGACCCGCTGGAGGACGCCCGCGCCGCCTACCTCGCCGTCTGGAACGAAACGCCGCTCGCGGTCCGCACGGCGGTATTCGTCACCGGCCCGGCGGCCGGCTACGGGCTCCAGGAGGAGCGCGGCTCCAACGCTTTCGGGATCGGCGAGCCGATCCACATCTACCTCGAGCCCGTGGGCTACGGCTGGGAAGAGGAGGGCGGGATCAACCGCTTCGGAATGGATATCGGCCTGCGCATCCTCACACCCGAGGCCCAGGAGCTCTTCGCCCAGGAGAGCTTTCTCAACCTCACCACGCAGTCGGCCGCGATGCCGACCGAGTTCTTCGGCAATGTCACGCTGAACCTCAGCGGGCTGACATCGGGCAGCTATGTGCTCGAACTCGTGCTCGACGACATCGCCTCCGACGAGACCGCCACCGTGGCGATGCCGATCGAGGTGCGCTAGAGCGCGGCCGGGTTCCGAAGGGGCAGACGGCCAGCCCCGGGGGCGAGGCGTTTCGGGCCGCGGCATTGCCCGACCCTGAAGCGCCCCGCCAAGATGGAAGTCCGGGCCGTCCTGGCGATGCCCGAGCGGCGCGACGAGGCTCCGCGCATGGCCCGGAACCGCGCCCGGTATCATCACCGCCGATCTGGTCGTTTGGTGCGCCTGCAGCTTCGCGCGACCGCGCCCGGATTAGCCGCGCGCCTCGTCCATCAGCCGGCGCATCTCGGCGATCGCCGGGCCGAGGCCGCGGAAGATTGCCTCGCCGATCAGGAAATGGCCGATGTTGAGCTCCACCACCTGCGGCAGCGCGGCGATCGGCCCCACCGTGTCGTAGGTCAGCCCGTGCCCGGCGTGGACCTCGAGCCCGAGGTCGTGGGCCAGGGCCGCCATCTCGGTCAGCCGCGCGAGCTCGGCGTCGCGCGCCTGATGCCGCCCCTCGGCATGGGCGTCGCAATAGGCACCGGTGTGCAGTTCCACCACCGCCGCGCCGATCCGGTGCGCCGCCTCCACCTGCCTCGCGTCGGCGGCGATGAAGATCGAGACCCGGGCGCCGGCGTCCCTGAGCGGCGCGATGAAATGCGCCAGCCGGTTCTCTTCGCGGGCCACGTCGAGCCCGCCCTCGGTGGTGCGTTCCTCGCGCCGCTCGGGCACGATGCAGACCGCGTGCGGCCGGTGGCGGAGCGCGATCTTCTGCATCTCCGCGGTCGCCGCCATCTCCAGGTTCAGGGGTAGCGAAAGCGCTGCCATCAGGTTGTCGATGTCGGTGTCGGAGATGTGGCGGCGGTCTTCCCTAAGATGCGCGGTGATGCCGTCGGCGCCGGCCTCCTCGGCCAGCTCCGCGGCCCGAACCGGATCGGGATAGACCGAGCCGCGCGCGTTGCGCACCGTCGCCACGTGGTCGATGTTCACGCCGAGCCTGAGCTTCGCCATCCCTGCCCCCTACTGCGCCCTGTCCTGCTTCTTCTTCGCCGCGGCCCTGGCGCGGATCTGCGCCAGCTTCTCCTTCAGCCGACCCTTGCGGCGGTGCTGGTAGGCGGTCACCAGCGGGATCGTTACGTAGTAGCAGGCCGTCGCCGCGACGACACCGGGGAAGATGCCGCCGATCAGATAGGGGAAGAAGACCTCGTGATAAAACACGGCGAGCCCGTCCCAGTTCGCTTCGCGGCCGCTGAACAGCGCCAGGAAGTTGTCGTTGAGATCCCGCGCCGCCGCCGCGAAGTTCTGCAGGAACGAGCCGTGCTCGGCCTCCTCGAAGGTCCCCCCCAGAAGGAAATGGCCGGTCTGCAGCGAGACCACGCCGATCGGCACGTAGGTGAGCGGGTTGCCGAAGAAGGTGCCGATCGCCGAGGCCAGGATATTGCCCCTGATCGCCCAGGCGATCAGCGCCGCGCCGAAGAAATGCAGACCGAAGAACGGGGAGAAGCTGATGAACACGCCGGCCCAGATGCCGCGGGCGATCCGGTGCGGCGTGTCTGGCAGCCGGCGCAGCCGGTGCGTCACGTAATGGAAGGCACGCGTCCACCCGCCCCTCGGGTAGATCATTTCCCTGGCTACTTGCCAGGCGCCTCGCCTTTCGCGGCGCTTGAAGACCACCGCCACTCCTCCTCCCAGGCCCCCTCCCGGCCTCAAGGCTTGCGGCCGGATTCCCGATGCCGCTCGATATCCGCCACGTCGCTCTCCGCCTCCAGCGCCGTCATCACCCGGTGCAGGTGCTCGGCGTCGCGGAGGTCGACCTCCACCAGCAAACGATAGAAATCTGGCTTTCTGTCGACGAAATGTAGGTCGGAGATATTGGCCTTCTGCTCGCCGATCAATGTGCAAATCCGTCCCAGCACGCCGGCGTCGTTGCGGATCGTCAGCATCAGCCGCACCGTATGGACCGGCTTGTGACGTCCACCGGCCCACCCGAGATCCATCCAGCGCTCGGGCTGGTGCTCGAATTCCTCCAGCGTCGGGCAGTCGATGGCATGGACGACGACGCCGCGGCCGCGCCAGGCGATGCCGACGATCCGCTCGCCCGGCACCGGCTGGCAGCACGACGCCCGCTCGAAGCCCTGGCCATGGGCCAGGCCCACGACCGCCCGCGCCGGCTCGATCTCGTCGCCCTTGACCGAGGCGAGCTCGGGGTAGAGCTTCTCGACCACCTCGCGCGACGTCAGCTCCGCCGAGCCGAGCCGGGCCAGGAGCTCTTCGGCGCCGGGCAGCCCCATCGTGCGCGCGGCGGTCGCCAGCGCCTTCTCGGTCGCCTTCTTGCCGATGTTCTCGAAGGCAACGCGCGCCAGCTCCCGGCCGAGCTTGATGAACCGCTCGCGGTCCTCCTCGCGCAGGCTGCGCCGGATCGCCGCCTTGGCCCGCCCGGTCATGACCATGTCGAGCCAGGTCGCCTGCGGCCGCTGCCCCTCGGCGGTGATGATCTCCACCGACTGACCGTTCCTCAGCCGTGTCCAGAGCGGCACCCGCACGTGGTCGACCTTGGCGCCGACGCAGCTGTCGCCGATCCGGGTGTGGATCGCGTAGGCGAAGTCGAGCGGGGTGCCGCCCTTCGGCAGCTGCACCACCTCGCCCTTCGGCGTGAAGCAGAACACCTGGTCGGAATACATCTCGAGCTTGACGTGCTCGAGGAACTCGTCGTGGTCCTCGGTGTCGAACCGCTCGGTCAGCGAGGCGATCCAGCGCGCCGGATCGACCGCGAAGGGGTTTTTCGTGCGCACCCCGTCGCGGTAGGCCCAGTGCGCCGCCACCCCGGCCTCGGCCACCTCGTTCATCTGCTGGGTGCGGATCTGCACCTCGACGCGCTTGCCGTCGCGGCCCGAGACCGTGGTGTGGATCGAGCGGTAGCCGTTGGTCTTGGGCTGGCTGATGTAGTCCTTGAACCGGCCCGGCACCGCCCTCCAGCGGCGGTGGATGGCGCCGAGCACGCGGTAGCAGTCGACCTCTGTCTCGGTGATGATCCGGAAGCCGTAGATGTCAGAGAGCCGCGAGAAGCCCTGGTCCTTCTCCTGCATCTTGCGCCAGATCGAGTAGGGCTTCTTGGCGCGGCCGAAGACGTCGGCCTCGATGCCCTCCTTCTCCAGCTCGGCCCGGATGTCGCTGGTGATCTTGTTGATCACGTCGCCGGATTCGCGCTGCAGCGTGATGAACCGGCGGATGATCGAGTTCCGGCCCTCGGGGTTCAGCACCCTGAACGACAGGTCCTCCAGCTCCTCGCGCATAGATTGCATGCCCATCCGGCCCGCCAGCGGCGCGTAAATCTCCATCGTCTCGCGCGCCTTCTGCGCCTGCTTGGCCGGCGGCAGCGAGCGGATCGTGCGCATGTTGTGCAGCCGGTCGGCGAGCTTCACGAGGATCACCCGGAGATCCTTCGACATCGCCATGAACAGCTTGCGGAAGTTCTCCGCCTGCTTGGTCTCCGAGGAGCTGAGCTGCAGGTTGGTGAGCTTGGTCACGCCGTCGACCAGCTCGGCCACCTGGTGGCCGAACAGCTTCTCGACCTCGCCGTAGGTGCTCTTGGTGTCCTCGATCGTGTCGTGCAGGAGCGCGGTGACGATGGTGGAGTCGTCCAGCTGCTGCTCGGTCAGGATCGCAGCGACGGCCACGGGATGGGTGAAGTACGGCTCGCCGGAATAGCGCTTTTGGCCGTCATGCATGCGCATGCCGTAGCCGAACGCATCGCGCAGCATCGCCTCGTTGGTACGGGGGTTGTAGTTGCGGACGAGGGCGATCAGGTCCTCAGCGTCGATCATCCCTCACCAGCCCGGAAGGCCGCGGAAAAGCGGCCTTACTTCATCTCCTGCGCTTCCATCAGCGCCCGCAGCAGTTTCTCTTCCGAAAGGTCGTCGTGCTGCGGCCGGTCGGCCTCGGCGCTCATCAGAAGGGCCATCGCGTCCTCTTCCGGCTCATCCACCTCGATCTGGGTCTGGTGGCTTGCGATCATCCGCTCGCGTACGTCGTCGGCGCCTTGCGTCTCGTCGGCCAGCTCGCGCAGCGCCACCACCGGGTTCTTGTCGTTGTCGCGGTCGATGGTGATCGGCGCACCCGAGGCGATCTCGCGGGCGCGGTGCGAGGCGAGCATCACGATCTCGAAACGGTTCGGGACCTTGTCAACGACATCTTCCACCGTCACGCGGGCCATCAGGTCTCTCCAATTCGCTGGGAAGCCGGAACCGCCTATGTAAGCCGAGACTTTTCGCTTGACAAGGCCCGATTCCGCGATCGAGAAGAGCCGCGCGCCCTCGGCCGGGGGGCAGCCCGGGACGCTCCGGGTGCGCGGTCAATCTATGCATTTTCGCACAACCTTGTGTATAAGAACGGAAGGCAACGCAGGCCCGCCGCGCCTTGCGCGCTATTCTTGAGCCTTTATCTTTTTTCGAACGAACGCCGTGGCATCCTATCCGCCCACTCACGGATCATTTCGGGCCACGCGGTCGATTGAAAGGAAGTTTTATGTTCTATCGAGATGAACGGCTGGCGCTGTTTATTGACGGCTCCAACCTCTATGCCGCGGCCAAGGCGCTTGGCTTCGACATCGACTACAAGCTTCTCCGACAGGAGTTCATGCGCCGCGGCAAGCTCCTGCGCGCCTTCTACTACACCGCGCTTCTCGAGAGCGAGGACTACTCGCCGATCCGGCCGCTGGTGGACTGGCTGCACTACAACGGCTTCACCATGCGCACCAAGCCGGCGAAGGAGTACACCGACAGCATGGGCCGCCGGAAGGTGAAGGGGAACATGGACATCGAGCTCACCGTCGATGCCCTCGAACTCGCGCCCCGGCTCGACCACATGGTGCTGTTCTCCGGCGACGGCGACTTCAAGCCCTTGGTCGAGAGCCTGCAGCGCCAGGGCGTGCGGGTGTCGGTGGTCTCCACCATCCGCTCCTCACCGCCGATGATCGCCGACGAGCTCCGCCGCCAGGCCGACAACTTCATCGAGCTCGACGAGCTGCGCGAGGTGATCGGCCGGCCACCGCGCGAGAACCACCGGTCCGAGCGCGAGGAAGCCACGGTCGGCGACGGCGACTGACGTCTCCCGCCACGCGGCGCAAGCGCGCCCCGGCGGCTCAAGGCGCGTCCCGAGGGGTGGACGCGCCGGCGGCCAGGGCTTACCTCTGCGCCAGCCGGAGACCGACGATGCCGAAGCCGCCCCTCACGATCTACCTCGCCGCGCCGCGCGGCTTCTGCGCCGGCGTCGACCGGGCGATCAAGATCGTCGAGATGGCGCTCGAGAAATGGGGCGCTCCGGTCTACGTCCGCCACGAGATCGTGCACAACCGCTTCGTCGTCGACGGCCTCTGCGCCAAGGGCGCGGTCTTCGTCGAGGAGCTCGAGGACTGCCCCGACGACCGCCCGGTGGTATTCTCCGCCCACGGCGTGCCGAAGGCGGTGCCGGCCGAGGCCGCGCGCCGGCACATGATCGCGGTCGACGCGACCTGCCCTCTGGTGACCAAGGTCCACAACGAGGCAAGGCGGCACCACGAGAACGGCCTGCAGATGATCATGATCGGCCATGCCGGCCACCCCGAGACCGTCGGCACCATGGGCCAGCTTCCGCCCGGCGAGGTGCTCCTCGTCGAGACCGTGGACGACGTCGCCCGGGTCAAGGTCCGCGACCCCGGCAAGCTCGCCTTCGTCACCCAGACCACGCTTTCGGTGGATGATACCGCCGCGATCGTTGCCGCGCTGAAGGCAAGGTTTCCGGCGATCAACGGACCTGCCAAGGAAGACATCTGCTACGCCACGACAAACCGCCAGCAGGCGGTGAAGGCGATGGCGCCCAGGATCGACGCGCTCATTGTGATTGGCGCGCCCAATTCCTCGAACTCCCGGCGCCTGGTCGAGGTCGGCCGCGCCGCCGGCTGCGCATATGCCCAGCTTTTGGGCCGTGCCGCCGAGATCGACTGGCGTGCGCTCGAAGGCGCCCGCGCCGTCGGCCTCACCGCCGGCGCCTCGGCGCCCGAGGTGCTGGTCAACGAGGTGATCGACGCCTTCCGCGACCGCTTCGAGGTGACCGTGGAGCACGTCGAAACCGCCGTCGAGACCGTCGAATTCAAGGTGCCCCGCGTGCTCCGCGAGCCCGCATGAGCGCCGACGCCCGGACCATCGCAGTTTATGACGCGCAAGCGGCCGCCTACGCCGACCGGTTCCAGACGGCCGAACCCGAGCCGGCGCTGCAATCCTTCATCGAAGCGCTTCCGCAAGGCGCCCGGGTGCTCGATCTCGGCTGCGGGCCGGGCAATGCCTCGGCCTTCATGCGCGCCACGGGGCTGGACCCCGACCCGGTCGACGCCTCGCCGGCGATGGTCGCGCTGGCCAATGACCGCCACGGCATCGGCGCCCGGCTGGCGACCTTCGACGAGATCGCGGGCGAGGCGG
The DNA here is from genome assembly GCA_041621405.1 of Paracoccaceae bacterium. GTDB lineage: Bacteria > Pseudomonadota > Alphaproteobacteria > Rhodobacterales > Rhodobacteraceae > JBFKAV01. The sequence goes on from JBFKAV010000046.1 coordinate 8,797, forward strand.
CCTATCACGGCGTCTGGGCGAACTTCTCACTCCTGCACGCGCCCCGCGCCGATCTGCCGAGGCATTTCGCGGCGCTCCACCGGGCGCTGATCCCCGGAGGGCTGCTTCATGTCGGGATGAAGACCGGCACTGGCGAGGCGCGCGACCGGATCGACCGCTTCTACACCTTTGTCGGCCGGACCGAGCTCGCCGGGCTGCTCGAGGCCGCCAGCTTCACGGTGATCGCGGTCGAGGAGGGCGAGGAGCGCGGCCTCGCCGGAACGCTCGACCCCTTTGTCCTCATGCGCGCCCGTGCCTGAGCTCTTCGCCTATACCGATGGCGCCTGCTCGGGCAATCCGGGCCCCGGCGGCTGGGGCGTGCTTCTGCAGGCCAAGGAAAGCGACCGCGTCGTCCGGGAGCGCGAGCTCAAGGGCGGTGAGCCCGAAACCACGAACAACCGGATGGAGCTTCTGGCGGCGATCTCCGCGTTGGAAGGACTCTCCCAGCCCTCCGAGATCACCGTCGTCACCGACAGCGCCTATGTGAAGAACGGCGTCACCCAGTGGATCCACGGCTGGAAGCGGAACGGCTGGCGCACCGCCGGCAAGAAGCCGGTGAAGAACGCCGAGCTCTGGCAGCGGCTCGACACCGCCCAGGCCCGCCACAAGGTGCGCTGGGAATGGATCAAGGGCCATGCCGGCCACCCCGAGAACGAACGCGCCGACGAACTGGCGCGGGCCGGCATGAAGCCGTTCAAGCCGAAGAAGCCGAAGCCCGCGCCGAAGCAGGCGTCCTGATCCCACGCCACGCTTGCGCGGCGCCGCGCGGCGGGGCAAAGTTGGGTCATGACAGTGACGTTCCTTCCGCCCGTCACAGGCGCGGGCCCGGTCCCGGAACAGGTCAGATTCGACAGGGCGGAGCTTTCCGCAATCCTGTCTGTCTACGGTCGCATGGTCGCCGCCGGCGAATCGCGCGACTACGGCCTCTCCTGCCTGCGCGAAGTGGCGGTGTTCTCGATCTTCCGACGCACCGCCGAGCATCCGCTCTACCGCATCGAGAAACGCCCGAAGCTGCGCGGCCGGCAGGGCCAGTACGCCGTGCTCGGCATGGACGGGCAAGTCGTCAAGCGCGGCAACAACCTGAAGGCGGTGCTTGGGGTGCTGGAGCGCAAGCTGATCCGCGCGGTGAACTGACCCCGCGCGCGCCCTGCAACTGACGCAAGTGCCGCCGGTTTCCCGGCGGCCCCACGTTTCTTCGCGGCCGGCTCAGTTCGAGGCTGCTTCCTCAGCCGGGGCCAGCGACAGGAGGTAGGCGTAGAGGTTCTTCGCGTCGTCCTCGCTGCGCACCTTGAAGGTCATGTTCGAACGCGCGGCGGCATCGTCGAGATACTCGCGAAGATAGGGGGTGGGGTCCATCACGTAGGCCACGAAGGTTTCCTCGGTCCAGACCAGGCCGGCCTCGCCCGCGGCCTTGATTCCGTTGGAATAGCGGAACCCTTCCACCGTGCCCGCGGTGCGGCCGGCCACCTTGAAGAGGTTCGGACCGGTCTTCGAGGAGCGGCCGGCGAGCGTCTCGCCCGCGTCGTTCACCACGACGTGGCAGGTCTGGCACTGGCGGAACGCGGCCTCGCCGGCGGCGGCGTCGCCGGTGGCGGTAAGGTCGGCATCCTGTGCGAAGGCGGGGGCCGAGGCGAGGGCCAGGGCGGCGGCGAGTATCAGCTTCATGTTCTGCTCCCATTCCAAACTGCACGACGCGGACCCTGGACCGGCGCTGCCGGAGCCGAGGCCAAACCCGCGCGAGACAGGCTCACGATATTCAGCGCCGCGCGCCGCCGCAATGCTTCCATTGGCCTCACCCGCCCTCCCGCAATACGGAATCCGGATGCGCACCGCGGGCGCCGCCGCTATACCCGGACGACATCCCCCGAAACGCGGAAGCACGATGACCGGTCCCACCGATACAGCCGATCCGATCCCGGCCTGGGTCGATGGCACCCTGATCCCGGTGGGCAAGCTCGAGGTCCACCGCCGCGGACTCCGTCACAAGGCGGTGTCGGTCTTCGTGATGCATGGCGGCGAGGTGCTGATCCAGCGTCGCGCCATGGCCAAGTACCACACGCCCGGCCTCTGGGCGAACACCTGCTGCACCCACCCCGCCTGGGGCGAGAGCCCGGAGGATTGCGCGGAGCGACGGCTCCGCGAAGAGCTCGGCCTCACCGGCCTCGCCCCGGAACATCGCGACCAGGTGGAATACCGCGCCGAGGTCGGCAGCGGCATGGTCGAGCACGAGGTCGTCGACATCTTTCTGGCCGAAACCGTAGCCCGGCCGATGGTGACGGCGAACCCCGAGGAAGTGATGGAGGTCGCCTGGATCGGCTTCCGCGACCTCTGCGCCGAAGTCGCCCGCAGCCCCGAGCGATTCACGCCCTGGCTCAGGATCTACCTCCACGATCACCGCGACCGGATCTTCGGTACCTCAGCGCGGGGCTAGCTCGAGGTCGCGGCGGCGAGCGCGGTGTCCATCAGCGCCTTGATCGCCGCCTTTCTGGTGTCGGCGACGATGCGGCCTAGCTCGCCGTCGCCCTTCAGCACAACCAGCGTCGAGCGGCGGGGGATGTTCAGGGACACCGTCAGCGCGTCGTTGCGGTATCTGTCCCAGTCGACGTCGATGAAGGTGATCGCCCGCTCGTAGGCCGGGTTCTCGGCCTTCAGCGCGTTCAGCACCCGCTCCTGGGCGGCGCAGGTCGAGCACCAGCTCGCCTTGAAGTCGACGAACACCGTCTCGCCGGCGGCCAGCCGCTCGCTGACCAGCCCGGGCGCATAGTCGAGCGACCGGGCACGGGCCTTGATCGGCATGGCGACGGTGACGGCCGCGGTCAGGGCGAGGAAGTCGCGGCGATGCATGAGAGATCTCCTTCTCAGAGGGATACCGAAAAATCGACGAGCCAGGGCGGCAGGGTCTCGACCAGCCAGGCCTCGGCCATCAGGTGCAGGCGGAACAGGATTGCAAGCCCGACGCCGACGAACACGGCGCCGAGCGTCGGCCGCGCGGCGCCGGCGAGCCGCAGCATCCGCGCCCGGTTCCGAGAAAGCAGCGCGCGGGCGCCATGGGCGAGGCCGAGGATGATCGTGCTCACCCCGGCGGCGAAGGCCGCCATGATCGCGCCGGCCTGGCCGAGACCCTGGCCCTGCGAGGCGAGCGCGATGGCGCCGCCGAGCGTCGGGCCGATGCAGGGCGACCAGACCGCGCCGAGCAGCGCGCCGCCCAGGAACTGGCCGCCGGCTCCCTGCCGCTCGAGCGCGACGAAGGAGGTGTCGGCCCGGGCCGAAACTCCGCCCGTGGCCAGCGCGAAGCCGCGCCCCGCGGCGGGCACCAGCAGCACCAGCCCGAAGCCGATCATCACCACGGCCCCGGCCTGCGCCAGCCGCTCCTCGTCGAGGCCGAGCGACCGCCCGGCCGCCGTGACCAGGAGCCCCAACGCCATGAACGACAGGCTCATGCCCGCCGCCAGCGCCAGCGGCCCGAAACGGCTCGCCTGCAGCGCGGTGGCCAGCACGATCGGCAACACCGGCAGGACGCAGGGGTTGATCAGCGTAAGCAGCCCGGCACCGTATGCGAAAACCAGGTCCATGTGACCGAGACTGCGCAAGCCCAGGCCCGCTGTCACCTGCTAGGCGGACACGTTCCGGTCACATCCGCGTTAGCGCGACGAGATCTTCGCCATTTGCACCGCCAGGATGCCGACGGTTACGATCGCCACGCCCGCCGCGTCGAGCGCGCCGAGCCGCTCGCCTAGGAGCGTCGCGGCGATGGCGACGCCGAGCACCGGGTTCAGGAAGTGGAAGGTCGCCGCCCGCACCGCGCCGATCCGGTTGACAAGCAGAAACCAGACCCAGGTGGCGCCGAGGCCGGGCACCAGCGTCGTGTAGACGAAGGCCAGGATAAGCGGCCAGCTCCAGCGCACGTCCCAGCTCTCCAGGAGGGAAGCCGCGACACCCAGCACCGCGGCGCCGATCAGCATCTGCAGACCCACGATCATCATCAGGTTGCCGCCCGAAGAGGCGCCCCGCACCGCCAGCGTCGCCGAAGCGAGCGCCAATACGCCGATGCCGCAGAGCGCCAGGCCGAATAGGTCCACGCCGCCGGTGATCCGCGCGCCCATGATCAGCGCGACGCCGGCCACCCCCGCGAACAGCCCGGCGATGCCCACGGGCCGCACCCGTTCGCCGAAGACGAGCCAGCCGGCCAGCGCCACGATCAAGGGCATCGTCGAGGCTATGATCGCCGCCAGCGAGGCCTCGATCCACTGCATCGCCACGAAGTTGAGGCCCAGGTAGAGCGCGTTCTGGCAGAGCCCGAAGATCACGGTCGCCCGCCACGCGCCGCGGCTCAGCCGCCAGCTCTGGCCCAGCGCCAACGCGAGGGCGATGCCGATCAGGCCCGAGATCAGGAACCGGATCGCCAGCGCCGTCAGCGGCGGCGCGTCGGCGACGATTATGCGCGCCGAGGTGAACGCCGAGGACCACATGAAGGCGAAGGCCAGCCCCATCAGGGTCGCGCGGACGTCCATCATTCCTCCCGGAGGGGGCAAAATGGAAAGGGCCGCCCGGAGGGCGACCCTAGGCGAAAGCGGCCGGGGCGCAAGGCCCCGGGCCCGACGGATCAGTTGTTCACGCTTTCCTTCAGCGCCTTGGCGATCGACATCTTCACCACCTTGTCGGCGGGCTTGTGGATCTGCTCGCCGGTGGCCGGGTTGCGGACCATCCGGGCCGGCCGCGAGCGGCACGAGATCTTGCCCACGTTCGGGATCGTCACCGCGCCACCCCGCGAGACTTCCGCGGTGATGATGTCGCTCAGCGCGTCCACCGCGGCATTCGCGGTCTTCTTGTCGGACCCCAACTTCTCGGCCAGCGCGGTCACCAGCTGGGCCTTGGTCATCTGATTGTTCGCCATTTACAGTCTCCTCGCTCCGCCCCCTGAAATTGGGGCCTATCGCCCCCATTTACCTGAATATGGGGGTACCGCACAACAGATAGTGTGCTCTAAGGCCTATTTTTCCTGCATTTCGCGGGTTTCCGCCGGCCTAAAGGAAGGCGGTTTCCTCGAAACTGCGCAACTTCCGGCTGTGAATCCGCTCCAGCGGCATCTCCCTGATCTGCTCCATGGCCCGGATTCCGATCAGAAGGTGCCGGGTCACCTGGGTCTTGTAGAAGTCGGTCGCCATGCCCGGCAGCTTCAATTCGCCGTGCAGCGGCTTGTCCGACACGCAGAGCAGCGTGCCGTAGGGCACCCGGAACCGGAAGCCGTTGGCCGCGATCGTGGCCGACTCCATGTCGAGCGCGATGGCGCGGCTCTGGCTCAGCCGCTGCACCGGCCCGGACTGGTCGCGGAGCTCCCAGTTGCGGTTGTCGATGGTGGCGACGGTGCCGGTCCGCATCAGCCGCTTCAGCTCGAAGCCCTCGACCCCGGTCACCTCGGCCACCGCGCCTTCCAGCGCGATCTGGATCTCGGCGAGCGCCGGGATCGGCACCCAGACCGGCAGGTCGTCGTCGAGCACGTGGTCCTCGCGGACATAGGCATGCGCCAGTACGAAGTCGCCCAGCGACTGCGAGTTCCTGAGCCCCGCGCAATGGCCCACCATCAGCCAGGCATGGGGCCTGAGCACCGCGATGTGGTCGGTCGCCGTCTTGGCGTTCGACGGGCCGATGCCGATGTTGACCAGCGTGATCCCGGCGCCGCCCTCGCGCTTGAGATGGTAGGAGGGCATCTGCGGCATCTTCGCCGGATGCGGCAGGTGGCCGTTTGCGGTGGTGATCTCCACGTTGCCGGGGCCGACAAGCGCGATGTAGCCCGAGCTCGGGTCGCCCAGCGCCTTGCGGGCATAGGCCTCGAACTCCTCGACGTAGAACTGGTAGTTGGTGAACAGCACGTGGTTCTGGAAATGCTCGGGCGCCGTCGCGGTGTAGTGCGAGAGCCGCGCCAGCGAGTAGTCCACCCGTTGCGCGGTGAATGGCGCCAGTGGCCCCGAGCCGTCGGGGTTGGTGTAGTTGAAGCCGTTGACGATGTCGTCATGGGTGGTGGCGAGGTCGGGCACGTCGAAGACGTCGCGCAGCGGGAAGTCGAGCACCCCTTCCTGCGGCACCGAGAGGCTGGCGTCGCCATTCGCGGCGAAGTGGATCGGGATCGGTGTCGCCGAGGGCGCGATCTGCACCGGGACGTTGTGGTTCTGGATCAGGAGCCCGATCTGCTGGGTCAGGTAGGCGCGGAACAGGTCGGGCCGCGTCACCGTGGCCGAATAGGTGCCAGGCACCGCGACATGTCCGAAGCTGAGCCGGGTGTCGACCTGCGCGTAGCTGGTGGTCATCACCCGGATCTCCGGATAGTAGGCTCGGAACCGCGCCGCCGGGCGGCCGGCCGTCAGCGCCTCGGCGAACTTCTCGCGCAGGAAGGCCGTGGCGCCGCCGTAGAGCGCCTCGAGCCGCGCCACCGCCTTCGCGGCGTCGGTGAAGCTCTCCGCCCGTGGCAAATCGGGGGTGAGGAAGGGCAGGTTGCGCTCCGGCACGGTCATGCGGGTTCGTCCTCGAAAAGCCCGGTGACCTCGAACCGCGTCACGTCGACGAGGCCGAGGTCGGAAATCCTGAGCTCGGGTATCACGACGAGCGCCAGAAGCGAATGCTGCATGTAGGCGTTGTTGAGCGTGCAGCCGACCTCCGCCATCGCCGCGACCATGCCGTCCGCCTGGGCCGCCACCTCGCCCGCCGGCCGGTCCGACATCAGCCCGGCGATCGGCAAGGGGACCTGGGCGATCTCCTTCCCCTGCTTCCACACCGTCACACCACCGCCGATCTCGGCCAGCCGGTTCGCCGCCGCCGCCATGTCCTCGCGCGAGGTCCCGACGACGATCATGTGGTGGCTGTCATGGGCGACCGTGGAGGCGATCGCCATCCGGCCCTTGTAGCCGAAGCCCGAGACGAAGCCGTTCGTCACGCCTCCCGTCGCCCGGTGCCGCTCCACCAGCGCAATCTGCGCCACGTCCTTGCCTTCGTCGGGCTCGACGACGCCCTCCGTCACCGCCAGGTCCGCGGTCAGCGCCTTCGTCGGCGCCTGGTTCTCCACCACCCCGATCACCCGGGCGCGCACCCGGTTCGCGCCGTCCGGCGCCCGCACCACGAAGTCGCCCGCCGTCACGGGCCGCTTCAGCCTCACCGTCTGGCGCACGTCGTCGGGCCAGTCGAGATGCGGGCAGGGCACCTTCAGCTCTCCCTCCTCGGCCACCGTCACCCCCCGCGCGATCACCCGGATCATCGGCAGGCTGCGCAGGTCCGAGGTCAGGATCAGGTCCGCCCGCCGCCCCGGCGCGATGCTCCCAAGCTCGCGCTCCATCCCGAAATGCGTGGCCGTGTTCACCGTCGCCATCTGCAGCGCCACCAGCGGATCGGCGCCGCAGTCGATCGCGTGCCGCACCACCCGGTTCATGTGGCCTTCGCCCACCAGCGTGCCGGAATGGCAGTCGTCGGTACAGAGGATGAAGCCCCTGGGGTCGAGTCCCTTCTCGGTCACCGCCGTGATCTGCGTCTTCACGTCGTACCAGGCCGAGCCCAGCCGCAGCATCGCCCGCATCCCCTGCCGCACCCGGGCCACGGCGTCGGCCTCGCGCGTGCCCTCGTGGTCGTCCGCCGCACCGCCGGCGGCATAGGCATGGAAGGCCGGCCCCAGGTCGGGCGAGGCGTAGTGCCCGCCCACGGTCTTGCCGGCCCGCATCGTCGCCGCCATCTCGGCCAGCATCTGCGGGCTGCCGTTCACCACGCCGGGGAAGTTCATCATCTCGCCCAGGCCGACGATCCCCGGCCAGCCCATCGCTTCGGCCACGTCGGCCTCGGTGATCTCGAACCCCGTGGTCTCCAGCCCCGGCGCCGAGGGCGCGCAGGAGGGCATCTGGGTGAAAATGTTGACCGGCTGCAACAGCGCCTCGTCGTGCATCAGGCGCACACCGCGCAGCCCGAGCACGTTGGCGATCTCGTGCGGATCGACGAACATCGTCGTCGTCCCGTGCGGAATCACCGCGGCGGCGAACTCGGCCGGCGTCAGCATGCCGGACTCGATGTGCATGTGCCCGTCGCAGAGGCCGGGCACCATGTAGAGCCCGTCCGCCTCGATCACCTCCGTCCCCTCGCCGATGCAATGGCTCGCGTCCGGCCCGCAATAGGCGAAGCGGCCACTGGCGACGGCGAGGTCGTGCCCGTCGAGCACCTCGCGGGAATGAACGTTGACCCAGCGCCCGCCGCGGATCACCAGGTCGGCCGGCGCGCGGCCCGCCGCCACGGCGACGAGGCGGGGGGCGAGCTCGGCCCAGGATTTCGGCAGGAGAGGTGCGTGTTCCATGCCGAATCCTGCCACCACGAAGGAAAGCCATCAAGGGGGCCGGCCAGGCGCCAGCGCGGTTCGGCCTGCCGCTCAGGCCAGTCCTGCAACCCTGGCGGTCTTGGTTGCCCAATATCCACTCGCTGGCCCGGCGGCACGCCGGGCAGCGCCCGTCCCGCCCCCCACGGGACGGGCGCTGCCCTTCTTGCTCCCGGCGCACCCATAGGCGCCGTTCAGGTCGAGGAGTCCAACGCGTAGGGATGGGGCGCAGCGACTGCCAATAGCATCGACCTGCGCCCAAGCCCTACCGCAGCACCGTCAGGATCTCGTCCAATGGCTTCTTGATCTTCGCCACCTCCGGCACCGTCGCGCCCTCGGCGGCGATCCCGGTTGCGAGGATCATCACCGGCTTCTCCGCCTCTGGCCGGCCGAGCAGCCCGTTCAGGAACTTCATCGGGGCCGGCGTATGCGTCAGGCAGCTCAGCCCGGCATGATGCAGGGCCGCGATCAGGAAACCGGTGGCGATGCCGACGCTCTCCGGCACGTAGTAATGCTTGAAGCGCTGCCCGTCCCCGGTCACGCCATAGCGCTGGGCGAAGACCACGATCAGCCAGGGCGCCTCGTCGAGGTGCGGCTTCGAGACGCCGGTGCCGATCGGCTCCAGCGCGGCGAGCCACTCGTCGCCCGCGCCGCCCTCGTAGAAGGCGCGCTCCTCCGCCTCGGCGGCGGCGCGGATCTTCGCCTTCAAGCCGGGATCGGCCACGGCAACGAAATGCCAGGGCTGGTGGTTGGCCCCCGAGGGCGCTGATCCGGCAGCCGAAACTGCGGCCGCGATCACCGCCTCGGCCACCGGCTCGGACGAGAAGTCGCGCACGGTGTGCCGCTTCTTCATGTAGTCGCGGAACGCCTCGGCCGCCTTCAGGCTCTCGCCCGCCGGCAATGCCACCCGGTCGGGCAGGGGCAGCGGCCGGAATTCCACCTTGTCCCGGGAAAACATCGCTATCCTCCCCCGATCAGCACGCCGGCGGCGAAGACCAGGGCGCCGCCCAGAACCACCTGGAACGTGGCCCGAAAGAACGGCGTCTCCATGAACCGGTTCTGCACCCAGACGATCGCCCAGAGCTCGACGAAGACCACGATGATCGCGGTGATCGTGGCGGTCCAGAAGTCCGGGATCAGGTAGGGCAGCGCGTGGCCGAGGCCGCCCACCGTGGTCATCACGCCGGTCGAGAGCCCGCGCTTCAGGGGCGAGCCGCGGCCCGAGAGCACGCCGTCGTCCGAAGCGATCTCGGTGAACCCCATCGAGATCCCCGCGCCAACCGAGGCGGCAAGCCCAACGAGGAACGTGGTCCAGGTGTCCTGCGTGGCAAAGGCGGTGGCGAAGATCGGCGCCAGGGTGGAGACCGAGCCGTCCATCAGCCCTGCGAGCCCCGGCTGCACCCAGGTCAGCAGGAACTGCCGGTGCGCGGCGCGGTCCTCGTCCTCGCGCGTCTCCTCGTCGAGGTGCTTCTCCTCCAGCCTCCCGGCCTTGTGGACGTGTCCCGCCTCGGCTGCGGCCAGGTCGCCCAGGAGCTTGCGTGTCGCGGCATCCTTGGTGCTCGCTGCCGCCGTTTCATAGAACCGGCGCGCGTCGTTCTCCATGCCTGAGGCCTCCTCGCGGATGCGCTCTAGGCTGAGGTTCTCCACCAGCCAGACCGGGCGCCGCGCGTAGAAGCCCGAGACGTGCTCGCGGCGAATGAGCGGGATTACCTCGCCGAAGCGGCTCCGGTGCAGCTCGATCAGCCGCCGCCGGTGCTCGTCCTCCTCTTTGGCCATCCCGTCGAACACCGCGGCCGAGCCGGGGTAGTCGGCCCTCAGCCGCTCGGCATAGGAGCGGTAGATGCGCGCGTCGTCCTCCTCGGACGAGATCGCCAGCGCCAGGATCTCCTGCTCGGAGAGGTCGCGGAAACGGCGGCGGGACGTGACTCCGGGGATCATCGGCAGCTCCGGTCTGGACCGGCACAACCCTAGCCTCGGCGCGCGCGACTTCAAGGGCGCCCCTAACTCCGGACCTTCGCAGTTCATCCGCGCCCGCGACACTGTTTCGCCTTTCCTTCCTTGCCGCGCCGGAACGGAGCGGTCTATGATCCACAGCCACGGAGGAGCCGATGAACATACTCACCCAAAGGGTGAAGAAGGGGCGCAAGTTCCAGCAGGTGCTCGAAGGCGCGCGCGACGTGTTCATGGCCGACGGCTTCGAAGGCGCCAGCGTCGACACCATCGCCCGCGCCGCCGGCGTGTCGAAGGCCACGCTCTACGCCTACTTCCCCGACAAGCGGCTCCTGTTCATGGAGGTGGCCAAGTCCGAGTGCATCCGACAGGCCGACGAGGCGATCGAGCTGATGGACCTCACCGCTCCGCCGCGCGTGGTCCTGGCCGAGGCGGCGCGCCGGATCCTCGGCTTCTACCTCACCGATTTCGGCATCCGCGTGTTCCGCATCTTCGTTGCCGAGAGCGACCGCTTCCCCGAGCTCGGCCGCGAGTTCTACGAATCCGGCCCGGCGCTGGTGCGCGCCCGGATCGCCGACTACTTCCGCGACGCCGTGGCGAGGGGCGAGCTCAGGATCGACGACATCCAGCTTGCCGCCGACCAGTTCGCCGAGCTCTGCAAGGCCGACATCTTCCCGCGGCTCATCTTCGGCGTCCGCTCGACCTTCTCCGAGGCCGAAAAGCGCCGCGTGGTCGAGGGCGCGGTGGAAACCTTCATGGCGCGCTACGGGGTCAGTGTCTGACGGGTCAGGTCAGGCAAACCTTTGCGTCCGGGCCACGCGGCTCGCAGCGATAATGCCCCGGTCGTGCCTGCAGGTAGGCGCGCCACGTTCGTTCTGGCCTGTCGCTGATCCGCACCCCATATGCCGAACGCATCCGCGCGTTGAGGTGATTGATCGCGAGCGACCCGCCCTCTTGCCGGAGGATCGTTGCGATTTGGTCATCGAGGGTCTCCGGCGCGGGCATCGGACTCACCCCAGGCTTCGTGGCATTGGACTTGGGGACACTCGGGGCAAGCTCCTCCCACTTCGCGAAGGCCTTGCGGTAGGCCTCATCCGCCTTGCCCTCGCCCATGCCAATGACCAGGTGCCCCTTCTCGCGCAGGTGGAGGGCCAGGTGCGTGAAATCCCTGTCCGACTAGGCAATGCAGAAGCAGTCGACGCCCCCGTTGTAGGCGAGGGCCACTGCCTCGACGGCTAGCAGAATGTCGGTTGCGTTCTTGCCCTTGCCCGAGTGAATGAGCCTGAAGCGGGGGGCCCGATCCCAACCAGAGATGTTGGCCGCATTGCCGTAGGCGCGCATGATCGCCAGGTCTCCGTAGCCCAGCGCTTTCGTCACAATGCGGCCCGCCAGTTCGCGCGAGACGTTCTCGCCATCGACCAGCAATGCCACGCGCGGGCGCCGCGTCTCGCTCTCGTTGCTTGCATCATCCATGCACGCCTCCCTGCCTTCACCGATTGAAACCATTCAGAAAAAAAGCGGCAGGAATTTGGCGAGCGTTCCGCCTCAGTCCACCCGCCGCACGTAGAGGTGGTGGCCCTCGCGCTTGGTCTCGAACCGCCTGAGCTCGGCGATCAGGTCGGAAAGTTTGCGCTTGCCGTAGCTGCGGGTGTCGAAATCCGGGTTCGCCGCGGTGACCGCCTGGCCGAGCGCGCCGAGCTCGTACCACTCGTCGTCCTGCGCGATCTTCTCCATCGCGTTCAGAATGAGCGGGATCGCGTCCTTCGGC
>JBFKAV010000047.1:0-20523 GCA_041621405.1 Paracoccaceae bacterium
ACTGTTCCCGGAGCGGGCGGCGGCCTTCGCGGCGCTCGGCTGAGCCGAACGCGGCGCCTGGGTGGACCGCGTTCGTAGCGAAATCCTTCCACTACACTGATTTCCGTGGCGGCTCGGCCTCGGGCGAGGGTAGCTTTCAGGGGATAAGGTCAGGGTATAAGGATTGGGGCGGGCACCCGGGAGCCCGCGGGAGGTGCGCATGGCCGAGCCCTACGATCCCGCCGAGGAGGGCGCCGAAATGGCGTTCGACGGCCGGATGTCCTACGGCGACTACCTCGGCCTCGACGCGATCCTCTCGGCGCAGCGGCCCCTGTCGGACGCGCATGACGAGATGCTGTTCATCATCCAGCACCAGACCTCGGAGCTCTGGATGCGGCTCGCGATCCACGAGCTGACCGCGGCGCGGGCGGCGGTCGCCGGGGACCGGCTGGCGCCGGCCTTCAAGATGCTGGCGCGGGTGGCGCGGATCTTCGAGCAGCTGAACGGGGCCTGGGACGTGCTGCGGACGATGACGCCCTCGGACTACACCCAGTTCCGCGCCGCGCTGGGGCAGAGCTCGGGGTTTCAGAGCAACCAGTACCGGATGATCGAGTTCATGCTGGGCAACCGCAACCGGGCGATGATCCGTCCGCATGCGCACCGGCCGGAGCTGAAGGCGGCGCTCGAGGCCGAGCTCGGGCGTCCCTCGCTCTACGACGTGGCGCTCGGGGCGCTGGACCGCGCCGGGATCGCGGTGCCCGAGGCGGTGCTGGGGCGCGACGTCGGTAAGCCCTACGCGGCCGACGACGGGGTGCGCGCGGCCTGGGCGCGGGTCTACCGCGACCCCGAGCGGCACTGGCCGCTCTACGAGCTCGCCGAGAAGCTGGTCGATTTCGAGGACTATTTCCGCCGCTGGCGCTTCAACCACGTGACCACCGTGGAGCGGGTGATCGGCTTCAAGCGCGGTACCGGCGGCACCGGCGGCGTGAGCTACCTCAAGCGGATGCTCGAGGTCGAGCTCTTCCCCGAGCTCTGGCACCTCAGGACCGAGCTCTGACCCCACCGATCCGATTGCGCGCCCATGGCGCAAGACCTTCCTCTCGCGCCCTCGCCTCCGGCTCGGGACGCTCAGGTATGCCTTCGGCAGGGATGCTTGCCACCGCAGTCATGTGACCCTTGCCTTCCCCGTTTTTCCAATACCCCCGCCGGAGGCATGAAGTTCTGCGCCGCGCGCCAGCGCGGCGCCCGGCCCAACGGGAGGAGCCGATCTGCGATCGGCGACAACGGGCGGGAGCGCCTCCACTCCGCTCGGGTGCCGGCGCTTGAGCCAACGGGCGCGGTCGCGTAACACTTTCGCCGCCGATGACACCCGACCGCCGCCCCAGCCGCACTCGACTTCGCCTGCCGCTCGGCGGGCTCGCGCTGACGCTCGCTGCGCTTTGCCTCCTGCCGGTTCTCGCGGTGGCGCTCGCCGCCATCAGCGGCAGCTTCGCGACCTGGAGCCATCTCGCGCAGACAGTGCTGCCGGAATACGCACTGAACACGGCTCTCCTCGCGCTCCTCGTCGCGGCGGGCACCGCCGCCATGGGCACCGGTGCGGCCTGGCTCGTCACAATGACGCGGTTTCCCGCCGTGCGGCTCTTCGAGATCGGCTTGGCGCTGCCCTTGGCGTTTCCCGCCTACGTGCTGGCCTACGCCTATACCGACCTGCTCGACCACCCCGGCGTCGTGCAGACGCTCCTGCGCGAGGTTACCGGCTGGGGTCCGCGCGACTACTGGTTCCCCGAGGTGCGCTCGCTCTCCGGTGCGGCGGCGATGCTGATCCTGGTGCTCTACCCCTACGTCTACCTCCTCGCCCGCGCCGCCTTCCTGCAGCAATCGGCCACCGCCTATCTCGCCGCCCGCGCGCTGGGCCGCGGCCCGGTGGAGACCTTCCTGCGGGTCAGCCTGCCGATGGCGCGGCCGGCGATCGCCGGCGGCGTGCTGCTCGCGGTGATGGAGACGATCGCCGACTTCGGCACGGTGTCGCATTTCGGCGTGCCGACGTTCGCCACCGGCATCTACCGCAGCTGGTTCTCGATGGGCGACCGGGCGGCGGCGGCGCAGCTCGCGTTCTGCCTGCTGGCGGTGGCGCTCACGCTCGCGGTGCTTGAGCGGCTGCAGCGCGGCGGCGCCAAGCACCACAACACCGGCAAGCGCTTCGAGGTGCTGCGGCCGGCGCGGCTCACGGGGTGGCGCGCGGCCGGCGCCTTCGGGCTTTGCGGGATTCCGGTGCTGCTCGGCTTCGCCCTGCCGGTCGTCGTGCTTTCCGAGATGGCCCTGGGCTCGGGCCAGGATCTGCTGTCGCCGCGCTATCTCGGCTTCGTGCGGAACTCGGTGACGCTCGCGGCGGTGACCGCGGTGGTGACCGTGGGCGCGGCGATGATCCTGCGCTTCAACGCCCGCCTCAACCCCGTGGCGCGGGCGCGGGCCGCGGTGGAGGCGGCGCGGGTCGGCTACGCGGTGCCGGGGGGCGTGATCGCGGTCGGGCTGCTGGTCCCCTTCGCCGCCTTCGACAACGCGCTCGACGCCGTCCTCAGGGAGAGCTTCGGCGTGTCGGTGGGCCTCGTCATCACCGGCACCATCGCGCTCCTCGTCTTCGCCTGCGCCGTGCGTTTCGCCGCTGCAGCGCTCGGCGCGCTCGACGGCGGCTTTGCCGCAGTGCCCGGCAACATCGACTGGGTGGCGCGGACGCTTGGCGCCGGGCCGGCGCGGATGCTCGGGCGGGTGCACCTGCCGATCCTGGCGCCCTCGGTTCTGACCGGGCTTCTCGTGGTCTTCGTCGACGTGATGAAGGAGCTGCCGGCGACGCTGATCCTCAGGCCCTTCGACTTCGACACGCTGGCGGTGCAGGCGTTCCGGCTGGCCGCCGACGAGCGGCTCGCCGGCGCCGCGGTGCCGAGCCTGGTGATCGTGGCGGTAGGGCTGCTGCCGGTGATCCTGCTCTGCCGCGGGCTCGGGCGGCGCGGCGCGATGGTGGCCGAGGTGATGCCCGCCGAAGCTGCGCTGGGAGGCGGCAGCCACCGCTAGGGCCTTGGGGCCAGGGGTTCTCGATGACGCCGAGCGCCGGGCGGGGCCGTGCCGCGAGGCCGGGGCGCAGGCCCCGGGCGGGGGCCGCGCTCAGGGGGCTTGCCGTGCGCCGAGGCCCTCGGAGAGCTGGCGGGCGGCTGCGGAGACGAGGGCGCCGATCCGCGCCGCCTCGGCCTCGGAGAGCCGCGCCGAGGGGCCGGAGACCGAGATCCCGGCGACCGGCTCGCCGAAGGCGTCGAGCACCGCGGCGGCGACGCAGCGCATGCCCTCGTTCTTCTCCTCGTTGTCGAGCGCGTAGCCGCGGTCGCGGGTCCGCTCAAGGTCGGCGCGGAGCGCCCCGGGGTCGGCCAGCGTGGCGGCGGTGAAGCGGGTGAGCGTGGCGCGCGCGAGGTAGTCGGCGAGGCGGGCCTCGTCGAAATGGGCGAGCAGCGCCTTGCCGATGCCGGAGGCGTGCAGGGGCGACGTGGTCCCCGGCGGGAAGAAGGCGCGGATCGAGGCGTGGGTCTCGACCTGGCTCAGGAACAGCACCTCGTCGCCCCGGGCGATGCCAAGGTTGGCGGTCTCGCCGGTAGTCTGCACCAGCTCGCGCAGGACCGGCCGGGCGCGATCCACCACCGAGGTGCGGCGCAGGAAGGCCGAGCCGATCAGGAAGGCCTTCGGGCCGACGTGCCATCCTTGGGTGGAGGGGTCGAGCTCGGCGATGCCGTGGGTCTGGAACGTCGTGAGCACCCGGTAGACGGTGGCCGGCGACTGCTCGAGTCTCTGCGCCAGGGCCGAAAGCCCGATGCCGCCGGCCCCGGCCAGCGCCTCGAGGATGGTGAGCGCACGGTCGAGCGACTGCACGGTGTTCTCGGCGGTCTTGTCCTTGAAGGCACGCGGGCGGCCGCGGCGGCGGGGTTCGGCCATGGGGACCTCCGGGGTTGTCGGTGCGGGGAAGATAGCCGCGCGGCGCGAAAGGGCAATCCGGGGGCTCTTCCTGCCGGCCGTGGTGCCTCAATGGCCATCGGCGGGAGCAACTGCAGACAGGATGGGGGTCGGCGCCGGGGCGTTCGGCTCAGGCCTGCCGGTCGAGGCGGGCGAGGAGCGCCGGCGCGGAGAGGTCCTTCAGCGCCTCGCGGCCGGTGATCGCGGCGGGGCGAGGCCCCTCGGCGAGGCGGGCGGCGATGGCGCGGGCGGCGGCGTTGAGCGCCCTGTTGCGCTTGCCGGTGGCGCGGAGAGCCATGCTTACTGCCTTGCGGACTGAAGGGCGGTCATCCGTGGCATGGGTCTCGCAGAGCGCCAGGGCATCGACGAAGGACTTGTCCGGTGCGGCCTTGTCGTGGACCGAAAGCGCCCAGGTCAGGGCGAAAGCCGTGCGGCGCACGAACTCCTCCTCGCGCGCGGCGTAGGCCGTGACCTTGGCCCAGGCGAAGGGCGTCCGGTCGAAGAGGCGGAAGCAGGCGGTGTCGCAGATCGCCCAGCTGTCGAAGCCCTCGGTCCAGGCGTCCATCTGCCCGGGCGTCACCAGGGCCGGATCCTCGATCAGGACCGCGAGGGTGCGCGCCTCGTAGCGGCCGTCGGACCAGAGGCTGGCGGCGAGCGCATGGTCCCTCGGCCGCCCCCTTGCCCAGGCCAGCATCTTGCCCATCGGCACGCCGAACGCACCATCGGCCGGGATGCCGTAGCGCTCGAGCGCCTGCCGGTCGGCCTCGGTCGCCTCGGCCCCGAGCCAGGCGAGCGCCTCGCTCAGCTCCATGACGACAGCAGGCTGTCGAGCCGGGCGTAGCCCTCCTCCATGCCGTCGCTCATCGCCGTCTTCAGCGCCATCTCGCGGCCCTTGGCCGAGCGGTAAAGCACGGTCATTTCCATCCGCGTGGCCCCGCCCTCGTCGTGCAGGAGCGTCGTCACCCGGGTCTCGCCGTCGGTCCAGTCCTCGTCGAAGAGCTCGGTGTGGACCAGGCGCCCGGGCGGCTCGATCTCGAGAAAGCGGCCCGACATCGCCATCACCCGGCCCGGCGCCACCTGCCAGCCCCAGCGCAGCGTGCCGCCGACCCGGAACTCCTGCTCGCAGAGCGTCATCGGGCAGTCGTGCGCCCAGAGCCACGTCTTGATCAGCGCCGCTTCGGTCATCGCGCGCCAGACCAGCGGGCGCGGCGCCGCGAACCGGCGGGTGAAGCTGAGCGCGCAGTCGCCGTCCAGGGCGACGGAGAGGGCAGCGGTCATCGGCGACGCTCCTTCGGGCCTTGCAGGGTTTCGAGCAGCGCGTCGAGCCGGGAGAAGCGCGGCTCCCAGAGCGCGCGGAGGCGGTCGAGGAAGTCGGCGGCCTCGGCCAGCGCCTCGGGGCGGAGCCGGCGGGGCCGGGCCGGGCCGTCGACGCGGCTCTCTACGAGGCCGGCCTCCTCCAGTACCTTCAGGTGCCGCGAGATCGCCGGCTGGGTGAGCGGGAACGGGAGGGCAAGCTCGGCCACCGTGGCCTCGCCCTGCATCAGCCGCTCGACCAGCGCGAGGCGGGTCGGATCGGCGAGCGCGGCGAAGGTGGCGGGGAGCTTTTCGGTGGGCATGTGAGCAAATCCTTATATAACTAATGATGCATATACGGTCGCGGCGCAAGGGCGAACTTCTGCTGGCGCCGGGGGCGCGAATTAGCTAAGGTTGCCGGCGAGACCCGGAGAACCGGGCGATGTGAGGCAGTTCGAGGCGGTATCCCATGACCGAGATGGTGCACGGCGGCGCACGCGTGCAGGCGGGCGATCCGGTGCTTCCGCGCTGGTGGCGCACGATCGACAAGTGGACGCTGACGGCGGTCTTCGCGCTCTTCGGCATCGGCGTGCTGCTCGGCCTCGCGGCCTCGGTGCCGCTCGCCGAGCGCAACGGGCTCGACCCGTTCTACTACGTCGAGCGGCAGGTGCTGTTCGGCGGCATCGCGCTCGTCGCGATGGTGCTGACCTCGATGATGTCACCGGACCTGGTGCGCCGCCTCGCGGTGCTCGGATTCGCGGCGGTCTTCGTCGCGCTGGTGCTGCTGCCGTTCCTCGGCACCGACTTCGGCAAGGGCGCAACGCGGTGGTATTCGCTGGGCTTCGCCAGCGTGCAGCCCTCGGAGTTCGTGAAGCCGGTCTTCGTGGTGCTCTGCGCCTGGCTGATGGCGGCGGCGCAGGAGATCAACGGGCCGCCGGGGCGGACGTTCTCGTTCGTGATCGCGGTGGCGGTGGCGGCGCTGGTGGCGCTGCAGCCCGATTTCGGGCAGGCGGCGCTGATCCTGTTCTCCTGGGGGGTGATGTATTTCGTGGCCGGGGCGCCGCTCTTCCTGCTCATGGTCCTCGCCGGCGGCGCGCTGGGCATCGGCTGGTTCGCCTACGGCGCCTCGGAGCACTTCGCCCGGCGGATCGACGGTTTCCTCGCGCCCGAGATCGACCCGCGCACCCAGCTCGGCTATGCCACCAACGCGATCCAGGAGGGTGGCTTCTTCGGCGTCGGCGTGGGCGAGGGTCAGGTGAAGTGGTCGCTGCCGGACGCCCATACCGATTTCATCATCGCGGTGGCGGCCGAGGAATACGGGCTGGTGCTCGTGGTGGCGATCATCGCGCTCTTCTCCGCCGTGGTGATCCGCTCGCTGGCGCGGCTGATGCGCGAGCGCGACCCGTTCATCCGGCTCGCCGGCACCGGGCTCGCCTGCACCTTCGGCGTGCAGGCGATCATCAACATGGGCGTCGCCGTGCGGCTCCTGCCGGCCAAGGGCATGACGCTGCCCTTCGTCAGCTACGGCGGCTCGTCCTTGATCGCCGGCGGGGTCCTGGTGGGGATGCTCCTGGCCTTCACCCGGACAAGGCCGCAGGGCAAGATCGCCGACGCCTTCGGGCGCGGGCGCGAACGGGGGCGCTGATGGCGGACCCGCACCTCGTCATCGCCGCGGGCGGCACCGGCGGGCACATGTTCCCGGCCCAGGCGCTGGCCGAGGCGATGGTGCGCAAGGGCTGGCGGGTGACCCTGTCGACCGACGCCCGGGGCGCGCGCTATGCCGGCGGCTTTCCCCACGTGGTTGAGGTTCGGAAGATCGGCTCGGCCACCTTCGCCCGCGGCGGCCTGGCGGCGAAGGCGCTGGTGCCGTTCCGGATCGCCGGCGGGGTGGTCGCCGCGGTGGCCGGGATGCTGCGCGACCGCCCGACCGTGGTGGTGGGCTTCGGCGGGTACCCCTCGATCCCGGCGCTGGCGGCGGCGACGCTGCTGCGCCTGCCGAGTATGATCCACGAGCAGAACGGCGTACTGGGCCGGGTCAACCGGCTCTTCGCGACCCGGGTCGATGCCTTCGCCTGCGGCACCTGGCCGACCGAGCTGCCGGACGGCGTGAACGCGACCCATACCGGCAACCCGGTGCGGCAGACGGTGCTGGAGCGCGCCGGCGCCCCCTACATCCCGCCCGGCGACTACCCGCTGAGCCTCGTCGTGATCGGCGGCAGCCAGGGCGCGCGGATTCTCTCCGACGTGGTGCCGGCGGCAGTGGCGCGGCTCTCCGACAAGGTGAAGGCCCGCCTCCGCGTCGCGCACCAGGCCCGCAAGGAGGACGTAAGCCGCGTGCTGGCGGCCTATGAGGCCGCCGCGGTGCCGGCCGAGGTGAAGACCTTCTTCGACGACGTGCCGCGGCGGTTCTCCGAGGCGCAGCTGGTGATCGCCCGCGCCGGCGCCTCGACAGTGGCCGACCTCACGGTGATCGGCCGGCCGGCGATCCTGATCCCCTACGCGGCGGCGATCCGCGACGAGCAGACGGCGAACGCGCGCGCGCTGGTCGAGGCCGAGGCGGCAATCCTGGTGCCTGAATCGGCGCTTGAACCCGAGGCGCTGGCGAAGCAGATAGGGCTTATCTTCCGCAGTCCGAAGGCGGCCGAGCGGATGGCTGCGGCCGCCGCCGAGCTGGGCAAGACGGACGCGACCGAGCGCCTGGTCGAAATGGTGGAAGAGCTGGCGCAGGGAGAAGCGCGATGAACGCGACCAAGCTTCCGCACGAGATGGGGCCGGTCCACTTCGTGGGCATCGGCGGCATCGGCATGTCGGGCATCGCCGAGGTGTTGCTCAACATCGGCTACCGGGTGCAGGGCTCGGATTCGAAGCGCTCGAAGATCACCGATCGGCTGGAGAAGCTCGGCGCCGAGATCTTCGAGGGGCAGCGGGCCGCGAACCTGAAGGACGCCGAGGTGGTGGTGATCTCCTCGGCGATCAAGCGCGGGAACCCTGAGCTCGAGGAGGCGCGCCGCCGCAAGCTGCCGGTGGTGCGGCGGGCCGAGATGCTGGCCGAGCTGATGCGGCTGAGGTCCAACGTCGCCGTCGCCGGCACCCACGGCAAGACCACGACGACGACGCTGGTGGCGACGCTGCTCGACAAGGGCGGCTTCGACCCGACGGTGGTCAATGGCGGCGTGATCCACGCCTACGGCTCGAACGCGCGGGTCGGGCAGGGCGAGTGGATGGTGGTCGAGGCCGACGAATCGGACGGCACCTTCAACCGGCTGCCGGCCACCATCGCCATCGTCACCAACATCGACCCCGAGCACATGGAGCACTGGGGCACGATCGAGGCCCTGCGCGAGGGCTTCCACCAGTTCGTCTCGAACATCCCGTTCTACGGGCTCGCGGTGCTGTGCACCGATCACCCCGAGGTGCAGGCGCTGGTCGGGCGGATCACCGACCGGCGGATCGTAACCTTCGGCTTCAACACCCAGGCCGACGTGCGCGCGACCAACCTCCGCTACGCGAAGGGCGTGGCGCATTTCGACATCCAGCTGCAGGCTGAGGACCGGGTGATCGAGGGCTGCACCCTGCCGATGCCGGGCGACCACAACGTCTCGAACGCGCTCGCCGCGGTGGCGGTGGCGCGGCATCTCGGCATGAAGCTCGCCGAGATCCGCGAAGCGCTGGCGTCCTTCGGCGGCGTCAACCGGCGCTTCACCAAGGTGGGCGAGGTCGGCGGCGTCACCATCATCGACGACTACGGGCACCACCCGGTCGAGATCGCGGCCGTGCTGAAGGCCGCGCGGCAGGCGGTGGGCGATACCCCCGACGCGCGCGTGATCGCTGTGCACCAGCCGCATCGCTACACCCGCCTCTCGAGCCTATTCGAGCAGTTCTGCACCTGCTTCCACGAGGCCGACGTGGTGGCGATCGCCGAGGTCTACGCCGCCGGCGAGGACCCGATCCCCGGCGCCTCGCGCGACGACCTGGTGCAGGGGCTTGTTGCCCACGGCCACCGCCACGCCCGCGCGCTCGTCTCGGAGGACGATCTCGAGCGGCTGGTGAGAGAGCAGGCGCGGCCCGGCGACATCGTCGTCTGCCTCGGCGCCGGCACGATCTCGACCTGGGCCCAGAACCTGCCGGACCGGCTCCGGGGCGCGGCGGCGTGACCGCCGGGGCGGAGTGCCCCGCGACCGGGCGGCGCATCCCGCTCATTTCGCACTCCGCCCATGGCGTCGGGGCCGAGACGATGGGTCACCGGGCGGCGGCGCCGAACAGGAATGGCTCGCCGGCGGCGCCGGGGTTGGGGCCGTCATGAGCCTCTCGCTGATCCTCGCCTGCCTCTGGGCGCTGGCGGCCACGGCGGTCGCCATCCTTCCGATGCGGCTGCAATTCCCGCCGGGCATCGTTCTTTTGTTGACCGCGCCGCTGCTGATTGCTTTTCTAGGTTACGAGCACGGGGTGATCGTGGCGCTGCTAGGGGTCGCTGGGTTCGTCTCGATGTTCCGCCGCCCGCTGGGGTATCTGGCGCGAATGGCGCTGCGGCGGAGGCGCAAGGGGAAGGGTAACGAATGACCGGCTCGCTGATCGCAGCCTGTCTCTGGGTGGTGGTGGCGCATGTGATCGCGCTCACGCCCTCGCGGGACTACCATTGGCGCGCGGCCTACGGGCTGATCGCGGCGGGGATCCCGATCCTCGGCTGGGTGACATACCAGAACGGGCCCGTGGTCGGGCTCGTGGCCCTGGCCGCCGGCGCCTCGGTGCTGCGCTGGCCGGTGCGGTACCTGGCGCGCTGGGTCGGCCGCCGGATCACCCCGGGCGAGTAGGGCCGGGCTTTCCCGCGCCGCCCGGCTCGGCTATCAGGGCAGGGCCGAGACATGACGACAACGCTTTCCCTCCCCCCCGTGCGCGGCACGCTGACGCCGGACCGGCCCCTGGCCGATCTGACCTGGCTCCGCGTCGGCGGGCCGGCGGACTGGCTCTTTCAGCCGGCCGACGAGGCCGACCTCCGCGATTTCCTCGCCGCGCTCGACCCGAAGGTTGCGGTCTTCCCGATGGGCGTGGGATCGAACCTGATCGTGCGCGACGGCGGCATCCGCGCCGTGGTGATCCGCCTCGGGCGCGGCTTCAACGGGATCGCGGTCGCGGGCAACCGGGCGACGGCCGGGGCGGCGGCGCTCGACGCGCACGTGGCCCGCAAGGCCGCCGAGGCGGGGGTGGACCTCGGCTTCCTGCGCACCATCCCCGGGGCCATCGGCGGCGCGGTCAGGATGAACGCCGGCTGCTACGGCGCATACGTCGCCGACCACCTGGTCTCGGCCCGGGCGGTGACGCGCGGCGGCGAGGCGGTGACGTTGACGCCTGCCGAGCTGAACTTCGGCTACCGCCATGCCGAGCTGCCCGAGGGCTGGGTGCTGGTGGAGGCAGCGTTCGAGGCGGCGCCGGATGAGCCGGCGGCGATCATGGCGCGGATGGAGGAGCAGCTGGCCAGGCGCGACGCCTCGCAGCCGGTGAAGGAGCGCTCGGCGGGCTCCACGTTCCGCAACCCGGCGGGATATTCCTCGACCGGGCGGGCCGACGACAGCCACGAGCTCAAGGCCTGGAAGGTGATCGACGAGGCCGGCATGCGCGGCGCCCGGCGCGGCGGCGCGGTGATGAGCGAGAAGCACCCGAACTTCCTGGTCAATGCCGGCGGCGCGACGGCGGCCGATCTCGAGGGGCTGGGCGAGGAGGTCCGGAAAAAGGTTTTGCAACACTCCGGCATCTTGCTAGAGTGGGAAATCATGAGGGTCGGCCAACCGGCCCCGGAATAACGAAAAACCGGGGAAATCCCCGGGCAACAGAGTACCGGGGAAGAACCCGGGCTTGAGGCAGATGTGGCGGGCAGGTCGAGCAGGACAAGCCTCCACGTGGCGGTACTGATGGGCGGCCCCTCGGTCGAGCGCGAGGTGTCGCTCTCCTCGGGGCGTGAATGCGCCCGGGCGCTGCGTGACGCGGGCTACGAGGTGAGCGAGGTCGATGCCGGCCTCGACCTCGCGGAGCGTCTGCGCGCGCTTTCCCCCGATGTCGCCTTCAACGCGCTCCACGGCCGATGGGGCGAGGACGGCTGCGTGCAGGGGATGCTCGAGTGGCTGCGCATCCCCTACACCCATTCCGGCGTGCTGGCCTCGGCGCTGGCGATGGACAAGACCCGCACCAAGGACGTCTACCGCGCCGCCGGGCTGCCGGTGGTGGAGAGCCTCCTCGCCGGCCGCGACGAAGTGCGCGCGGGTCACGTGATGGACCCTCCCTACGTGGTCAAGCCCAACAACGAGGGCTCCTCGGTCGGGGTCTACATCGTGCGCGAGGCGGCGAACGCGCCGCCGGATCTTTCCGACGACCTGCCCGAGGTGGTGATGGTCGAGGCCTATGCGCCGGGCCGCGAGCTCACGGTCACGGTGATGGGCGAGCGGGCGCTGACGGTCACCGACATCCTGACCGAAGGCTGGTACGACTACGATGCGAAATACGCTCCCGGCGGCTCGCGGCACGTGGTGCCGGCCGAGGTGCCGGGGGAGGTCTACGAGGCCTGCCTCGATTTCGCGCGCCGCGCCCATGGCGCGCTTGGCTGCCGGGGGGTGAGCCGGACCGATTTCCGCTGGGACGAGGCCGGGGGCCTCGGCGGGCTGGTCCTTCTGGAAACCAATACCCAACCCGGAATGACGCCGACCTCGCTCGCTCCCGAGCAGGCGGCGCATCTTGGCATCTCGTTCCCGGAGCTCTGCCGCTGGATCGTGGAGGACGCCTCGTGCAACAGATAGTCCGCCGCCTGCGCCCCGCGCCAGGCCTGGCGCATGGCTTCAAGGAGCCGCTTCCAACCTACCTTCTGTTCGCCCCCGGGCTCGGGGTCGAGGACCGGGCGCCGAAGCCTGCGCCCGCGCCCGCGCCCGCGAAGCACCGCCACCGCCGGCGGACTTCGGTGCTCCTGTTCCTGGAGAAGGTGCTGTGCCCGACCTGACCCGCCGCTTCCGGACCGAGCCGCCCCTCACCGCCGCACCGCTTCGGGCGGGGCCGCGGGCCGAGCTGCCGATGACCGCAGCCCGCGCGCCAGCGCCGGCCGCGCCAGCATCTCCGGCAGGGCCGCCGCAGCCCAGGTCTTCGCCCCAGGCCTCCGCCTGGCCGGAGGCGCCGGCGCCGCGCGAGGCGTTGCCGGCGGCGACCCGCGTCAGGGCCGAGGCCGAAACGCCGAAGTCCTCGCATGCCGCGATCTTCCGCACCTCGCGGTCGCAGGAGCCCGATCCGGCGCTGGAGCCGGTCATGCCGGAGCCGGCGACCGCGACCCGGCCGGCCCGACCCGCGGCCCCCGCCCGTCGCCCTGCGGCGGAGCCGAAGACGCTGGTGCGCCCCGAGGCCATCGCCAATTCGCTGCGCCGGGCGCCGCGGCCGCGCGATCCCGCGCCGTCGCGGCTCAGCTATCGGATCAACCGGCTCTGGCTCACCCCCTTCTACCGGGCCATGTTCCGCGTCGGCCTGCCCGCCTTCGCGCTCGCCTTCGGCGTCGGCGTCTACCTCTCCGACGAGGGCCGCCGGCAGGCGCTGACCGACCAGGGCGCGGCGCTGATCCGGCAGGTGCAGGAGCGCCCCGAGTTCCTGGTCAACCTGATGGCGATCGAGGGCGCCTCGCCGGCGATGGGCGAGGCGATCCGTGTCGCCCTGCCGGTCGATTTCCCGGTCAGCTCGTTCGACCTCGATCTCGAGGCGATGCGGGCGCGGGTGGCCGGGCTCGACGCCGTGGCCTCGGCAGAACTGCGCATCCGCCCCGGCGGGATCCTCGAGGTTGAGGTGGTCGAGAGGGTGCCGGCGGTGCTATGGCGCACCCCCGATGGCCTCGTCCTGCTCGACGCGACCGGCCACCGGGTGGCGGCCGCCGCCAGCCGGCTCGAGCGCCCCGACCTGCCGGTCATTGCCGGCGAGGGCGCGGAGGCCGCGGTGCCCGAGGCGCTGGCGCTCATCGAGGCGGCGCGGCCGGTGGCGGCGCGGCTCCGCGGCCTGGTGCGCATGGGCGAGCGGCGCTGGGACGTGGTGCTCGACAGCGGCCAGCGCATCCTCCTGCCGGAGACGGACGCGGTCGCTGCGCTGGAGCGGGTGATGGCGCTCGCCGAGGCCGAGGACATGCTCGAGCGCGACGTCACCGTGATCGACATGAGATACGGGGCGCGGCCGACGCTGCGCCTTTCCCCCCGAGCGCTCGACGCATTGCGCGGGCGCGAAGTCGAAACTGGAGCGAGCAACGGATGACCGACCTTTATCAGTCCCAGCGTGCCATGCGGCGGATGCGCAAGGTGGCGATCGACCGACGCGTGATCGCCATTCTCGACGTCGGCTCGTCGAAGATCGCTTGCCTCGTCCTGCGGTTCGACGGCCCCGACCGGTTCCGCGGCGAGGACGGCATGGGCTCGCTGGCGGGCCAGACCTCGTTTCGGGTCATCGGCGCGGCGACGACCCGCTCGCGCGGCGTGCGCTTCGGCGAGGTCAGCGCGATGCAGGAGACCGAGCGCGCGATCCGCACCGCGGTGCAGGCGGCGCAGAAGATGGCCGGGGTCCGGGTCGACCACGTGATCGCCTGCCTCGCCGGGGCGCGGCCGCGCTCCTACGGGCTGGCGGGCCACGTCGAGCTGACCGGCGGGCCGGCAAGCGAGGACGACATCGCCCGCGCGCTCGCCGCCTGCGACGTGCCCGATCTCGGGGCGGGCCGCGAGGTCCTGCACGCGCAACCGGTGAACTTCGCGCTCGACCACCGCTCGGGCCTCGGCGACCCGCGCGGCCAGATCGGCAACCGGCTTTCGGTCGACATGCATCTGCTGTCGGTCGAGGAGACGGCGGTCCAGAACCTGCTCTTCTGCATCCAGCGCTGCGACCTCGAGCTCGCCGGGCTCGCCTCCTCGGCCTACGCGGCGGGGATCTCGAGCCTGGTCGAGGACGAGCAGGAGCTCGGCGCGGCCTGCATCGACATGGGCGGCGGGGCGACCGGGGTCTCGGTCTTCATCAAGAAGCACATGATCTACGCCGACGCGGTGCGGCTCGGCGGCGACCACATCACCGCCGACATCTCCAAGGGCCTGCAGGTGCCGATGGCGCAGGCCGAGCGGATCAAGACCTTCCACGGCGGCGTCGTCGCCACCGGCATGGACGACCGCGAGATGATCGAGATGGCGGGCAATTGCGGCGACTGGGAGCGCGACCGGCGCCGGGTCAGCCGTTCGGAGCTGATCGGGATCATGCGGCCCCGGGTCGAGGAGATCCTCGAGGAGGTCCGGGCCCGGCTCGACGCCTCCGGCTTCGACCACCTGCCGGCGCGGCAGATCGTGCTGACCGGCGGCGGCAGCCAGATCCCCGGCCTCGACGGGCTGGCAAGCCGGATCCTCGGCCAGCAGGTGCGGCTGGGGCGGCCGCTCCGGGTGCAGGGCCTGCCGCAGGCGGCCACCGGGCCCGCCTTCGCGGCCGCCGTCGGCCTCTGCCTCTTCGCCGCGCATCCGCAGGACGAATGGTGGGATTTCGACATCCCGATGGACAGCTACCCGGCGCGCAGCCTGAAGCGGGCGGTGAAATGGTTCAAGGACAACTGGTGACCCCAATCGCTAGCGGTACCCGGCAATATCCCGCGCATGGCGCTCATGAAATCGCCAGATTTCGTGGCAGTTTGCACGTTTTTTGGTGACCTGGGGGCACTCGATCGGTAAGATCGGGTCAATTTGGCAGCCGGCGGAGCGACTCGCCGGAAAAAACATACAGGCGGACAGGACCATGGCACTCAACCTTACTATCCCCGGACAGGACAACGACGAGTTGAAGCCGCGCATCACGGTATTCGGCGTCGGCGGCGCGGGCGGCAACGCGGTCAACAACATGATCGACAAGGCGCTCCAGGGCGTGGAGTTCGTGGTGGCGAATACCGATGCCCAGGCGCTCGCGCAGAGCCGCGCCGATACCCGGATCCAGATGGGGGTGAAGGCGACCGAAGGGCTCGGCGCCGGTGCCAGGCCGGCGATCGGGGCTGCCGCGGCCGAGGAGACCATCGAGGAAATCGTCGATCGCCTGGCCGGCGCGCACATGTGCTTCATCACCGCCGGCATGGGCGGCGGCACCGGCACCGGCGCGGCGCCGATCATCGCGCAGGCGGCGCGCGAGCTCGGGGTGCTGACCGTGGGCGTGGTGACCAAGCCGTTCCAGTTCGAGGGCGGCAAGCGGATGCGCCAGGCCGAAGAGGGTGTCGAGGCGCTGCAGCGGGTCGTCGACACGCTGATCGTGATCCCGAACCAGAACCTGTTCCGGCTGGCCAACGAGAAGACCACCTTCACCGAGGCCTTCGCGCTCGCCGACGACGTGCTCTACCAGGGCGTCAAGGGGGTGACCGACCTGATGGTGCGCCCCGGCCTGATCAACCTCGACTTCGCCGATGTCCGCGCGGTGATGGACGAGATGGGCAAGGCGATGATGGGCACCGGCGAGGCCTCGGGCGAGGAGCGCGCGGTGCAGGCGGCCGAAAAGGCGATCGCCAACCCGCTTCTCGACGAGATCTCGCTCAGGGGCGCGCGGGGCGTGCTGATCAACATCACCGGCGGCTACGACCTGACGCTGTTCGAGCTCGACGAGGCGGCGAACCGGATCCGCGAGGAAGTGGACCCCGACGCCAACATCATCGTCGGCTCGACCCTCGACGACTCGATGGAAGGCCTGATGCGCGTCTCGGTGGTGGCGACCGGGATCGATGTCGGTGCGGGCACCGGCGAAATGCCGGTGCCGCGGCGCCGGGCGGCCGAAGCGGTGGCGGTCGAGGAGGTTCCCGCGGCGGCCGAGGCGGCCGAGGAGGAGCACGACGAGCCGGCGTTCGAGCCCGCCGTCGCGCGCGACGGCGAAGAGCCCTCGCTGTTCGACGACATCGACCAGGACGAGGCCGCAGAGGCCGAGGGCGACCAGCTTCCGGAGCCGGCCTATGCCGCCGCGGCGCGCGCCGAGACGGTGAGCGACCGCGCGCCGGAGGCCTTCGTCGCGCCGGCGCCGGCGCCGCGGCCGGGCACGCCCTCGCCGGAGACGCTGGCACGGCTGCAGGCCGCCGTGAACAAGGTGCCGAACCGGACGGCGCAGCCGCTGGCCGCGCTGGGCCGCCAGGCAGCACCGGCGCCGGGCGAGCGCAGCCGCTTCGGGATCAACTCGCTGATCAACCGGATGACCGGCGGGCTCTCGGGCGAGCCCGAGCGCGGGCATGGGGCGCCGCCGCGGCAGCAGCCGCCGGTGCGCACGGAGCCCGCGCCGGAGCCGGCGGCCGAGCAGGAGCACGATCCGGATCACGAGCGGATCGAGATCCCGGCCTTCCTGCGCCGCCAGGCGAACTGAGCCTAGGTCACTTTTCGCCGATTATTGCCGATGAGGGCCGGAACGATCCGGCCCTCAATCGTTTGAAATGACTGAGAAATCAGATTCAGGCGGGGGACTCGGCAAGTTCCCGCCTCTGCGGCGCCGGGATTGTTTCACAAAGTTGCAAAGATTGAGTTGAGGCGGACCCGGCCAATGGTTAACTCCGGCCACGGCGCAATGGGCGGGCGTTCGGAACGACCCGTCACTGCCGGAGGGGCTATCGTGCAGACGACAATAAGATCCGCCATTCGGTTCACCGGGCAGGGCCTGCATTCCGGCCGCCCGGTGGTGATGACGATCCGACCGGCCTCGGCCGAATACGGGATCTGGTTCCGCCGGCTCGACGTATCTGGCCGCGACGGGCTGGTACCGGCGCTCTGGGACGCCGTGGTGCCTGCGCGGCTCTGCACCCGGATCGCGAACCGCGCCGGGGTCGAGGTCTCTACGGTCGAGCACCTGATGGCGGCCCTGGCCGGCTGCGGCGTGACCAATGCGCTGATCGAGATCGACGGCCCCGAGGTGCCGATCCTCGACGGTTCGGCGGCCCCCTTCGTGAAAGCGATCCTGAAGCGCGGCCTGACCGCGCTCGACGCGCCGGTCCGCGCGCTTCGGGTGCTCGAGACGGTCGAGGTGACCGACGGCGAGGCGGTCGCCCGGCTCGCTCCCGCCCAGGCGCTGGAGATCGAGTTCTCGATCGACTTCGCCGATGCCGCGATCGGGCGGCAGCGCAAGCGGCTGACGCTGGAGAACGGCGCCTTCGTGCGCGAGCTCAGCGACAGCCGGACCTTCTGCCGGCGCGAGGATGTCGAGACGATGCGGGCCAGCGGCCTGGCGCTCGGCGGCAACTACGAGAACGCGGTCGTGGTGGACGGCGCCCGGGTGCTTTCGCCTGGCGGCCTGCGCCACGCCGACGAGCCGGTCCGGCACAAGATGCTCGACGCGCTGGGCGATCTCGCGCTTGCCGGCGCGCCGATCCTCGGCCGCTACACCGGCCACCGCGCGGGCCACGCGCTGACCAACCGCCTGCTGCGGGCGCTCTTCGCCCGGCCCACCGCGTTCCGGATGGTCGTCTGCGGCCCGGAAACCGAAGGCAGGCTGCCCGGCGTGGGCCTCGAACACACCGACTTCCTGGCCGTCGCCTGAGCTCCCGGGGACGCGCGAAAGCCGTTTTGCGCCCGGGATTTTTCTATGCTAGGAGACGGGTCGAACCGGGTCCGCGACGTGCGCCGCTCCCGGTGTCTTCGGAAGAAACGGGACGGGCAGCGGGCATGACGGGCGGCAGGACGGCGGGACGGGCGATCGGGCCCCTGGCCTTGGCCCTGGTCGTTGCGGCCTGCGGGCCGGGCGAGCCGCCGCCGGAGAGCTTCACGGCCCAGCAGCTCTATACCCGTGCCGAGGCCGAGCTCGAAGGCGGCAAGCCCGAGGATGCGGCGCGCTACTTCGGCGAGGTCGAGCGGCTCTATCCCTATTCGGTCTGGGCCAAGCGCGCGCTGATCATGCAGGCGATGGCCTATCACCGCGACGGCGACTACGAGAACAGTCGCGCCACGGCGCAGCGCTTCATCGACTTCTACCCGGCCGACGACGACGCGGCCTATGCCCAGTACCTGCTCGCGCTCAGCTACTACGACCAGATCGACGCCATCGGCCGCGACCAGGGCCTGACATTCCAGGCGCTGCAGTCGCTCAGGGCGGTGATCGAGCGCTACCCGGAGAGCGAGTACGCGCGCTCGTCGATCCTGAAGTTCGACCTAGCGTTCGACCATCTCGCCGCGAAGGAGATGGAGATCGGCCGCTACTACCTCAAGCGCGGCCACCACGCCGCCGCGATCAACCGGTTCCGGGTGGTGGTGCAGGATTTCCAGACCACGAGCCACACGCCGGAAGCGCTGCACCGCCTGGTCGAGGCCTATCTCTCGCTCGGCCTGACCGACGAGGCGCAGACGGCGGGCGCGATCCTCGGCCACAACTTCCAGTCGAGCCCGTTCTACGAGGAAAGCTACGTGCTGCTCACCGGCCGCGGGCTGCGGCCGGAGGCGCGGGGCGAGGGCTGGCTGACGCAGATCTATCGCCAGATGATCCGGGGCGAATGGCTCTGACCGCGCGTCGGCCATGCTGAGGCACCTCGACATCCGCGACATGCTCCTGATCGAGCGGCTCACGCTGGAGTTCCAGCCGGGCCTCAACGTGCTGACCGGCGAGACCGGGGCGGGCAAGTCGATCCTGCTCGACTGCCTGGGGTTCGTTCTGGGCTGGCGCGGCCGGGCCGAGCTGGTGCGTCAGGGGGCGGCCGACGGCGAGGTGACGGCGGTGTTCGACCTGCCCGAGGGCCACGCCGCGCGCGACGTGCTGGCCGAGGCCGGGCTGCCGGCGGGAGACGAGCTGATCCTCCGGCGCACCAACAGCCCCGACGGCCGCAAGACGGCCTACGTCAACGACCGCCGCAGCTCGGGCGAGGTGCTCAGGGCGCTGGCCGACACCCTGGTCGAGCTGCACGGCCAGCACGACGACCGCGGGCTGCTCGACGCCAGCGGCCACCGGCGCTTGCTCGACGCCTTCGCCGGCGCCGAGGCCGGGCTGGCCGCGACCCGGGCGACCTGGGCGGGCCGGCGCGAGGCGGCGAAGGCGCTGGCGGCGGCCGAGGCCGAACTCGCCGCGGCGCGGGCCGAGGAGGACTACCTGCGCCACGCCGTGGCCGAGCTCGACAAGCTCGCGCCCGGGCCCGGCGAGGAGGCGGAGCTCGACGCCAGGCGGCGGCTGATGCAGGGCGCCGAGCGGATCCGCGAGGACATCGCCCGCGCCCATGCCGCGCTCGGGGGTGAGGGGGCGGAGGCGCTCATCATCGACGCCGTGCGCCGGCTGGAAGTGGCCGCCGAGGCCGCCGAGGGCCGGCTCGAGGCGCCGCTTGCCGCGGTTTCGCGGGCGCTGACCGAGCTCGGCGAGGCCGAGCGCGGCGTCGCCGACTGCCTCGAGGCGCTGGACTTCGACCCCGCCGAGCTCGAGCGCGTGGAGGAGCGGCTGTTCGCGATCCGGGCGCTGGCACGCAAGCACGGGGTCCAGGCCGACGATCTCGGCGGCTTCGCCGAGGAGCTGCGGGGCCGGCTTTCGGCGCTCGACCGCGGGGCGGAGAACCTCGGCGCGCTTCGGGCCGCCCTGGCGGAGGCCGAGGCTGGCTACGACGCGGCGGCCGCCGCGCTGAGCGAACTGCGCCGGCGGGCGGCCGGGCGGCTCGACGCGGCGATGGCGTCCGAGCTCGCGCCGCTGAAGATGGAGCGGGCCGCGTTCTCGACCGAGGTCGGGGAGGCCGAGCCCGGCCCCGAGGGCCGCGACCTGGTGGCCTTCACGGTGGCGACCAATCCCGGCGCGCCGCCCGGACCGCTCGCACGGATCGCGAGCGGCGGCGAGCTGTCGCGGTTCCTTCTGGCGCTCAAGGTCTGCCTGTCGAAAGGGTCGGAGGCGCTGACGCTGATCTTCGACGAGATCGACCGCGGCGTCGGCGGCGCCACCGCCGACGCGGTCGGGCGCCGGCTGGCGCGGCTCGCCCAGGGTGCGCAGGTGCTGGTGGTGACCCATTCGCCGCAGGTGGCGGCGCGCGGGGCGCATCACTGGCGTGTGGAAAAGCGCGTGGAGAAGGGTGCCGGCGGCGAGGCGGCGACCTCGGTCGTGCATGCGCTGGCGTCCGCCGAGCGGGTCGACGAGATCGCCCGCATGCTTTCGGCCGCCAGGGTGACCGAGGAGGCCCGCGCCGCGGCGCGGGCGCTGCTGGCAGGCTAGGGCGGCACGTTTCGCCACATCCTGCGGCCCAGCGGGCGCTCCCGCCCGTCGTCGCCGATCGGAGATCGGCTCCTCCCCTTGGGCCCGGCGCCGCGCTGACGCGCG
>JBFKAV010000048.1:0-20344 GCA_041621405.1 Paracoccaceae bacterium
GGCAGCTGGCGCGCCATGTAGTAGCGCCCGGTGGCGATCTTGGCGCGATGGAACGCCGCATCGTCCGCGCCGGCCTCGAGCGCGGCCATCGCCGCCTTCGCCATCCGCGCCCACATCAGCCCGAGGCAGACATGGCCGAAGAGGTGCATGAAGTCGGTGCTGCCGGCCAGCGCGGCGTTGGGGTTCTTGGGGCCGTGCTGCATGAAGTACATCCCTGCCGCCTGAAGATCCATCGAGGCCGCCTTCAACGGCTCGAGGAAATCCGCCGTCAGCTCGGCGTTGCCCTCGTTCTCCTTGAGAAACGCCTTCACCATCTCGAAGAACGCCATGACGTGCTTGCCGCCGTCGGACCCGAGTTTGCGGCCGACGAGATCGAGCGCCTGAACGCCGTTCGCGCCCTCGTAGATCATCGCGATGCGGGCGTCGCGGGTGAACTGCGACATGCCCTGCTCCTCGATGTAGCCATGGCCGCCGAACACCTGCTGGGCGGCGACGCACATATCGAAGCCCTTGTCGGTCAAAAAGCCCTTGATCACCGGCGTGAGGAGCGAGATCAGCCCCTCGGCGGCGGCGTCATCGGCGCGGTGGGCGCGGTCGATCAGCGAGGCGCCCCAGTAGGTGAAGGCGCGCCCGCCTTCGACGAAGCTCTTCTGGTCCATCAGGCTTCGGCGCACGTCGGGGTGGACGATGATCGGATCGGCGGGCGCATCGGGGGCCTGCGCGCCGTTCACGGCGCGGCCCTGCAGCCGCTCGCGGGCGTAGGCGAGCGCGTTCTGGTAGGCGACCTCGGCCATGGCGTAGCCTTGAAGCCCCACACCGATGCGGGCCTCGTTCATCATCGTGAACATCGCCCGCATCCCCTGGTGCAGCTCACCCACCAGATAGCCCGTGGCGCCGTCGTAGTTCATCACGCAGGTTGCGTTGCCGTGGATGCCCATCTTCCGCTCGATCTTGCCGACCGAGACGGCGTTCCTGGCCCCGAGTGCGCCGTCGTCCTTGACCAAGAACTTCGGCACGAGAAAGAGCGAGACGCCCTTGGTGCCCTCGCCGCCGCCCGGTGCCTTGGCGAGCACCATGTGAATCACGTTCTCGCTCATGTCATGGTCGCCCGCCGAGATGAAGATCTTCTCGCCGGTGATCCGGTAGCTGCCGTTGGCCGCGGGCTCGGCCTTCGTGCGCATGAGGCCGAGGTCGGTGCCTGCGTGCGGCTCGGTGAGGTTCATCGTGCCGGTCCATTCGAGCGAGACCATCTTCGGCAGATAGGTCTGCTTCTGCGCCTCGGTGCCGTGGGCGAGAAGCGCGTTGATCGCGCCGTGGGTGAGCGCCTGGTACATGTTCATCGACATGTTGGCCGAGACCATCGTCTCGCCCACCGCGGTGCTGAGCAGGTAGGGCAGGCCCTGGCCGCCGAACTCCTCGGGCAGGTCGAGTCCGTTCCAGCCGCCCTCGCGGAGCATCGCGAAGGCTTCCTTGAACCCCGTGGGCGTGTAGACAACGCCGTTCTCGAGCCGGCAGCCCTCGGCGTCGCCGACGGCGTTGAGCGGTGCGAGCACCTCGGCGGCAAGCTTGCCCGCTTCGTTCAGCACGGCTTCGGTGAAGTCGCGCTCGAGCTCGGAGTAACCCGGGGTGTCGTTCGCGCTGACCTCGAGCACGTCGTGCAGGACGAACTGGATGTCCCTTACAGGCGCGGTGTAGCTCGGCATCCGCTGTCTCCCTTCCGGTGATTCTCCTCGGCGCCGGTCCGGCTCATCGAAGCCAGAGCCTTCGCGCCCCACTCGATCTGTTCCTTCAGCTCGGCGATCGCCAGGGACAGCTCGTCGCGCTGGGCCTCCATTGCGGCCAGGCGCTTCAGCGCGATCTCGTAGGTGCGCCTGTACTGGGTGGCCTGCTGGTCGCCCACGTCGTAGAGGTCGAGAAGCTGGCGGATCTCCTCGAGCGAGAAGCCGAAGCGCTTGCCGCGCAGGATCAGCTTCAGCCGCGCCCGGTCGCGCCTGGTGAAAAGCCGCTTCTGGCCCTCGCGGACCGGGGCGAGAAGCTCCTTCGACTCGTAAAAGCGCAGGGTCCGCGGCGTCACCTCGAAGGCGTCGCACATCTGGCGGATCGTCATCAGTTCGTCGTTCGTCATGGTCCTTGCTCTCTAGCGGCCGGAGCGCGCCAGCCGTCAACTGGGCCTTCGGTGGACAGAATATAGGCACAGTTGACGTTAACGTAAGCGAAACGCCACGTCACATTCCCGTTCATGGAGCGCGACTGCGGCCGGGCGCCCGCGGCGCAGAACGCGGTCGCGCTCTGGCGGACCTCTGCGGCCTTGCGCCGGAGGGGTTTGCTGCGGAGCCTATTTCAGCGTCGCCGCCGTCGTGTCGCGGAGTTCCTTGAGGTCGGCGATGGCCTCGTCGATCTGCCGGCGCTCGTCAGCGAGCACGCCGAGTTGGCGGTCGGCCATCTCAACCAAGGCGCGCATCTGCGCCTCGGTGCCCTCGTGGTCGTAGATCAGGAGCCACTGGCGGATTTCCTCGAGGCTGAAGCCGAAGCGGCGGCCGCGCAGGATCAGCTTCATCCGCGCCACTTCGCGCGGCCCGTAGAGGCGGGCGCGTCCGTCCTTCTCGGGCGCGAGGAGCTCGATGTATTCGTAGTAGCGCAGCGTGCGCGGCGTCACGTCGAAGCGGGCGCACATGTCCTTGAAGCTGAGGCGGGTCTCCGGCATCGGCTGGCCTCCCTGCCGGGCGAGCATAGGCAGGCGGGAGCCGCATGCAAACCGGGATTTGGCCCTTGCGGGCGTTGTCGCGGCGGGGGAAAACGGGACCGACGGAGGGGCACATGACGGCCGACAAGGCAAGGATCGCGCGGCAGTTCATCGAGGCGATCCCGCACGCGCGGGCGCTGGCGATGCGGCTCGTCGAGGTGGGCGACGGCCTGGCGGAGATCGCCATGCCCTGGGACGCGCGGCTGGTGGGCGACCCTGCCACGGGCGTGATCGCCGGCGGCGCGGTCTCGGCATTGATGGATACCTGCGGCGGTGCGGCGGTGATGAGCCATCCTGAGGCGCCGGGCGGCACCGCGACCCTCGACCTCCGGATCGACTACATGCGGCCCGCCGCGCCGGGCCAGGCGGTCTCGGCCCGGGCCGAGGTCTACCAGATGACCCGCAGCGTGGCCTTCGTCCGCGCCGTGGCGATGGACGAAGACCGGGCCCGGCCGGTGGCCACCGCGACCGGCGCCTTCACGGTGGAGCGAACATGAGGCCGAAGCCGGAGCCGGTGCAGGTCGTCAAGGAGCGCCGCGACCGGGCGCTGAACGCGCTCGAGCAGGGCGTGCCCTACATCCAGTTCCTCGGCATCGGCTTCGACCGTCGCGGCGACGAGCTGACCGCGGTCCTGCCCTTCGACGGGAAGCTGATCGGCAACCCGACGCTGCCGGCGCTCCATGGCGGGGTGACGGCGGCGTTCCTGGAAATGGCGGCGGTGATCGAGCTCTCGTGGTCGCTGCTCTGGGAGGAGATGGAATCGGGACGGATCGACCCTGCGCGGCTGTCGCCCGAGACCCTGCCCAGGATGCCGAAGACCATCGACTTCACGGTGGACTACCTGCGCTCGGGCCTGCCGCGCGACGCCTATGCGCGGGCGCGGGTCAACCGCTCCGGGCGGCGCTACGCCTCCGTCCATGTCGAGGCCTGGCAGGACAACCGCGCCCGGCTCTTCGCACAAGCAACCGGGCATTTCCTGATGCCTGCCCGGGAATGACCGAGACGGCCGCCGGGCCGGCGCCTGTCACCCATTCGCGGATCCTGCGGATCGCGCTGCCGATCGTGGTCTCGAACGCCACCGTGCCGATCCTCGGCGCGGTCGATACCGGGGTCGTGGGCCAGCTCGGCGCCGCGGCGCCGATCGGGGCGGTCGGGATCGGGGCGATCGTCCTCACGGCGGTCTACTGGGTTTTCGGCTTTCTCCGGATGGGCACGACCGGGCTGGCGAGCCATGCGCTGGGCGCGCGCGACGCGGCCGAGGTGGCGGCGATCCTGACCCGCGTGCTGCTGATCGGCGCCGCGGCGGGGCTGGCGATGATCCTCCTGCGCGGCGCGATCTTCGCCGGTGCCTTCCTCGCGGCGCCGGCCTCGGCCGAGGTCGAGGCGCTGGCGCGGGGCTACATGGAGATCCGGGTCTGGTCGGCGCCGGCGGCGATCGCGCTTTACGGCGTCACCGGCTGGCTGATCGCGCTCGAGCGCACCCGCGCGGTGCTCGGGGTCCAGCTCTGGATGAACGGGCTCAACATCGCGCTCGACCTCTGGTTCGTGCTCGGCCTCGGCTGGGGGGTTGAGGGCGTGGCCTTCGCCACCCTCCTCGCCGAATGGTCAGGGCTGGCCTTGGGCCTCTGGTTCTGCCGCGCCGCGCTTCTCGCCCCGGCGGCGCGCGCCCGGACCCGGGTCTTTGACCGCGCCCGACTTGCCCGCATGGCGCGGGTCAATAGCGATATCCTGGTGCGCTCCGTGCTGTTGCAGGCGATCTTCGTCTCTTTCCTGTTCGTGGGCTCGGGGCTCGGCGACACCGCGCTCGCCGCCAATCAGGTGCTGCTGCAGTTCCTGCACATCACCGCCTACGCGCTCGACGGCTTCGCCTTCGCCGCCGAGACGCTGGTGGGGCAGGCGCTAGGGGCGCGGGCACGCGGCGCCTTCCGCCAGGGCGCGGCGATGACGAGCCTCTGGGGCCTCGGCGCGGTGGCGCTGATGGCAGTCGCCTTCGCCGGCTTCGGTGGCACGATCATCGACACGATGACCACGGCCGACCCGGTCCGGGCCGAGGCGCGCGAGTTCCTGCCCTACATGGTCGCGGCGCCGCTCCTCGGGGTTCTGCCCTGGATGCTCGACGGCATCTTCATCGGCGCCACCCGCACGCGCGACATGCGCAACATGATGGCGCTCTCCGCGGCAATCTATGCCGTCGCCGCGGCGCTGCTCGTGCCCGCGCTCGGCAACCACGGGCTATGGGCGGCGCTCCTGATCTCCTTCGTGGCCCGGGGCGCGACGCTCGGGCTTCGATTCCCCGCGTTGGAGAGCTCGGTCTCGTAGCGTAGGGCGGGCATGGCGGAGCGAGGGGACTGTCTGCCCCCTCGCGCTCCCCCGAACGTATTTGGAACAAGAGGAGGCAGGGATTCACGGCTCCTTAACCATCCTCCCTCACGCTGGCCACGCGGTACAGGCTGAGGAGCCGATGACCGCACAAGGGAAGGCACCCCGCGCGGCACTGCTGCGCGGGGTGCCGGACCTTTCGGCGCCCCTCTTCCTCTTGTCGGATATACCTTCGGGGGGTCCGGGGGGCAGACAGCCCCCCGGCGCCGCCCTCAGAGCCAGCGCGCCCGCCCCGAACCCACGGCGCCACGGACGCTGGAGTACCCGTCCCGCGCGAGCAGCGTATCGAGACCACGGACGACGCGCGGCACGAGCGAGAGGCCGCAGAAGACCATCGCCGTGTAGAGCTGCACCGCCGTGGCTCCGGCGCGGATCTTCTCGTAGGCCTCTTCGGCCGAGCCGACCCCGCCGACGCCGATCAGCGGCAGCCGGCCTGCCGTCAGCTCGGAGAGCCGTGCCAGCACCCGGGTCGAACGCTCGAAGAGCGGTGCGCCGGAGAGGCCGCCCTGCTCCCCGCGGTGGCGGCTTCTCAGCCCCTCGCGGGCGAGCGTGGTGTTGGTGGCGATGATCCCGGCGAGGCCGGAACCGAGCGCCACCTCTGCCACGTCTGCGAGCTCGGGTGCAGAGAGGTCAGGAGCGATCTTGAGGAAGACGGGGATCGGCCGGGCGAGCGCGGCGCGGGCCTCCATTACGCCGGCGAGCAGCGCCGAGAGCGCCGCCTTGCCCTGCAGGTCGCGGAGCCGCTCGGTGTTTGGCGAAGAGACGTTGACGGTGGCGAAGTCGGCATCGGGACCGCAGGTGGCGAGCACCCGCGCGAAGTCGGCGGCGCGGTCGGCCGAGTCCTTGTTCGCGCCGAGATTGAGGCCGACGGGGATGCCCTCTGGCCGCGCGGCGAGGCGGCGGGCGATCGCCTCGGCGCCGTCGTTGTTGAAACCGAAGCGGTTGATCGCGGCGCGGTCCTCGGACAGACGGAAGAGCCGGGGCCGGGGATTACCGGGCTGCGGGCGGGGCGTCGCCGCGCCCACTTCGAGAAAGCCGAAGCCGGCCCGCATCAGGGGCGCCAACGCCACCGCGTTCTTGTCGAAACCGGCGGCAAGTCCGACCGGGTTCGGCAGCTCGAGGCCGGCCAGATCCACCCTGAGCCGCGGCGTGCTGACCGGGCCGGGCAGCGCCACCAGCCCCGCGCGGAGTGCCGTCAGCGCCAGCCGATGCGCGGTCTCGGGGTCGAGCCGGTGCAGTGCTGCAAGCCCGAGCCGTTGCAGCAGGCTCACACCACGCCCTCGGGGAAGATATGCCCGGTGGCCCCGAGCGGCAGCGACTTGTCCCAGACCACGTCGCCCAGTGACAGCGCCCGGTAGAGGTGCGGAAAGAGCGCCCCGCCGCGCGAGGGCTCCCAGCGCAGCGCCCCGCCCAGGCGCTCGGCCTCGACCGCGACGAGCACCAGGTCGCTTTCGGCGGCGAAGTGCCTCGCGGCGGTCGCAGCCACCTGCTCGGCGGTGGAGAAGTGGATGAAGCCGTCGGCAAGGTCGACCGGCGCGCCCTTGGTCGCGCCGGCGGCGCGAAAGGCATCCCATTCCGGGCGGCGGAAGATCTTGAAGATCAGCATCGCCCGCCGTCTTGCCGCGCGCCCGCGCTCCGGTCAAGCGCGGTGCGCCGTCGTCCCGGGGTCATCCCGCGCTGCTATGCCGCGACGGCAGCTTTTGACTCGCGCCGCTCCCGGCGCCACACTCGGGCGCAATGCAACCGACAGGGGGATCAAGGCCATGACCAGAAGGCTTCTTCTCGGCGCCGCCGCGCTCGCGCTCACCGCGGGCGCGGTTCAGGCCGACTACCAGCTGACCATCCTGCACACCAACGACTTCCACGCCCGCTACGAGCCGATCTCGCGGTTCAACTCGGGCTGCTCGGAGGAGGACAACCAGGCCGGCGAATGCTTCGGCGGGTCGGCCCGGCTGATCACCGCCATCGAGGAGGCCAAGGCCCGCTCGAACAACTGGCTCCTCCTGGACGGCGGCGACCAGTTCCAGGGAACGCTCTACTACAACTACTATAAGGGCGCCGTGGCCGCCGAGATGATGAACAAGATGGGCTACGACGCGATGACCGTGGGCAACCACGAATTCGACGACGGGCCCGAGGCGCTCAAGGGCTTCATCGACACGATCGAGTTCCCGATCCTGATGTCGAACGCCGACATTTCGGCCGAGGCGATGCTCGCGGGCGCGATCGAGAAGTCGATCATCATCGAGCGTGGCGGCGAGAAGATCGGGCTGATCGGCCTCACGCCCGTTGACACGCCGGAGATCTCGAGCCCCGGACCCAACGTGGTCTTCAGCGACCCGGTGGGCGCGGTGCAGGCCGAGGTCGACCGGATCACCGCCGAGGGGGTGAACAAGATCATCGTGGTCAGCCACTCGGGCTACGAGGTCGAGAAGCGCATCGCCGCCGAGACCACCGGCGTCGACGTCATCGTCGGCGGGCATTCGCACACGCTTCTGTCGAACACCCAGGAAGGCGCGGCCGGACCCTACCCGACGATGGTCGGCGATGTCGCCATCGTGCAGGCCTATGCCTACGGCAAGTTCCTGGGCGAGCTCAACGTCACCTTCGACGACGCCGGCGTCGTCACCGAGGCGGTGGGCGAGCCGATCCTGCTCGACGCCTCGGTGGCCGAGGACGAGGGCACCAAGGGCCGCATCGCCGAGCTTGGGGCTCCTCTCGAGGAGATCCGCAACCGGGTGGTGGCCGAGACCGCGGCCGAGATCATCGGCGAACGCGAGGTGTGCCGCGCCGAGGAATGCGCAATGGGCAACCTCGTGGCCGACGCGATGCTCGACCGGGTGAAGGACCAGGGCGTCCAGATCGCGATCCAGAACGGCGGCGGCCTGCGCGCCTCGATCGACCCAGGCGAGGTGACGATGGGCGAGGTGCTGACCGTGCTGCCGTTCCAAAACACGCTCTCGACCTTCCAGGTCAGCGGCCAGGCGATCGTCGACGCGCTGGAGAACGGCGTGAGCCAGGTCGAGGAGGGCGCCGGCCGCTTTCCGCAGGTGGCAGGCCTCAAGTTCACCTGGGATCCGGCCGCCGATCCGGGGAGCCGCATCAAGAGCGTCGAGGTGATGGAGGACGGCGGCTTCGCACCGATCGACCCGGCCAAGGTCTACGGCGTCGTCTCCAACAACTTCGTCCGCAACGGCGGCGACGGCTACGCGATGTTCAAGGACGCGATGAATGTCTACGACTTCGGCCCCGACCTCGCCGACGTCACCGCGGAGTACATGGCGGCCCAGGGGCCCTACCAGCCCTATACCGACGGGCGGATCGCCAAGACGCAGTGAGGCGCCGGGGGGCTGGCTGCCCCCCGGACCCCCCGAGGGTATTTGGAAAACGAGGAAGGCCGGGGGCGAACGGGCCTCCGGTCTTCGTCATGACGGACGTGCGCGCACGGCAGCGGCTCACGCCTTTGAGGTGAACTCGGCCAGCGTGCCGGGGCGGAGGCGCTCGATCTCCTCGAGAGCAAGCGCGGAGCCGTCGGGGCCGAAGGCGCCGGTGGCGCCGCCCGCGTGGATCAGGAACGCTACCGGCTGGCGCGAGCCGGTGACGGCGAGCATTTGGCCTGAGCGGTGCGGCATGACGTCCTGCCGGACCAAGGCGGCCAGGAGGGCGTCGCCGGCGCGGACCGGGCCTTCGAGCGTCACGCTCACCTGCCCGGCCCCCAGAGCGCGAGGGCGAAGCGAAAGGCCGGCGGCACGAGCGCGGCGGGGGTGATCTTCACCGCTGCGTCAAGTTCGCCGGACAGCACCGCCCGGCCGAAATCGGGGCGGAGCGCGACCGTGACGCCGGGCCTGTCGCCGAGGCCGTAGGCGAGGGGAGCGAGCCAGCCGCAGATCTGTCCGGTTTCGGCCGGGTCGCCGGTGCCGTAGTCGGCCTCGAGGCGGAGGTGGTCGAACCGGACCCGGGCGAGGAGATCGGCGACGAGCCGCGCCACCGCCCGCCCGGCACCGGCGGGCATTCCACCGCCGCGAGCGCGCCTCTTGCGCCCGGGCCGCTCGGGTTTCCGGGGCTTCCTCCTCTTGCGCGCGCTGTCGTAGACCGGGATCGGGGGCGTGATCCCGCCGAGCGGCGCGGCGCCGATCCGGAGCCGCGGGCGCGGGACCGTCTCGGCGCGGAGGCGGACGCGCACCGGCGTGAGCGCGACCGCGACCAGCGCCAGGGCGAGAAGCGCGGCAAGCCATAGGATCGCGGCGAGCATCGGCCGCTCAGCCGCCCGTGTCGCCGCCGTCGCCCTTGCCGCCCTTCTTCATCGCGGCCGACGCGGCCTCGCCGATCACCTCGGCGACGGTGCTCATCGCGCCCTTCACCGCCTCGACCCGGGCGCCGTTCTGGTCGAAGATGATCGCGCCCAGGGGCTTGATCCCGCCGCCGCCGCCGGTGCCGCCGCCGGTGCCCTGCTTGCCGCCGCTGCTGCCGCCGGCGCCAAAGCCGAAGCCGTAGCTGACGATCGGGATCACGGTGGCGCCCTCGCGCTCGATCGGGTCGCCGAGAACGTTCTTGGCGTTCAGTAGCTTCTCCAGCTCCTCGACCGTGCTCTTCAGCAGGCGTTCGACATCTTCCATGGCTTGGGTCCTCTCAACGATTCCCTTGAGCCGCCGAGAATTGCCGGCAGCGGCCCGCCCTGCCTTGATCGCCGTCATCGACGGCGGATTCTGGCCAATCCGCGCGCCGCGCCCTATCCTTCGGTCCCATGTGCGGACGCTTCGTCATCACCGATCCCAACGAGGCCCTGGCCTCGCTGTTCGATGCCGCTCCGGCGAACGACCTGCCGGAGCCTCCGAACTACAACGTCTGCCCGACGAACACGGTCGCGGTGGTGACCTCGGCGGACGGCACGCGCCGGCTCAGGCCGATGCGCTGGGGCTTCCTGCCGCACTGGTACAAGAGCCCCTCCGACGGCCCCCTGCTGATCAACGCCCGAGCCGAGACCATCGCCCAGAAGCCCGCCTTCCGCGCCGCCGTTCGCGAGCGGCGCTGCCTGATCCCGGTCTCGGGATTCTACGAATGGCGCACCGAGGCTGGCAAGAAGCTGCCCTTCTACATCCACCGCAAGGACTGCGAGCCGATGGCCTTCGCCGGAATCTGGCAGAGCTGGGAGAGGGGCGAGGCGCCGATGGCCACCTGCGCCATCGTCACCACGGAGGCCAACGCGGCGGTCGCGGCGATCCACTCGCGGATGCCGGTGATCCTGGAGCGCGCCGACTGGCCGCTCTGGCTCGGCGAGGCGGGGCAGGGGGCGGCGCGGCTGATGGTGCCGGCGGGCGAGGAGGTGCTGTCCTTCCACCGGGTGG
This sequence comes from Paracoccaceae bacterium, assembly GCA_041621405.1. Lineage (GTDB taxonomy): Bacteria > Pseudomonadota > Alphaproteobacteria > Rhodobacterales > Rhodobacteraceae > JBFKAV01. Next base: position 10,468 of record JBFKAV010000048.1, read on the forward strand.
ACCCGAAGGTGAACTCGAACCGGGCCGAGGGGCCTGAGCTGATCGAGCCGGTGGCGGCGTGAAGGCGCTTGGGCGCGGTCGTAACGGTTCACGTTCACCGGTGATCGCGACTGATCGCTTAGGTAACTGTCCATTAGAGATCCCGGGCGCGCCGCTGCTTCCGCGTGACAAACCTTCGCGTTCTGCCCTCTCGCGTGTGCGGCCGGACCGGGATCGAATGGTCGCAATTCCAGTCTTCCGCCGGTAGTCTTCGCCGAACCGCACATCGGAGGCCGCTTCTGCGTTGAACCATTTCGACTTCATCGACCAGGAACTTCCGAAGATCGGCGAGATTGCCACAGCCGGATATTTCCTCGGCCTTCGGATCCGCGGCTCGTCACCGATGATGGCGTTTCACACCTATCCGCAGGCTTGGATCGACGAATATACCGAAAAAGGATACGTGCTCCGGGACCCGGTCACGACCTGGGCGATGACGATCGGCGGCACGGTACGCTGGAGCTCGCCCCGCTTGCCCGATCCGTTCCGGATCTTCCGGAGGGCGGCGAAATACGGCCTGACCTACGGCGCCTCGATTGCGCACGGTCCGATCGGTTCGCTGACGATATGTTCCGTCGCAAGGTCGGACCGGGAGCTGACCGACGGGGAAATCGCCGCGCTGCAGGAGATCGTGATCCGGCTCCATGACCGAGTCGCGCTGCCGCAGTCGTTGACCGGGGAGCAGAAGGCGGTTTTGTCCGCGCTGGCCAGCGGAGGGACGGCCTCGGAGATCTCGACGGCGCTCGAAGTGTCGCAATCGGCGGCGGAGAGGGCGGTCCGCAACCTGTGCCATGCGCTGGTCGCCCGGTCGCCGGAAGAGGCCGTTCGGCGAGCCAGGGACTACAAGCTGCTCTGATCCGCATCCGGTCGGCGATGACGTGAATCGGGGATGACATCCGGGGTCGGTGCCAGCGGACACCTCGCCGAACAGACAGGCGGTGAGCGGCAATCCGGAGGGCTTGACCTGGGGCGGCATTCGCGACCACGTCGGCGAAGGACTTGACCGCCATGCCGTAGAACGACGTCAATCCAACGTGCGGCGGAAGCGGAGGAGCGCCGCGAGAGAGAGGCCGACGACGAAGGCACCGAGGGCGAGGAGCGAGCCGGAGATCGTCGCGGCATCGGCGCCTTTCAGCATCACCGCTCGGATCAGCCGCAGGAAATGGGTGAGCGGGAAGATCTCGCCGAGGTATTGCGCCCAGACCGGCATGCCGCGGTAGGGGAACATGAAGCCCGAGAGCAGCAGCGAGGGCAGGAAGAAGAAGAAGGTCAGCTGCATCGCCTGCATCTGCGTGCGCGACACGGTGGAGATCAGGTAGCCCAGGATCACCAGCGCGAGAACGAAGACGAAGATCCCGCCGAGGATCAGGGGCAGGCTGCCGACGAAGGGCACGGAGAAGATCGCCCGCGCCGCGACCAGCACCACCGTCACCTGGACGGCGCCGACGACCAGGTAGGGGATGATCTTGCCCAGCATGATCTCGAACGGCGTGGCGGGCATGGAGAGCAGGTTCTCCATGGTGCCGCGCTCGGTCTCCCGGGTGAGCGCCATCGCGGTCATCATCACCATGGTGAGCTGCAGGATCACCCCGAGCAGCCCCGGCACGATGTTGTACTGGGTGATCCCCTCGGGGTTGTAGCGGCGGTGGACGATGATCTCGGGGCCCTGGCCCGAGGCCGCGGCGCCGGGTTCGGCCTCGCGCCGCAGCGCCTCGGCGGCGACGGTGCCGAGGGTGGAGATCGCGCCGGAGGCGACCGAGGGGTCGGTGGCGTCGGCCTCGATCAGGATCGGCGCGCGGTCGCCGCGCTCGATCCGCCGCCCGAAGTCCGACGGCACGGTCACAACGAATGCGACGTCGCCGCGCGCGATCATCGTCTCGGCCTCGCCCGCGGTCGTCTCGGAGGTGACGAAGCGGTAGTAGCCGGTCAGTTCGAGCGCGCTGACCATGGCCCGGGTGTAGCGGTCCTGCGTCGGGGCGACGAGGGCGGCGGGCAGGCTCTTGGGATCGGTGTTGATCGCGAAGCCGAAGAGGACGAGCTGCACCAGTGGAATGCCGAGCATCATTCCGAAGGTGAGCCGGTCGCGGCGCATCTGGATCGATTCTTTTGCGAGGAGAGCGCGGAGCCGGAGGAAGGAGAAAAAGCGTCTCATCTCCGGCCCTCCCGGCCATTGCCCATGAACTCGATGAATACGTCCTCGAGGCTGGTTTCGGCCGGCGTGACTCCGCTCTCGGTGCGCGCGGCAACTGGCTCCACCGCCTTCCGCATCGCCTCGGCATCCCGTCCGACGACGTGCAGCGTCTGGCCGAAGGGCGCCACCTGGTCGATCCCGGGTGCGCCCCTGAGCGCGCGGGCGGCCTCGCCGAGCTTCGGCCCCGACAGGACCAGGGTCGTGAGGCCGGCGTTGCGGACCACCTCGGCCACCGTGCCGTGGGTGACCAGCCGGCCGTAGGAGATGAATGCGATGCGGTGGCAGCGCTCGGCCTCGTCCATGTAGTGGGTCGAGACCAGTACGGTCAGCCCGTCGGCCGTCAGCCGGTGGATCTCGTCCCAGAAGTCCCGGCGCGCCTTGGGGTCGACGCCGGCGGTGGGCTCGTCGAGCATCAGCAGGGTGGGGCGGTGCATGATGCAGGCGGCCAGCGCCAGCCGCTGCTTCCAGCCGCCCGACAGCGCCCCGGCAAGCTGCCCCCGGCGCGAGGCAAGGCCGAGGTCCTCGAGCGTCTGCCGCACCACGGACCGGGCCGGGCGCATGCCGTAGAGCCCGGCGACGAAGCGCAGGTTCTCCTCGATCGTCAGGTCCTCGTAGAACGAGAAGCGCTGGGTCATGTAGCCGATCTCGAGCTTGATCTGGCGCCGTTCGGTGCGGATGTCGTGGCCGAGCACGGTGCCGGTGCCGCCGTCGGGCTCCAGGAGCCCGCACATCATCCGGATTGTCGTGGTCTTGCCCGAGCCATTGGGCCCGAGGAAGCCCATGATCTCGCCCCGCGCGACATCGAGCGAGACGGCGTCCACCGCGGTTTTGTCGCCGAACCGCTTGGTCAGCTCGCGCACCGAGATCGCCGGCGCGCTCACGGGCCCGCCTCCGGCAGCGCCACGTCGACGATCTGCCCGGGCTTCAGCGTGTGGCTGTCCTCGGGGCGGGCCTCGATCAGGTAGACCAGCTTTTGCCGGTTCTCGAGCGAGTAGATCACCGGCGGGGTGAATTCTGGCTCGGCCGAGATGTAGATCACCCGTGCCAAAACGCCCGGCGGGCAGCCGTCGCAGCCCACCTCCAGCCGGTCGCCGACGGCGATCGCGGAGAACGAGGCCTCGGGGATGTAGAGGCGAAGCTTCACCGCCCCGTCAGGGAGCACCGAAAGCACCGGGGCGGAGGGGCCCGCGATCTCTCCCTCGGTGCGGATCACATCGAATACCGTCACCGGCTCGGAGAGCGAGAGCCGGCGTTGCGCGAGGTTCCACATCGCCCGCTCGAGCGCCGCCTCGGCGCCGGCCACCGCCGCCTCGGCGCTAGCGATCGCCTCGGCGCGGGCCGGCAGCCGCGCCACCGCGAGCTCGGCCTCGACCTGCGCCACACGCGCGGCGGCCACCGCGGCCGAGGTGATGGCGTCGTCGCGCTGGGCGTCAGTGACGACGCCGCGGGTGGCGAGGCTGGTCATGCGGTCGCGTGCCCGGTCTGCCTCCGCGGCCTGGGCGCGAGCCGATTCCAGCGTCGCCTCGATGACGCGGATCTCCTCGGGCCGCTTGCCTTCGCGCAGGTCGGCCAACTGGCTCCGCGCCTGAGCCAGCGCGGCCTCGGCCTCGGCCAGGGCGATCTCGGCGTCGCGCCGTTCCATCTCGACCAGGACCTCGCCGGCCTCCACGCGGTCGCCGCGCTCGACCTCTACGGCGCGGACCTGCGCCACCGCTACCGGCGCGACGAGGGTGAACTCGCCTTCGACATATCCGGTGGCGAAAGGCGGCGGCGCGGCGCAGGCGGCGAGGAGCGACGCGGCGAGGGGCAGGCTGCAGAGAAGGCTCATGGGCGTTGCCTTTCAATGGCGGCGCGCAGGTTCGCGACGATCAGCTCGGAGATCTGCCGCGTCTCCTCGGGGCCGATTGACGTCCAGTCCATGCGCCGTTCGACGAAGGGTTGGGCGATGCGGAAGTAGAGGACCTGCCCGATCGCCGCGAAGACGGCGAGCTTGACCTCATCGTCCTCCGGCGACCGCCCGGTGGCCGCCGCCCAGAGCGCGCTCATCGCGCGGTGGCGGGGCGCCAAGAACTCGGCGTAGATCAGGTCGGCGATCTCGCCGGGGTCGGAGAGCTCGCGCACCATGAAGGCGACCATGTCCTGGGCGCCCGGAGCGGAGAGGATGAGCGTGACAAGTGCTTGCACGATGCGCTCGATCCTGGCGAGGGCGTCGTCGGGGGCGATCCCCCCGGGCGGAGCGTCCGGCGGCACCACCGCGCCCACCCGTTCCGCCACCGCACGCGCGCAGGCGGTGCGAAGGCCGGCCTTGCCGCCGAAGTGATAGGCGATGGAGGCGATGTTGGTCCCGGCTCGCGCGGCGAGCTGGCGCGTGGAGGTCGCCTCGTAGCCCTTGTGGCCGAAGAGGTGGAGGCCCGCCTCGATGAGGCTGGCGCGGGTCTGGCTTTCGGAGGGCTTATCGGGCATGAACAATATATTAATCAATCGATTGATTAAATCAAGAGCCTGCCTCTCGGCACCTACGGTTGCTCGAGGTCAAGCGGTCTGCAACACACTGGAAATGTTGCAAATAAATGACCTGGCGGCTGATGATAGCTGCCCCTGCCTCGACTCCGGTCGTGGAGGTGGGTGGACTCCGGATCACAAGCGAGCAGGGGAGGCGTTGTCGAAAGGGCTTCAGGAGAGCAGTAGCCGACGGCCTTGCAGAGGTCGCGCACCGGCGCGACGATGCCCCGTGCGGCCCGGGTGATCCCGTCCTGGCTAGTTGGGGCGGATGCCGCGAATGCGCTTCTGGCGCCCAACAGTTGAGAGCGAGGCAAGGATGGAGCACAGGATTGGCGGCGTGCCCAAGGGGCTCAGGGTCTTTGTTTCCGGCGGCGCGGCGGGGATCGGGCGCACCATCGCCGACATGCTGATCGCGCACGGCGCCCGGGTTCACGTGACCGACGTCTCCGAGGATGCGATTGCCGACTACGGCGCCGCCCATCCCGGCCAGCCGGCGAGCCGGGCGGACGTGAGCGACGCGGGCCGGATGGAGGAGGTCTTCGCCCGGATCGGCGCCGACTGGGGCGGGCTCGACGCGCTGATCAACAACGCCGGGATCGCCGGGCCCACGGGCGGGGTCGAGGAGATCAGCGTCGAGGACTGGCGGCGCTGCCTCGACATCGACCTGACCGGCCAGTTCATCTGCGCGCATTTCGCGGTGCCGATGCTGAAGGCTGCCGGCGGCGGCTCGATCGTCAACATGTCGTCCGCCGCAGGGCGCTTCGGCTATGCCTTCCGCACCCCGTACTCGGCGGCCAAGTGGGGGGTGATCGGCTTCACCCAGAGCCTGGCGAAGGAGCTCGGACCGTCCAACATCCGGGTCAACGCGGTGCTGCCGGGAATCATCGAGGGGCCACGGATGGAGCGCGTGATTGCGGCGCGGGCGAAGCAGCTTGGGGTCACGCACGAGGCGATGAAGGCCAGTTATCTCGAGCGCGTCTCGCTGCGCCGGATGACGCCGCAGGCAGATATCGCGGCGCTGGTGACCTTCCTCGTCTCCGATCTGGGCCACAACCTGTCGGGCCAGTCCTTCGGGGTCGACGGCAACGTCGAGGCGCTCTGACATGGCCGGGGAAACGCGCATCGCCTGCATTGGCGCCGGGCTCGTCGGCCGGGGCTGGGCCATCGTCTTTGCCCGCGCCGGGCACGAGGTCCGGCTCCATGACGAAGCGCAGGGGACGGCGGAGGCGGCGCGCGGCGCGGGAGATCGGGGAGTAGGACCATGGCGGCGAAGAACAAGGTCATCATCACCTGCGCCGTGACCGGTGCGATCCACACGCCGTCGATGTCGCCGGCACTGCCGATCACGGCCGCGGAGATCGCAGAGGCCGCGATCGGCGCGGCCGAGGCGGGGGCGGCGATCATCCACCTCCACGCCCGCGACCCGAAGACCGGGCGGCCGGACCAAACGCCGGAGGGCTTCGAGCCGTTCCTGAAGGTCATCAAGCAGCGCTCGGACTGCGTGATCAACCTGACCACAGGCGGCTCGCCCTGGATGAAAGTGGCGGAGCGGGTCGCGCCCGCCGAAAGGTTTCGGCCCGAAGTCGCCTCGCTCAACATGGGCTCGATGAACTTCGGGCTTTTCCCGATGCTCGGGCGGTTCAAGAGCTTCAAGCACGACTGGGAGCGGCAGCACCTGGAAGCGAGCCGCGACCTCGTCTTCCGCAACAGCTTCCAGGACATCGAATACGTGCTCGCCACGCTCGGCGGCGCCGGCTGCCGGTTCGAGTTCGAGTGCTACGACATCTCGCACCTCTACAACCTCGCCCATTTCCTCGAGCGCGGGCTGGTGCGGCCGCCGCTCTTCGTGCAGTCCGTGTTCGGGCTTCTGGGCGGGATCGGCGCGCATCCCGAGGACGTCTCGCATATGCGCCGGACCGCAGATCGGCTCTTCGGCGACGCCTACCGCTGGTCAGTGCTCGGTGCGGGACGGAACCAGATGCGGGTCGCGGCGATGGCCGTGGCGATGGGCGGCAACGTCCGCGTGGGGCTCGAGGATTCGCTCTGGGCGGGGCCAGGGAGGCTGGCCGACTCGAACGCCCAGCAGGTCTGGATCGCGCGCGGGATCATCGAGGGCCTCGGCCTCGAGGTGGCGACGCCCAACGAGGCGCGGGAGATCCTCGAACTCAAGGGTGGCGACCAGGTGGCGTTCTGAGGAGCGCAGCAGTCAGGGGATGCTCTCCTCGCGGTCGGTGTGGACGGGCCGCGGGCCGTAAGGACCGCCCCAGCGCCGGCTCGGATCGCTTCCAGTCCACCGAGACGACGATCAGCGGGCAAGCATTTCGGCCAGCACGAGGTCGAAATCCTCCCCCGCCTCGGCCCGGGCGATGAGCTCCAGGAGACCGGCGCGGCCGGCTTGGCGCTCGATGCGTGCAACCTCGGCGGCCGCGGCTCTGTAGGCCTGGCCAACGCCGAGCGCGCGATAGGCGTCGTCCCATTGCCAGAACCTGCGAACCTCGCGCACGCGCGCTCTAGCCTGTGAGGAGATCTGCCCCTGCCAGGCCGGGTGATCCGCGACGAATGTCGCGAGGCCTTCGTCGAACCATGTCGGATACGGCTGCCGCACGACGTTCCCGATGCCCATCGAGCGGTGGAGCCGCGAATGCGTCATCTCGTGTGTAAGCGTTCCTAGCGTCAGGCCGCCCGGACTGACCATGACCGCCATATCGGCGATGGAAAGGCCGTTTCCGCCGATGCCGAACGTACGCGCGCAAGCCCGCGTGGTGCAGAGAACGAGCGTCGGGCGCGGCGGCACGTCGCCGAAGAAGTCGATCACCCGATCGCGCGAGGCTTCGACAAGGTTCAGAAGCTCGCGGCCGCGGCTTGGGGCATTGGTCCAGACACGCGGCGCGATTTCGATCAGCCCAAAGGCGTCCGGCGCGACCACGCGGTGCGGGCCCGGCAAGGCCGCACCCACGACGACCGACGCCAGTACCCCATTGGTAAGGAGACTGAACATGCGAGCTAGCACGGCGATCATGAGCTCAAAGCTTCGGTACGCTCAGGGTATCGCCAGAGTTTCGCGGCCCCGAAGATGGGACGGAGACGGTCCTGCGTACGCTCGTGGGGTGACTTCGATGGTGCGGGGTAGGATGGCGCCTCTTGCTGCGGGCACTATCGAATTCAATCGCGGCGTCCGTCACCCCGGGCTGCCCCCATTTGCAGAAACTTCATCAATCCTGATGCCGCGATCCAGCGGCACACAGCGTCCCATTCGTACCGCGGAGCTGACGACCAGCGCAATTCGATGATCTCTGAGCTTCACCGAAACCCCCACGGTGACCGCTCCGAGCCGTTCCACGACATTGGTGCGAGGCGCAGCATTCGCCGGAAGGCGCGAAATTCCGTCGTTCGCTGCAGCAGCAGGCGAATGGTTCCAGCCTTCGCGAGCCCGACGTTCCTCCCACGCCGAGCAGATATCAGGAATGCTGACATTTCTTGGAGATGGATCACCCGCTGGACGGGGTCCCGATGATCCGACGACGGGCAGCCTATGGGAGCCGATTTTCGTCCTCCGGCTGTTTCCGAGTGCCCCGGGCGAATGAAAGCATCCAGCCCTCGTGCCGATACCGCCTGACCGCGATCATCTTTGAGGCATCGTCCGAAACACAGACGCGCAGGCGCTACCTCGTTGCATCGTGGCTAAGCCCGGAGCTGTACCAATCACCAAAGTCGCCGGGGCGTATCAGCTGCTTCTGCCACCATCGACCGGGATGGCGACGCCCGTCAGGTAGGAGGCGTCATCGCTTGCCAGAAAGCTGACGACGGACGCCACTTCGTCGGGGCGCGCCATGCGCCGCATCGGCGACAGTTCCGACAGTGTGCCAAGAAACCTCTGTCGATCCGCCTGGGTGTCTGCGAACCGATGAATGATGGGCGTGTCGGTCGCCGCGGGGCAGACGCAGTTCACGCGAATTCCGTCGCTCACATGATCTGCGGCGAGAGCGAGGGTCATGGCGAGAACGCCGCCCTTCGAGGTGGCGTAGGCGACCTGGCGCTTGACGCCCCGATGCGCGGCAAACGATGCCATGTTGACGATTGATCCGCCACCCCCGTGCCGCAGGGAGGCAAGCGCAGCGCGGCACCCTAAGAACGTGCCGTACAGGTTGACCTGCATGATCCGCTCCCATTGCTCCAAGGTCGTCTCGGATGCATCGGCTGCCAGATGGATTCCGGCATTGTTGACGAGAACGTCAAGGCCGCCATGGTCGGCCTCGATTCCATCGATCACTTGCTTCCACTGGACTTCGTTCGTGACGTCGAGCACTTGAAGGTGCTTCGTCGGCACGCTTTCTGCCTGGCCTTCATGCTCAAGGCCGGCGACCACGGTCGCGCCGTCCTCGGCGAGCCGTTTGACACACGCAAGTCCAATGCCGGTGCCCGCACCGGTGACAAATGCGATCTTTCCATCAAGCCGTGGCATACGGCAGGTCCACTAGGCCGTCGCGTGGCATCCTTGTCCGCCGAGACTACCACAGCGGTCTCGAACCCCGAACCACCGAGCCCTAGATCCCAAGACAACGCAGGGTTTCCCTTCAGCCCCTCCTCGGGACGGCCGCAAGCGGTGTCGAGAGTATGGGTCGCGCGATACCCGGCCATCACTTTCCAACCGAGATCTCTTGGCTTTTTGCGTGTCTCCCGCCGCATCGCAATTCGGGCAAGACGGAAGGCTCCTTCAAAGATTCCTTGAAAGCCAAACTGATTGCCCTGAGCTAGAAACAGGCAACTTGAGAAGGAGGCCCATCCGTGGCGCGTTCTCCCGCCGACATGACCGGCCACAGCACAATGCCGCCGGCATCCAACTGGCCGGGTCATCCGGCCTCTCGGCGAAAGCCGTTCCGCGGCTTCCGGCGCCCAAAACCCGTTGAAACCGAATGACCAAATTGGACTTCATGCGCCGGGCGATTGAACTCTCGCGTATAGCGCTTTCGACACCCGGGGCCGAGCCCTTCGGTGCCGTAGTGATCCAGGACGGAAGAATCGTCGGCGAGGGGTTCAACAGATCGCGGGCAAACCATGACCCGACGTCGCACGGCGAGATCGAGGCGATCCGCGACGCCTGCCGGACCCTCGGCACCGTCGATCTTCACGGATGCGAACTCTACA
>JBFKAV010000049.1:0-20183 GCA_041621405.1 Paracoccaceae bacterium
AACCATCATGCCGAGCGTCGCGATGAAGGGGGGAATCCGGGTATAGGCGATCAAAAGCCCGTTGATCATGCCCGCGATCAAGCCGCACGTGAGGCCCACGAGCAACGGCACGATGATCGGCAGGTCCATCGCCCAAGGCCCGAAGATCGCCTTCGGGTTCGGCTGGCCGTTGACCAGCTCGGTCTGAGCGAAGCTCATGGCGATCATCGCCGTCGCGCCGACCACCGAGCCCGACGACAGGTCGATGCCGCCGGTGATGATGACCTGCGTCACTCCGAGCGCGATGATGCCGATGATCGACACCTGCAGGATGATGATCTTGATCCGCGCCATGTTCAGGATCGTCCCGTCCCGGCGCGAGTTGAAATCGAACAGCAGGCTCTGGCCGTTCATGTAGGGGAGCAGCTGCCCCAGCGCCTCGAAGATGACGATGATAAGGATGAGCGCGATGAAGACGTTGACCTCATTCGGCCAGGCGCGCTTCGACCTGTCGAAGGTCAGGCCGCCGGTGCCGTGCGTGATGTCCGCCATTGGGGATCCCCTCCCATTCGGGCGATGCCTGTCGCCCGCGTCCAGTGGTGCGGAGCGGCACTGGAATGCCGCCCCGCGAGTCTCACGCCGAAGCGCCTAGTTGCGCGCCATGAACTCGTCGATGTTGCCCGGCGTCACCAGCAGGAACGGGATGTAGACCTTCTGGTCCACGTCCTCGCCACGGGCCAGCTTCAGCGCGGTGTCGACCGACCCGGCGCCCTGGCCATGCGCGTCCTGGAACACGGTGACGTCGAGCTCGCCCGCCTGCATCGCCACCAGCGCGTCCTGCGTGGCGTCGACGCCGCCGACCTCGACGTCGGCCATGTCGATGCCCGCGGCCTTCATCGCCTGGATCGCGCCGATCGCCATCTCGTCGTTGTTGGCGATGACGAAGTCGAAGGCCTCGCCCGAGCTGAGCCAGTTGGTCATCAGGCTCTGGGCCTCGTCGCGCGACCAGTTCGCGGTCTGCTCGTCGATCAGCGTCATGAAGTTGCACATGTCAATTCCGATGATGTCATGCACGTCCTTCGAGCGCTGCACGGCGGCCTGGTTCGAAAGCTGGCCGTTCATCAGGTAGCCCGTGGCGCCGCCGGCAAGGCCCTTTGCGCGCAGGTTCTTGCAGATCTCGAAGGCTTCCAGCGTGCCCGACTCGATCTCGTTCGAGGCCACGAAGGCCTGGGTCTCGGGCATGCTGTCGACGTTGTCGGGCTGGCGGTTGACGTAGACCAGCGGCACGTCGCCGGCCGCCGCCGAAATGGCCTCGCCCGCCGAGGTGTCGACGATGTTGACGATGATCGCGTCGACGCCAGCGGCGACGAAGTTCGCCACCTGGTCGATCTGCTTGCCGATGTCGTCCTGGGCGTCCTCGACCTGCAGCTCGACGCCGTCGAGCGAGGCAGCGTGATCGACCATGCCGTTGCGCATCACGGTCAGGAAGTTGTCGTCGAACCGCGAAACTGACGCGCCGATGGTCTCCGCCATCGCGGTCGAGCCGAGCAGCGACACGATGCCGGCTGCGATAAGGGTCTTCTTCATCTGTTTCCTCCCTAACAGGTGTCCGGCGCACCCTGAAAACTGTCTCAGCCGGAAGCCCTCGCGGGCGTTGCGTATCGGACCCGTCAGGCCGCCATCTGGGCTAGCCGGGACCGGATGAATGCGAAGGACCGGGCGATCTCGGCTGCCGGGTCCGGAAGGGCGTGGGTTTCGGGTGCGAAGGCCTCGAAGGAGACCGGGCCGGAGTAACCCGCGGCCTTGAGCGCCTGGATCTGCTCCACGTTGCCGAGCCGGTCTCGGCCGTCGACCAGCACGCGGTGCGCGTCGGTCATATCGCTGACCGCCACCGACGGGTCGGCGACGCCCGAGATGTGCACGATCCCGGTATGCTCGGGGAAAATCGGCCCGCCGCTCGCGAGCGTGTGGTGGAAGGTGTCGTGGACCAGCATGAAGCGATCCCTGGCGCCGAGCGATACGATCGCCTCGACCGCCTCGGACTTGTAGCGCAGCGCGCAGATCTCGAAGCCGAGCGGCTCGACCAGGCCAACGAGGCCGTGGTCCTCGAGCATCGGCTTCAGCTCCTTCAGTGCCACCCGCAGGTTCGCCTGCCGCTCGCCGTTGCCCATGCCCTGGCCGTCGTTGCGAGGGATGAGGCTCACTGCCTCGGCGCCGGCGGCGCGGGCGATCTTCATCAGCGCCAGCGCTTCGGCGGCCTTGTCGGAGGACCAGTCGTTGAAGCGCTTGACCTCGGCCAGTGCGAGCAGGCGCAGGCCCTTGGCGCTGGCCATCTCGCCCGCCGCCTCGGGGGCGAGCCCGTCGAACAGCGGCTGCGGCAGGTCGTTGCGGACTTCGACGCCGACGCAACCGAGGCCGGCGGCAATGTCGAGCAACTCCGCAAAGCTCTTGCGCGCAACGGTCATGTGGTTGAGCGCCGTCGGCAGCATCGCTTCCCCCCTGCCCGGTACGTTGACCGGTCGCGCGGCGCATTGGCGCACCACTGTCGGCTTCGACACTGCGCGGCGGCGGGCCCTCGCGTCAACGCGATTCGGGTCAGATTCCCTCATTCCTGACGGAATTCGACGCATCCTGCTGATGGTTTTTCGTCAGTCAGACCGATTCCGGCAAGTAGAGATGCGGCGGCAGGAAATGCTGCCCGGAGAAGTCCGATACCCCATGTTCCACCGCTGAAGTCATCAACGCCACGAGGTCGTGGCAGAGCGTGGCCAGCGGCGTGGCGATCACCAGCGCGACGTAGCGGTCGGCGAGGGCGGCCCGCGATTCCGGCGTGATCTCGTTGACCACGAGCGCCACGTCGAGGGGCTGGCGCGCTTCGCGCAGGGCGGCGATTGCGCCCTCCATGCCGCCGCCGGCGCAGTAGATGCCGCGCAGGTCGGGGTGGCGGGCCAGGAGGTCGAGCGTGGCCTCGTAGGTCAGCTGCCGGGTCTCGAGGTTGACCAAGGTGTCGAGGATGGTGAACTGCGGCGCGTATTCGCGGAAATAGCTGCGGAAGCCGGTCTCGCGCAGCTCGTGGCCGTGCCAGCGGTAGCCGCCGACGAAGACCGCGATCTTGCCCGGCCTGTGCACGGCGGTGACGATCATCGAGGCTGCGATCCGGCCCACCTTCACGTTGTTTAACCCCACGTAGCTCTGCCTCACGCCTTGCGCGAAATCGTTCAGGAGCGCGAAGCCGGGGATGCCGGCGTCCTTCAGCTCCTGGACGACCTCGGTGACCTCGTGATGGGTGACGGCGGTAGCTGCCACCGCATGGGCGCGGCCTTTCATTCCGCGCATCAGGGCGGCGAAATCGGCGGGCGTCTGCGAACTGGCGAATTCCACGATCGCCTCGCCTCGGATGTTTGGCGCCGCCCGAACGGCGCGCTCGATCTCGGCGGTGAAAGCCTGGTAGAAGGCCTGCTTCTCCTTGTGCAGCACGAAGCCGAAGCGCCTGAGCGGCAGCTGCTGCTGGATCCGGCTCTCGATCAGCGCTGAAGCGTGGTAGCCGATCCGGTGGGCCGCCTCGAAGACGCGTCGCGCCGTGGACTCGCGCACCCGCTCACGGCCATTCAGCACCCGGTCGACGGTCGCCACGCTGACGCCGGCCTCGCGGGCGACGTCGGAGATCGTCGGTCTGCGCGCCATCGCGGGGCCTCGCGGATTGACGAAAAAACATCAAAAATCGAGAGCCATTCTGACGAAATCTGAGGTGATTCCAACCGCGAATGTAGGAGCGCGCAGGAATCGGCCGTATCGTGCCCGTCGCAGCGAGAGCGGGAGGAGCCCCCATGACCAAGCGCGACTACAATCTTCTTGGCGAGAACGGTCGCCGAGCGGTGGCGACCGGGCTCGCCGCGGCCGATTGGTATCACACCGAGATCCCGCGAAAGGAGATGAAGGCGCTGATGACCCGCGATGACCAGCCGGCGATCCGCGACACGATCATCCTCTACGGCGCGATGATCCTTTTCGCCGGGATCGGCATCGCGCTCTGGCCGTCGTGGTGGTCGGCGCCGTTCTGGCTGGCCTACGGGGTGCTCTACGGCTCGGCCTCGGATTCGCGCTGGCACGAATGCGGCCACGGCACCGCCTTCCGCACACCCTGGATGAACAACGTCGTCTACCACATCGCCTCGTTCATGATGGTCCGCAATCCGGTGGCGTGGCGCTGGAGCCACGCCCGCCACCACACCGACACGATCATCGTCGGCCGCGACCCCGAGATCGTGGCGATGCGGCCGCCGCACCTGGCCCGCATCGTCTCCAACTTTTTCGGGATCTCGGATGCCTGGCACGGCTGGGGTCGGATGCTGCTGAACGCAAGCGGCCGGCTCGACCCCGAGGAGGCGACCTATATCCCCGACAGCGAGAAGCCGAAGGTTGTCCTGGTGGCCCGGGTCTGGGTGGCGATCTACGCCGCTACCATCGTGCTCGCGCTCTGGATGGGCTCGATCCTGCCCTTGATGGTGATCGGCCTGCCGAGGCTCTACGGCGCCTGGCATCACGTGATGACCGGCGTCCTGCAGCACGCGGGCCTGGCCGAGGACGTGCTCGACCATCGCCTGAACAGCCGCACCGTCTACATGAACCCGATCTCCCGCTTCATCTACTGGAACATGAACTACCACGTGGAGCACCACATGTTTCCGATGGTGCCCTATCACCGGCTTCCGGAGCTGCACGAGAAGATCAAGGGCGACCTGCCCGCGCCCAACACCTCGATCTGGCAGGCCTACCGGGAGGTGATCCCGGTCCTGAAGCGGCAGCTCGCCTACGAGGACTTCTTCCTCAAGCGCCAGCTTCCGGGGAGCGCCAAGCCCTACCGCGAGGACCTGCACGCCGAGGCGCTCGGCAGCGCGGCGGCCGGATAGCCGGACAACCTAATCACGCAAGGAAGGACCTGCCCCATGAGTCAGTGGATCGACGCCTGCGCGACCGACGAGATCGACGAGGAGGATGTGATCAAGTGGGACCACGGCGGTCGCACCTTCGCGCTCTACCATTCGCCCGACGGCGAGTTCTTCTGCACCGACGGGCTCTGCACCCACGAGCAGGTGCACCTTTCGGGCGGCCTCGTCATGGACCACGTGATCGAGTGCCCCAAGCACAACGGCCAGTTCGACTACCGGACCGGCGAGGCGATGCGGGCGCCGGTCTGCGTGAACCTCAGGACCTACCCGGTTCGGGTCGAGAGCGGCCGCGTGATGGTGCAGGTGGATTGATGGGGTTCGCGCCTTCGGCCAGGCACACCGTCGCGAGCCTGCTCGCGAACCGTGGCAGGCACCAGTACGCCATGCTCCGCGTCGAGACGCTGGAGGAGGCGGCGGCCGCCGAGGCGGCGGGGGTCGAGCTCTTCTCGGTGCCGCCCTCTATGATCATGGACCGCCGCTTCCGCGAGGTGGCGCCCAACGCCTTCGCCTTCCCGGGCGACAATTTCTACGAGATCGGCGGGACGGAGGATTTCCTCCGCTGGGCGATGCCGCTCGTCAAGCACGGCGCGGACGGGGTCTACTGCTCCGGCTCGCTCGCCACGGTGCGGGCACTGGCCGACCACGCGATCCCGGTCTGCGGCCATGTCGGCCTGATCCCCTCGAAGCGGACCTGGACCGGTGGCTTCAGGGCGGTCGGCAAGACGCTCGACGGCGCCAAGCGGGTCTGGGAGCAGGTGAATGCGCACGAGGAGGCCGGCGCCTTCGCCGTCGAGATCGAGGTGGTGCCGCACCAGATCACCGAAGCGATCGCCGAAAGGACCTCGCTCTTTGTGCTCTCGATGGGCGGCGGCGCTGCGGGTCACGCGCAGTATCTCTTCTCAGACGACGTGCTCGGCCAGAACCGGGGGCATGTCCCGCGCCATGCCCGCGTCTATGCCGATTTCGCCGCCGAGTACGACCGGCTGCAGGAGAAGCGGATCGCCGCGATGACGGCGTTCGCCGAGGACGTGCACGGCGGCGCCTATCCCTCGGCCGAGTACCTTGTCGAGGCTGGGGCCGATGTCGTATCGGCTTTTCGGGACTGGCTCTCCACGAACGGATAGATCATGACGCCGCCTGGCATCGGGCTCATCGGCACGGGATTCACGGGCAAGGCGCACGCGCTGGCCTGGCGGCAGGCCCGCGCGGTCACGGGAGACGTGCCCGAGGTGCGGCTCGAGCTTCTTTGCGACACGCCCGAAGACAAGGCGGCTGCGATGGCCGACCAGTTCGGCTTTGTGCGGGCGACGGGTGACTGGCGCGCGCTGATCGCCGATCCGAAGGTCGACATCGTCTCGATCACCACGCCGAACAACCTGCACCGGGAGATGGCGATCGCAGCGCTCGAGGCCGGCAAGCACGTCTGGTGCGAAAAGCCGATGGCGCTGACCATGGAGGACGCCGAGGCGATGGTGGCCGCGGCGCGGAAGGCCGGGCGCAGGACGCTGCTGGGCTACAACTACGTCCGCAACCCTTCCTTCCTCCATGCCGAGCGGCTGATCGCCTCGGGCCGGATCGGCCGGGCCGTGCATTTCCGCGGCTGGGTCGACGAGGACTACCAGGCCGACCCCGAGTTGCCCTGGACCTGGCGGGCCAAGCTCGCCGATGCCGGGCTCGGCGCGCTGGGCGACCTGGGCTGCCATCTGGTGTCGATGATGCTGCGCCTGATGGGGCCGGTGGAAAGCCTGATCGCGGACATGCAGATCATCCACGAGACCCGGCCCGTCGAGGGCGGCAAGCGTGCAAAGGTCGAAAACGAGGACACCGCTACCGCGATCCTGCGTTTCGCGAGCGGGGCGCAGGGCTCGATCTCGACCTCGCGCTCGGCCTGGGGGCGGAAGAACCGGCTCGACTTCGAGGTCCACGGCACGAAGGGCATGATCGCCTTCGCGCAGGAACGGATGAACGAGCTCCAGCTCTACATGAACGAGGGCGAGAAGGCCGAGGCCGGGTTCCGAACAATCCTGAGCGGCCCGGCGCATCCGCCCTTCGGGCAGTTCGTGCCGGCCCCGGGCCATCAGCTCGGGTTCATCGATCTCAAGATCCTCGAGGCGGCGGAGTTCCTGCGTGGCATCACGGGCGGCACGCCCGCCTGGCCGGATTTCGAGGCCGGGCTCGGCATCGAGGCGATCATTCACGGCCTTGCCGAAGCGGCGCGCTCGGGATTGCGGGTGCGGATCGAATGACCAAAGGGATGCGGTGTCGAGACCTCTCGGCCGCGGGCGTTCAAGACCGAGCCTGGCGTAATCGCAGTCGTGAAGTGATCGGCGGCGCCGGCACTCGCCGGTCGGGAACGACGAGTCACGGGTGACCTTCCAATCGCTCGCCGTGGTGGGCGATCCTGGTCCGGCCGGAAGCGAATCACCCGGACGCGATTTCGGCGCGTGAGGTCGATTTAGCGTCTTCCGGATTGCACCAATACCGGGCTCTGGCACCGCTCTGTTCGCGGAAAAGGCGAAACCTGTCCTTTTGGACATGTCCGAAAGGGGAGGTTCTCAAGGCTCGCCCGGCGTGGAATTCTCTTAATCATGCAAGAGGGTTAGGTAACGATTTGACCGGCAAGTGATTGGGTAACGAGTGTCTCGGGTTGTCCGAGTAGATGCCCCGCGCGGAAGGTGGCTTCCCGCGGGGCATTCTCTTTTTCAGGCCGCCGCATGCCCGCTCGGGCCGGCATCGCGCCCCTGTCAGGCGAAGGCCAGGTCGACACGGCCAAACGCGCCGAAGTCGGCCTCGAAGCGGCTGCCGGGCGGCGCCTCGACCGGGCGGACGAAGCTGCCCGAGAGCACGACATCGCCGGCGGAGAGGCCCTCGCCGTACTTTGCGAGCCGGCGGGCGAGCCAGACGATCCCGGTGGCCGGATCGTCGAGCACCCCGGCGCCGAGGCCGGTTTCCTCGACCACGCCGTTGCGCCGCACGATGGCACCGACCCAGCGCAGGTCGACCGCGTCGGCGCGGTGTCGCTCGCGGCCGAGCACGATGCCGGCGTTGGCGGCGTTGTCGGAGACCGTGTCGGTGATGACGCGCGCCTGGCCCGTGGCGGGGTCGCTCCTGAGGATGCGGGTGTCGAGGATCTCGAGCGCCGGCGCCACGTGGTCTGTCGCGGCGAGCACGTCCTCGCGCGTCACGCCTTCGCCCGCGAGCGGCGCCTTCAGGACGAAGGCGATCTCGGCCTCGATCCGGGGCTGGATGAAGCGGCCCCTGGGTATAGTGGCGCCGGTTTCGAAGAGCATGTCATCGAGTAGGACGCCGCTGTCCGGGGTGGTGATGTTGAGGGCCTGCTGCATCGCCCGGCTGGTCAGCCCGATCTTCCAGCCAATCGGTCTCGCGCCCGCCGCCTTCTTCCGCGCCACGAGCGCGGCCTGCACGGCATAGGCGTCGTCGAGCGTCATGCCCGGATGGGCAAGGCTCAGAAGGCCGCACTGGACGCCTGTTCGCTCGGCCTCGAGGAGGGTGTCGGCGGCCCGGGCGATCTCTTCCGGTGTCATCCGTCCACGACCCCGTTGCGCAGAAGCCCGATCCCCTCGGCCTCGACCTCGACGACGTCGCCGGGTTTCAGGAATCGGGGCGGGTCGAAGCGGGCGCCGGCGCCGGTGGGCGTGCCGGTGACGACGATGTCGCCGGGAACCAGCGTGGTGAAGGTGGAAATGTAGGCGATCTGCCGCGCCACCGGGAACAGCATCCGCCCGGTCCGGTCCTCTTGCCGGAGCTCGCCGTTGACCCGGGTCGTCAAGCCGACGTCGAGGATCTGCGCGGGGTCGCGGAACGGCACCAGCCAGGGCCCCATCGCACCCGAGCCGTCCCAGTTCTTGCCTTGGGTGACGTTGAATTTCGCGTGCCGCACCCAGTCGCGCAGTGTGCCCTCGTTGCAGAGCGTCAGCGCGGCGATGTGGCCCAGGGCTTCGGCCTCGGGAATTCGCCGCCCGGCCTTGCCGATGACGATGGCGATCTCGCCCTCGTAGTCGAGCTGGTGCGTCTCCGGCGGCCGGGTGAGCGGCACCTCGTGGCCGACGAAGGAGCGCGGGAAGCGGATGAAGAGGCTCATGTTGGGCGGCGCGTCCTGGCCGTCGCGGTACTCGGCGTTGCGGTCGGGGAAGTTGACGCCGACGCAGATGACCTTCTCGGGGTCCGGCACCGGGATCTCCCAGCGGAATCTGCCGTCGGGGTGCGTCACGGCGCGGCCCGCCGTGGCCACCTCGAGCCGGGTCAGCGCGCCCGCCTCGATCACGTTGCGCAGTGTCCGCCATTCGGGGAACTCGGGCGACAGGGCGATCATGCCGCCCTCGGCCGCGGCGCCCCAGTAGTGCCGCCCCTCGGCGCTGTAGCTCGCGAACCGGGCGGTCACGGCGCGACGATCGGCGTGGCGGCCAGCTCCGCGGCCCTGGGTTCGGTGCCGCGGAAGACCGAGCCTTCCTCGAACCAGCTCTTCGGTGCCGGCGCGCCCCAGAGGGTCTGGCGCTGCGGGTCCTTCAGGTCCCACCGGATGGGTTCGAGGTCGGGGTCCACGGTCTGGTAGTCGGAGCAGTAGGTCTCGATCCGGTGGCCGTCGGGGTCGCGGACGTAAAGGAAGAAGGCGTTGGAGATGCCGTGCCGGCCGGGTCCCCGCTCGATGTTCGCGATCCAGCCGGTCGTTGACATCAGGTCGAGGAGGTCGATGATGTTGAGCGGCGTCGGCACCCAGAACGCGGTGTGGTGCAGCCTCGGGCCGGTGCCGTTAGTGAAGGCGATGTCGTGGACCCCGCCTTTGCGGTGGGTCCAGGCCGCCCAGAGCCGGCCGGTCGCCTCGTCCTCGGTGTACTCCGTCACCCTGAAGCCGAGCTCGTTGAAGAAGGCGACGCTTTCGTCGACATTGGGCGAGAAGCAATTGAAATGGTCGATCCGCAGGGGCTTCACGCCCTTGTAGAGCGCGTATTGCTGGTGGATCGGCGGCAGCCGGTCCATTCGCGCGTAGAACTCGAGCGGAACCCCGTGCGGGTCCCGGGTGGCGAAGGTACGGTCCTGATAGGGCCGCTCGACCCATTTGACCGGCAGGCCCCGGCCCACGAAGAAGGCGGCGGCCCTTTCCAGGCTCTCGTCGTCGAAGACCTTGAAGCCGAGGTCGCGCGCCTCGGCCTTGTCGGCCTTGCGCAGGATGATGCAGTGATGGCCACGCTCCTCGAGCGCGCGGAGCCAGATCGTGTCGGCGGTCTCGTCGGTCACCTGCAGGCCGAGAGCTTCGACATAGAAGGCGCGGGCGCGGGCGAGGTCGGTGACGCCGAGCTCGACGTGGCTCAGGCGGACGATGTTGAAGGGCGGGTAGAGGTTCGGGGCGGGAACGGGCATTGGGGTTCCTCCTCAGGCGCCGAGCCGGGCGATCTTGTGCGGCCCGAGCGCGAAGGCGACGTTCTTCTGCTCCATGTAGAACTCGAACGACCAGTCGCCGCCGTCGCGGCCGATGCCGCTGGCCTTGACCCCGCCGAAAGGGGTGGGCAGGTGGCGGACGTTCTCGGAGTTCACCCAGATCATGCCGGCCTCAAGCTTGTCGGAGAAGCGCAGCGCGCGGCCGAGGTCGTTGGTCCAGACATAGCCGGTAAGGCCATAGGGCACGTCGTTGGCCATGGCGAGCGCCTCGGCTTCGTCGCGGAACCGGATCGAGGTCAGGACCGGGCCGAAGATCTCGTCCTGCGCGATGCGCATGGTGTTGGCCGCGCCGGTGAAGAGCGTCGGGCGGACGAACCAGCCCGTGTCGCCCACCCGCTCGCCGCCGGCGGCGATTTTCGCCCCCTCGGCGCGCGCGGTGTCGAAATAGGAGGTCACCTTGTCGAAGTGGGTCCTGTGGATCAGCGGGCCGACCTCGGTGGCGGGGTCGAGAGGGTGGCCGACGCGGATGCGGTTGACACGTTCGACGAGCTTCGCCTCGAATTCGTCGGCGATGGTGTCATGCACGAGGAGCCGCGACGACGAGGTGCAGCGTTCGCCGTTCAGCGAATAGATCATGAAAATCGCGGCATCGAGCGCGCGGTCGAGGTCGGCATCGTCGAAGACCACGACCGGGTTCTTGCCGCCGAGCTCGAAATGCACCCGCTTCAGGGTGTCGGCGCCCTGCTTCATGATCATCGAGCCTGTCTTCGACTCGCCGACAAAGGCGATAGCCCGGATCTCGGGGTGCTCGGTCAGCGCCCGGCCGGCGTCCTCGCCGAAGCCATTGACGAGGTTCCAGACCCCCGCCGGCAGCCCCGCCTCGTGAGCGATCTCGGCCAGGATCCGGGCGGTGAGCGGGCTGAACTCGGCCGGCTTGTGCACGACCGTGCAGCCCGCGGCGAGCGCCGGGGCGATCTTCCAGGTCGAGAGCATGAACGGCGTGTTCCAGGGCGTGATCACCCCCACGGGACCGATCGGCGCGCGTGAGGTCACGTTCAGATGGTGTGGGGAGGGCAGCGATTTGCCGTCGCGGGCCGAGGGCGCCATGTCGGCGAAGAAGCGGAAGTTCTCGGCCCCGCGGAGGGCCGCCTTCGACATGAAGCGGTAGGCCTGGCCGGTGTCCCAGCACTCGCAGAGCGCGATCTCCTCGGCGCGCTCCACGATCAGGTCGGCGATCCGGTGCAGCAGCGCCTTGCGCTTCTCGCCGTCCCAGGCGGCCCAGTCCGGGAAGGCGGCCCTTGCCGCACGGGCGGCGCGGTCGACGTCCTCGGCGCCGCCCTTTGCAACGCTGGCGATCACGCTTTCGTCCATCGGGCTTGTCGTTTCGAAGGTCGCGCCGGCGGCGGCGGGCAAGCTTTCGCCTGCGATCAGGTTCACGATGCCGCCGTCGCGGAAGCGGGCGAGATGGCCTTCGAGCCTGTCGAGATGGGTGGCGAGGTCGGTCACCGGGACGCCTCTGGCAGGTAGTTGCGGATCGAGCTCGCCTTGGGGCTGAGCTCGGGGTCGATGTCGCGCATCTCGAGCGAGAGCATGAAGGATGAGCTTTCCATCACGCCCGCACAGAACGCCTCGGCGGCCGCGAAGATCTGCGCCGCCGCCGCCTTGCGGACCTCCAGCCGACGACCGCCGCGCAGGCGGACCGAGATGTCCAGGAAAGCGTGCTCGGGGTTGCCGTCGGCGATCACCACATGGCTGCAGGCGGTGGCACGGACGCGGATGCCGGCGAACGGGAAGACGCCAGTTTCCGTCGCCGTATCGCGGAGCGCGCGGCAAAGCGCGGCGATGTCGAGCCGAGCCTCGAGATTTGGAGAGTAGTCGATCTGGATATGGGGCACGGGGCGTCTCCGTGACAGATACTTGCTTTGTTAACTAATTATCATCCCGTCGTCAAGGATAACCACCGGGCTTCTCCTTGCGGAGCCACGGAATGGGGCGGAAGATGCTTCCATGGTAGATGACACCACCGGTCCGGTTCGCAGTACCCGCCAGTCGCTTCCGATCGCGCTGCTCCGGGCGCGCGAGACGGTGATGGCGCCGATCCGGGATATGCTTGCCGAAAGCCCGGTCAACGAGCAGAAATGGCGCGTTCTCAGGGTCCTGGCCGAATCCGGGCCGCTGGAGCAGAAAGCGATCGCGGCCGAGGCCTGCTTGCTTTTGCCCTCGCTGAGCCGGATCCTGCAGACGATGGAAGCCGACGGGTTTGTTCAGCGCGAAAGCGACCCGGAGGACCGGCGGCGCACCATAGTGTCGATCAGACGTGCCGGGCGCGCGGTGATCGCGGCACATGCCGCGCAGAGCAACGCGATCCTGCAACGGCTGGAGGACCGGTTCGGCAAGGAGCGGCTGGAGACGCTCCTGGCGCTCTTGGAAGACCTGCGCCAGACCGAGCTCTGAGGCTCAGTCGAGCTCGATCCTGAGCCCGTCGCGGCCGAGGATGAAGTCTCCCGGCCAGTGCGGCGCGACCGCGCTTTCCCAGTCGGCCGCCGAGTAGGCCGGGTCATCGGAGGGGATCAGGTGATGAAGCGCAAGCCGGGCGACGCCGGCCTCGGCAGCGATGCGGGCTGCGTCAGCGGCGGTGGTGTGCGAGCGCAGCCAGTGGTCCATCAGCCGTTCGTCGCCATTGCCGATCCGCGCGAGCAACGCGGGCAGTGCCGCCTCGAGCATCGCCTCGTGGACGAGGAGGTCGGCGCCGCGGGCGAAGTCGGCGAGCTCCGGCATGTAGGCTGTGTCGCCAGAGAAGACGACGCGCCGGCCGCCGCCTTCGAAGCCGAGCGCGAA
The DNA here is from genome assembly GCA_041621405.1 of Paracoccaceae bacterium. Classification (GTDB taxonomy): domain Bacteria; phylum Pseudomonadota; class Alphaproteobacteria; order Rhodobacterales; family Rhodobacteraceae; genus JBFKAV01. The sequence continues at coordinate 13,164 of JBFKAV010000049.1, forward strand.
GCAATCGGTGAGCGGCGGGTGGAGCACCCGGATCGCCTCGACCTTGAGGCCTGGGTCCTCGAGCACCGCGCCCGGCTCGATCACGCGGATCCGCACCAGGTCACGCAGGTCAGGGCGGCCCTCGTCCTCGATCCGGAGCTCGATATCGGCCAGCATCGAGGCGAGGAAGCCCTGCCAGTAGGTATCGAGGCCGGCCGGCCCCCAGACCTCGACGGTTTGGTTCAGCCCTGCCGTCCAGGCGGTGTGCAGGAGCGGCCCGAGCTCGAGGTAGTGGTCGGAATGCAGGTGGGTGATGAAGATCAGCCCGAGGTCCTTCAGCTGCATTCCCTGGTCGACGAGGCCGCGGGTGACGCCAAGCCCGCAATCGACGACGATCTGCCGGTCGGCGAGGGTGAGGAGCGACGAGGTGGGCATGGTCGAGCCGGGCCGGATCGCCGGCCCGCCCTTGGTGCCGAGAAGCGCGACCGAGGCGCCGCTCATGCCGCGCCCCCCGCGGCCGAGAGGCCGGCGTCCAGTGCGAATAGGATCTTCGCCGCCTCTGCCTCGGTGAGGATCAGAGGTGGCGACAGGATCAGGTTCGGACCCGACACGCGGACCAGCGCGCCGGCCTCGTAGGCGGCCTCCTGGACCCGGGCCATGGTGCCCGCCTCGGCCGGGGTCTTGGCGGCGCGGTCGCTCACCAGTTCGATCGCCGTCATCAGCCCGTGGCCGCCGCGCACGTCGCCGACGAGCGCGTGCTTCGCCATCAACGCCTGGCACCCTTCGTGGAGCTGGGTACCGCGCGCCGCGGCGTTCTCGAGCACGTTCAACCGGAGGGTCTCGGTCAGGCAGGCCAGCGCGGCGGCCGCGCCCACCGGGTGGCCGGAATAGGTGTAGCCGTGGCCGATACTGGCCTTCTCGTCCGCCTCGAAGACCTCGGCCACCCGCTCGCCGATCATCACCGCGCCGAAGGGGAAAAAACCGTTGGTGATGGCCTTGGCGGTGCACATCATGTCGGGCTTCACGCCCCAGAGCCGCGCGCCCGACCAGGCGCCGGTGCGGCCGTAGGCGGTGATCACCTCGTCGGTGATGAGCAGGATCCCGTGCCGGTCGAGGATCTCGCGCACCATCGGCAGGAACGAGGCGTGGGGCGGGATCACGCCGCCGGCGCCGAGGATCGGCTCCATGATGAAGGCGGCGATCGTGCTGGCACCCTGGAAGGCGATCTCGTCCTCCAGCGCGGCAGCGCAGAGCTGGGCCAGCCGCTCGGGATCGGTCTCGTTGAATGGGTTGCGGTAGGTGTAGGGCGCCGGGATGTGGTGGCAGCCGGGCAGGAGCGGCTCGTAGGCGGTGCGGAAATTGGCGTTGCCGTTGACGCTGGCGGCGCCGAAGTGGGTGCCGTGATAGCCCTTCTTCAGGCTGAGGAACTTGACCCGCCCCGCCTCGCCCCGGAGCTTGTGGTACTGCCGCGCGAGCTTCAGCGCGGTCTCCACGCTGTCGGAGCCGCCCGAGGTGAAGAAGGCGCGCGTAAGCCCGTCGGGGGCGAAGAAGCGCGCAAGCTCGTAGGAGAGCTCGATCGCTGCATCGTTCGTGGTGCCGCGGAAGGTCGAATAGTAGGGCAGGGCGTCGAGCTGGGCGGCGATCGCCGCCTTAACCGGCTGGCAGGAATAGCCGAGATTGACGTTCCAGAGCCCGCCCACCGCGTCGACCACCTCGTGGCCGTCGATGTCGCGCACGAATACTCCGTGGCCGCCGGTGAGGATCTTCGGCGGATGCGCCCGGCTGTGGGCCGGCGAGGTCATCGGGTGCCAGAAGTGGCGAGCGTTGTTTTCCTTCAGGAAGTTGGAGTCCTTCAAGCCGATGCCTCCCTTTTGGTCTCCGCCGCGAGGGTCCGCGCCCAGCGGTCTTCGAGCTCGGGCGGAACCGCGCCGCCCCAGTTCGCGCTGATGCTGCGTGCCGCCTCGACGAGGTGGGCGCGGATTGTGGCGGCGAGCGCCGGCGTCATGCGGCTCGCCACTGTGGCGACGGCCACGGCGCCGGCGACCTCGCCGGTCTGATCGAAGACCGGGACGCCGATACCGTGCACGCCGACTTCGAAACTGTTCGCGGCATCGCCGAACCCGGTCTGACGGGCGGAGGCCACGGCCGCGTCGAGCTCGGCCTCGGTGGTGGGCGTGGCGGCAGTGAAGCGCGGCATTGCCCGGCGCGCCGCCTCGGAGAGGCCGGGACCTCCGAAGGCGAGCACCGCGTGGCCCTGCGAGGTCGCGTGGAGCGGCAGTTCCGGCTCGGTGATGATCACCCGGGTGCTGTGGCGGTTCGATTCCCGCGCCGCGAGCGTCAGGAGCCTAGTGCCGGAGAGCAGCGAGGCATGCGCCGTCTCGCCGGTCAGCTCGGCCAGCCGCGCGAGCGCGGGAAGGGCGCCGGCGCGGCGCGGCGTCGTGGCCTCGCGCAGTTCGGCCAGCCGCAGCACCGCCGGCCCGATCCGGTAGAGCCGGCTTTGCGGGTCCTGCTCCAGAAGCCCGACCGATTCGAGCGCGGCGAGGTGCCGGTAGGTCGTCGCCTTGTCGCGCCGGGCCAGGCGGCGGAGCTCCGACAGGCCGAGCTCGGGCCGCTCGACCGAGAAGAAGCCCAGGAGCTCGAATGCCTTTTCGACGACCGACATGCTATCTTCGCTTCCGCCTTGTCCGGAAAAAAGGATTGACAGGCGAAGGTTAACAAAGCAAGCTAAAATTTGCAACAGCGGTTCGCATAATGAACCGATCCAATGGGAGGAGACGATGCGCAATCTTGGAAGGCTCCTGGGTGCGGTGGCGGTGGCCACGCTGGCCCTGACCGGCGCGAGCGGGGCCGAATACCCCGAAAAGCCCGTCGAGTTCGTGGTGCCGTGGCCGCCGGGCGACCTGGAGGACGTGCTGACCCGGATGATCGCCGACGATTTCCAGGCGGCCTATGGCGTGCCGGCCGCAGTGGTCAACAAGCCCGGCGGCGGCGGCGGTCCGTTCCCGGGCGCGGTGGAAGTGGCGAACGCGCCGGCCGACGGCTACACGATCGGATCGTTCATCATCGCGATCCCGGTGATCGGCCCGAACATCGGCATTCCGGAGCTCAATCCCAACCCGTTCGAGCCCCTGGGCAATTTCCTCACCTATCCCTTCGTGATCGCCGCCTCGGGCGATGCGCCCTACGACGACATGGCCGGATTGGCCGAGCATGCGATGGCCAACGACGTGGCGCTGGGCCATTTCGGTGCGCCGCTGGTGCCGACCCGGGTGACGATGGCGCTGGCCAAGGAGATGGGCTTCGCCTTCGCCTCCGACGCGGCCTTCGACGCGCTCGACTGCAACACGCTCGCCTCGGGCGACGTCGACGTGATCAACACCACGCTGCAGCTGATCCTTCCCTGCCTCGACAGCGTGAAGGTGCTGGCCTCGATCGGCGCAGAGCGGATCCCGCTCACGCCCGACACGCCGACCGTGGCCGAGCTTGCCCCGGACCTGGGCCTCGCGCTCTGGAACGGGCTCTTCGTCCACAAGGATACGCCCGCGGACGTGCGCGAGAAGATCATCGCGGTCGCCAGCGAGACCGTGAAGTCGGAGCGCGCGCAGCAGCTCGCGGCCGAGACCGGTGCGCTGATCTACTGGCAGGACGCCGAGGCAGTGAAGGCGCAGATCGAGTCCGACATCGAGACCTTCGGGCGCATCAACGAGATGCTCCAGTAGCAGGCTTCGGGACTCGGGCGGGGCGGTGCCGGGTTGCGGCGTCGCCTCGTCTCGGTCCGGGCCACCAGCCAAGGGGAGCGACGCGCGATGGCGCGGATATGGACCCTGCAAGCCCTGTTCAAGCGCTATCGGCGCCCCGGGGACCTGGTCTTCGCCGGCGCGTTCTTCGCCCTTGCACTGTTCCTGCTCGCGCGGATCGGCGCCGAGACCCAGGCGGTCTCGGGCAACCATCTGTTCGCCCAGCCGCGGTTCTGGCCGGCGGTGTCGCTTGCCGGCATGACGGTCTTCGCCGCGCTGCACCTCGTCGGATCGGCGGTGTCGGAGCGGATCCCCGGCCGCATGGCCGAGGTCGCGACCTGGGCGGCGGCGCTGGAATACGCAGGCTGGTTCCTGGCCTACGCGCTCGTCGTGCCGTGGCTGGGATACCTGCCCTCGACCGTGCTGCTGGCGGCCCTGCTGGTGCTGCGCTCCGGCTACCGGAGCCGGCTGGCGCTCTGGGGCGCGGTTCTCGCAGCAGTGGTCGTGGTGCTGGTGTTCAAGTCCTTCCTGCAGGTCAAGCTGCCGTCCGGTGCGGTCTACGAATACCTGCCCGCGGGGCTGCGCCAGATCATGCTGACCTATTTCTGAGGGCGCGACGTGTTGGAAGACATCCTCGCAGGTGCGGTGCTCTTGGCGCGCTGGGACGTGCTGGTGGCGCTGCTGATCGGCTCGATCGGCGGCGTGGTGATCGGCGCGATCCCCGGCGTCGGCCCGGCGGTCGCGATCGCGATCCTGCTGCCCGCGACCTTCGCGATGGAGCCCCTCGTCGGGCTGACGATGCTGCTCGGCATCTACGGCTCGTCGATGTATGGCGGCGCGCTGCCGGCGGTTCTGATCAACACGCCGGGCACCGCGGTCAATGCGCTCACCACCTACGACGGCTACCCGATGACCGAGCGCGGCGAGGCGCGGCGCGCTGTGTCGCTGGCCTATTCGGCCTCGTTCTGGGGCGGGATCTTCGGCATCCTCTGCCTGATCCTGCTATCCCCAGTCCTCGCGATCATCGCGCCGATGTTCGGCAGCCGCGAGATCTTCCTCGCCGCGCTGCTCGGCATCATCCTGGTGATCCTCGCCCATCGCGGGCAGGTGATGGCGGCGGGAATGCTGGCGATGTTCGGCATCTTCCTGCAGACGATCGGCCTCCACGCCGCCACCTACACGCCGCGCTACACCTTCGGGATGACATGGCTCACCTCGGGGGTGAACCTGATCGTCGTCGTCCTCGGCCTCTTCGCGCTGAGCCAGGCCTTCCTGCTTCTGGTCCAGAAGGACGAGAGCCCCGAGCCGCAGGCGCTCGACGGCAGCCTGACGATGGGGTTCCGCGAGCTCCTGGGGCACAAGCGGGTCGCCACCGTGTCCTCGGGCTTCGGCGTGCTGATGGGCATGATCCCCGGGGTCGGCGAGTTCACTGCGCAGTTCCTCTCCTACACCTACGCGCAGAAGACCTCGAAGGCGCCGGAGCTGTTCGGCAAGGGATCGCCCGAAGGCCTGATCGCGTCTGAGGCAGCCAACAACGCGGTGCCGCCGGCGGCGATGATCCCGCTTCTGGCGCTCGGCATCCCGGGCGAGGCGCTGACGGCAATGATGCTGTCGGTGTTCTACGTCCACAACGTGATCCCGGGGCCGCAGCTGTTCCAGAACCAGCTCGATTTCGTCTACGCGCTCTACCTCGCGCTGATCCTGCTCAACCTCGTCGTCATCGTCTTCCTTATGCTCGCCACCAAGCCCTTGACCTGGATCATCCGGGTGCCAACGCGGTTCCTGGGGATGGTTGTGCTGATCCTGTCGTTCGTCGGCGTCTACTCGCTCCGGAATTCGCTCACCGACTGCATGGTGGCGGCCGGGTTCGGCATCCTCGGGCTGATCCTGAAGCGGCTCAACCTGCCGATCGTGCCGATCATCCTCGGCATGGTCCTCGGCGGGATCATGGAGGTGAAGCTGCGCTCGGCCATGGCCCGGATCAAGACGCCCTTCGACATGATCGACCGGCCGATCGCCTTCCTGCTCTTCCTCGCGATCCTTTTTGTCATCGGCCTGCACATCCGCACGCTGATCAAGGAGCACCGGGCCCGGCTGCCGGAACTGGATCACGAGATGCACGACAGCCAGCAACGCTGAGGCCGCCATGGACCAGAGCCAGATCGACCGGTATCGCGCCGAACAGGTCGTCCCCCGCGGACTGATCATCGACGGCGCCGAAGCGCCCGCCGAGGACGGTGCCACGCTGGAGGTGATCTCGCCCATCGACGGCCGGGCGCTGACCACGATCGCGCGCGGCACGAAGGGCGACATGGACCGCGCCATCGGCGCCGCCCGCGCCGCCTTCGAGGACCGCCGCTGGGCCGGCCAGCCGCCGGCGGCGCGCAAGAAGGTGCTCCACCGCTGGGCCGAGCTGATCGAGGCAGAGGCGCTGAGCCTCGCGGTCCTCGGCGTGCGCGACAACGGCACCGAGATCGCCATGGCGCTGCGGGCCGAGCCCTTCTCGGCCGCCGGCACGATCCGCTACTACGCCGAGGCGCTCGACAAGGTCTATGGCGAGATCGCGCCGACCGGGGCGGACGTGCTGGCCCTCGTCCATCGCGAGCCGGTGGGCGTGGTGGGCGCGATCGTGCCCTGGAACTTCCCCTTGATGATCGGCGCCTGGAAGCTCGGCCCGGCGCTCGCCATTGGCAACTCGGTGGTGCTGAAGCCGGCCGAGGCAGCGTCGCTTTCGCTCTTGCGGCTGGCAGAGCTGGCGCTCGATGCGGGGCTGCCGCCCGGCGTCCTGAACGTGGTGACCGGCGAGGGCGCGGTGGTGGGCGAGGCGCTGGGCCTCTCGATGGGCGTGGACGCGCTCGCCTTCACCGGCTCCGGCGCGGTCGGGCGTCGGCTGCTCGACTATGCCGCGCGTTCGAACCTCAAGCGCGTCTACCTCGAGCTCGGCGGCAAGTCGCCGCACGTCGTCTTCGCCGATGCGTCCGACCTCGACCGCGCGGCGAAGGTCGCGGCCATGGGCATCTTCCGCAATTCGGGCCAGGTCTGCGTCGCCGGCTCCAGGCTCCTGGTCGAGGCGGCGATCCACGACGATTTCGTCGCCGCGGTGGCGCGCCATGCCGCAGCCCTCCGGGTGGGCGACCCGCTCGACCTTGCGACCGAGATGGGCGCTGTGACCTCGGCGGCGCAGCTCGCGCAGAACCTCGGCTTCGTCGAGACCGCCCGGGCCGAGGGCGGCAGCGTCGTCACCGGCGGCGGGCGGATCCTCGAGAAGACCGGCGGCTTCTACATGGCGCCGACCGTGGTGACC
>JBFKAV010000050.1:0-20132 GCA_041621405.1 Paracoccaceae bacterium
TACGACCTGACCTGGATCGCCGCGGTGGAGGAGCATTTTCTCGGCGAGACCATCGCCTCGCTCGGCCAGCGCGACGCCAGCCAACGCATCGCCTGGGCGCTGGTGCGGATCTTCGAGCGGTTGCGCGCCGTCGGACTGGAAAGGGACAAGAGCGTTCCGCTGCCCTTCCGCCAGCAGGACCTTGCCGACGCTTTAGGCCTGTCGCTGGTCCACACCAACAAGACGCTGAAATCGCTCCGCGATGCAGGGCTCGTAAGCTGGAGCGACGGCAGGCTTACGGTCCGCAAGCTCGGTCCACTAGCGAACCTCGCTCTGATCAATCTGGAAAAGCCGACACGTCGGCCGATCATGTGAACCGATCCCGCTTCAATCGCCGCTCCTCCGGTGATGCCTCGACCACCCTCAACTCAATACTCGGCAGAGGTGCTGGCGGACCAATTCGAACCAGTCTCCATCCGGACAGGATCGCTACCTCTTATCCGGCGGAGAGACCGCGCCACTCGGCGCGAACGGCGGTGCAGTTAGCATGAAGAGGTTTAGGCTGGAGAGGCTGCGTTCTTGGTCGAAGTGGTTTGAGACCACGCTTGCACGGCCGCGAATTTCTGTAGACTTCGCATGCGCCGCGCCCGGAGCATGGCCCTCTCCCGTCGACGCAACGGCAGGTGCAGGCGGAAGACAGCAAACCGGACGTTGGAGCATCATGGCCGGGCGGACGATCTCGGGGCTCGTCTTGACGGATATGAACGGGTCGCGCTTGGCAATCCGCGGGCGCTAGCCAGGAGCCCTTTCTGTCTCAAGCCAGGTTCTTCTGACAGGACCGCAGTCGCTCACGATCAGAGGAAAGACCTCCAGCGGTGCGGCGCCCTCGGCCAGCTCGGCCTCGAGTGCAACGGGCATCGCCAGCGTCAATGCGCGCGCCCCAGCCCTGCGGAGGCTCCGCCACCCGCACGGCGAGCGCCGCGATATCGGCTTCGGGCGGGCCTGGGTCGGAGGGCTGGCCATGGGGGACGATCAGCGCCTCAGTGGCTGGTGCCTTCCGAGAAGGTGATCTTGTTCCAGACGTTGTACTTCCCCGAAGGCTTGCGCATCGGCAGCCGGGCGACCTCCTCGAACGTGGCGGCGTCGTAGACGATCACCGCGCCGTCCTCCTCCCAGACCGACACCAGAGCGTAGTGCCCGTCACGGGTGAATTCCACGTGCGCCACGGTCGCGCCGGGAACGGGGCGGAGCGTGCGCACGATCTCGAGGCTCTCCTTGTCGATCACGTGGATCGCGTCGCGGTTCGCGCCGAAGAACACGTCGGCCCAGAAATGGGGCGTCGCTTCGTGGCTGCGCAAGAAAAAGCCGGGGCCGAGGGTTTCGATGGTGTCGGTCACCTCCCACGTTTCCGTGTCGATGATCGAGAGCTTGCCTTCGCGCAGGTGCGGCGTCGCCATCACCCGGTGGCCGCTGCGAATCCAGCTGATGCCGGAGCCGAGGTGCGGCAGGCCGGAAAGCGGCAACTCGGCGATTTCGAGCCCGACGTTGAGATTTACCACCACGCCACGCTCGCCGTCTCGGGCGGCGCCGATCAGGAAGCGGTAGTCGGGGGTGAAAAAGAAATCGTCGATCGGTTCCTCGGTCTCGATGCGACGGCGAGCGAAAAGGCCCTCCGACGAGGGAATGCCCTCGACCATGCCCGCTTCACGGCTGTGGACGAAGCCCTCGTAGACCGGGGGCGCCTCGGGATCGGTCGCGACCTCCCAGATTTCGGCGGCGTCCTTCAGGGCCAGGATGAAGCTCTGCCGCTCGGGCGCCTGGTAGACCGCCGAGACCCGGCTCGGCACGCCGTCCTTGCTGATGACCTCCATGATGCGGGCCACCGAGAGGTCCTCGGTCGAGAGGATCGTCAGCGTCATCGGCAGGTAGTTGGCGACGGCGAGCCACTGGCCGTCGTGGCTCATCGCGATGTTGCGGCTGTTCAGGCCGGCGCGGACCCTGCCGACCTCGGCGAGCGACCACAGATCGTATTTCTGCACCCAGCCGTCGCGCGACATGATGAAGACGAAGCGCCCATCGGGGCTGAACTTCGGGCCGCCATGGACGGCGAAGGGGGTCACGAAGCGGTCGAGGACGGCGAAGCTGTCGCCGTCGATCACGCTGACATGGTGGTCGCCGGTCTCGACCACCAGCGTCAGGTTCAGCGGGTCGGCCTCGAAGGTCGGCGCCTCGGCCGGGGCGTAGTCCGGGTTCACCTCGCGGCTGGCCAGGATCTCGGCCTCGCCCCAAGGCGGCACTTCGGCAAGCGGCTCGCCGAGGTAGGCGGCCAGCGCGGCGATCTGCCCGGCGTCGAGCACCTCGTTGAAGCCGGGCATCTGGGTGGCCGCACGGCCATTGGCGATCACGGTTTCCAGGTCGGGGCCGCGCATCCGGCCGAGCGTCTCGGGGATCAGCGCGGGGCCGATCGCACCGAGCCGACTGGCCCCGTGGCATTCTGCGCAATGCTCGGCGTAGTCCGCCGCCGGATCGGCCAGCCCTGCGGCGGCGACGAGGAGCGCCGCACTAGCCGAAGCGATGCACCGGATCATGGCTCTTGCCCCGGAACGGCGTGACGGTGACGGTGCGGTCCTCCTCGACGCCGATCTCGGCGTTGTAGAGGTAGCAGGCCGGGTCCTCGGCCCAGGGGTCGCCGGTCAGCTGCAATGCCCGGATGCGGGTGTTGCCGCCGCAGATCGCGCGGTGCTGGCAGGCGCCGCAGCGGCCCTTGAGCGGCCGCGGCCGGCGGCGGAGCTCGGCCAGCATCGGGTCTTCGCCGGTCCAGAGCTCCGAGAACGGCCGCTCCTTTACGCTGCCGATGGTGTAGTTCGACCAGTAAGTGTCAGGATGCACGTTGCCCTGCGTGTCGATGTTCGCCACGCCGACGCCCGAGGAATTGCCGCCCCAGGCCTCGAGATGGTCGCGGAGATGGGCGATGACGTCGTCGTCGAAGCGCTCCGCCGCCCAGTTCAGGAAGTACACGCCGTCGGCATCGTTATTGCCGGTCACGATGTCGAGCGGCGGCCCGCCGGAGACGGCGGCCCAGGCGCGATCGATCAGCAGATCCATCGCAAGCCGCGTCGGGTCGTGGGCAGCGTCCTCGCCGCGGTGCTTGTCGCCGCGGCCGGCATAGACGAGGTGCGAGAGGTAGAACTTGTCCACCCCCTCGTCGTCGCAGAGCTTGATCAGGTCGGGCAGGTGGCGGGAATTGTCGCGCGTCAGCGTGAAGCGCAGGCCCACCTTGATTCCGCGCGCCTTGCACTCGCGCACGCCGCGGAGTGCCGCCGCGAAGGCGCCCTCGACGCCGCGGAACCAGTCGTTGGTGGCGCCGATCCCGTCGATCGAGATACCGACGTAGTCAAAGCCGGTCTCGGCCACACGGTCGGCATCTTGCCCATGGATCTTCGTGCCGTTGGTCGACAGCGCCAGCATCCGCAGCAGCTGCCGCGCCCGGGTGGCGATCTCGAACAGATCCTTGCGATCCAGGGGTTCGCCGCCCGAGAGGATCAGAGCGGGGATCCGGAAGCGGCCCAGATCCTCCAGCACCTCCATCGCCTGCGCATGGCTGAGCTCGCCGGGGAAGTCGACGTCGGCCGAGACCGTGTAGCAATGCCGGCAGCGCAGGTTGCAGCGCCGCGTGAGGTTCCAGATCACCACCGGCTTCACCGCGCCCTCGCCGCGGCGGGCGCGGACCGGGGTGGGGTGGACCAACTGGTGCATGTATTCGGTCAGGCGGAACATGGATCACCCCTCGCGCTGGCGGAGCCGGAGCCCCGTCTTCTTCAGGATCCGGGTGGAATAGAGGATGTCGCCGCCGCGGCAGGCGGCGCCGAGAAGTGCTGCGATCTCGGCGCGCTTGGCCTCGACCTCCTTGCGGGTCGCACCGTGGACCATTGCGAAGAGGTTGTAGGGCCAGTCGGGCAACGCGCGCGGGCGCTCATAGGAATGGGTGACGAACGGCAGAGCGCCCACCTCGGGCCCGAGCTCGGGCAGACGGTCGTCCTCGACGTCCCAGACGGTCATGCCGTTGGCGGTCATGCCGAGGCGATAGTGATTGGGCGCGGCGGCGATCCGGCGGATCACCCCAATGGCCTTCAGGCGGCCGAGCCGGTCGATCACCGCCGCTTCGCTCATCCCCAGCTCATCGGCAAGAGCTGCGAAGGGCGCCGCAACCAGCGGCAGCCCGGCCTGGGTGGCCTCGATCAGCCGGCGGTCTGTCGCGTCCAAGGTCATGCCGCCACCCGGAAGCCGATGAAGAACTCGCGGAGCTTCGGAAAGCGCAGCACGCGTAGCCCGGTCTCCGCCTCGATCGCCCCCGCGGCGGCGGCGATCCCGGCCTTGTCCTCGGTCGCCAGCACGAACCACATGTTGAGCGCGTGGTCGCGGGCGTAGTTGTGCGCAACCTCTGGGTGGGCGTTGACCCGGTCGGCCACCTCCTCGAAGCGTTCCCCGGGCACCGCCATGGCGCAGAGGCAGAAGGCCCCGCCCATCGCCTCGGCGTCGAAGAACGGGCCGAAGCGGGTGATGATGCCCTCGCGCCGCAGCTGGGCCAGCCGCTCGATCAGCTCCTCCTCGGCGAGGCCGAGCCCGGCGGCAACTTGGGCGAAGGGGCGCGGGGTCAGCGGCAGGTCCTCCTGCATCCGGTTCAGTACTCTCCGGTCGATCGCGTCGAACTCGCTCATGCGGCATCTTCCTCCTTCAGCGAAATCAGCGCGCCAGTCTGCTTGAAGCACCTGAGCGAGAAGAGAACGCGGTAAGGGGCGCCGGCAAGCTCGGGAAGCGCCGCGGCCGCGCTCAGCACCTCGAGCGCCTCGGAGCGCGAGCGCGCGTGGATCATGGCGTAGAGCCGGTAGGGCCAGACCCCCTGCGCCGGCTGGCGCTCGTAGCAGAGCGTGACCCCCCGGTGCGCCGCAAGGCGCGGCCCTGCGGCATCGATCCGCTCCGGCGCGATGTCCCAGACAACCATGGCGTTGGCGCGCCAGCCGAGGGCGCGGTGGCGCACGATCACGCCGTGCCGCGCGATCACACCTGCCTCCTGAAGCACCCTGATGCGGTCGAGCACCTCGCCCTCCTGGCGGCCAAGGCGACCGGCGATCTCGGCATAGGGGCGCGCGGCGAGCGGCAGGCCGGTGGTCAGCGCCTGCAGGATGCGCCGGTCGCCGGGGACCATGGCCTCAGGCCTCGCCGGGCGCGGTGGCGGCACTGCCGAGCGGTCGCCCCCGAGCGAGAAGCCGAGATCGACGTTGAACGGACGGACGAGCCGCAAATCGAGCACAGTGAGCCCGCTCCGTGACCTGACCCGCGCCAGCGCGGCGTCGACATGGGTGCGGTCCGGGCCGGTGGCGACGAACCAAAGATTGATTTCGTGCTCGCGCAGGTAGGAGTGATTCACGCCAGGCTCCGCGCCGATGATCGCGGCCACCTCCTCGACGCGCTCGGGCGGTGCCGAGACTGCGGCGAGGGTGCTGGCAGAGACCGTGTTCGGCGCGCAGGTTCCGCCGACCCGGGTGATCCGCCCAGCGTCGCGCATCCGCGCCAGCCGGTCGATCACCTCGGTCTCCTCGAGCCCCAACGCGGCCCCGATTTCGGCGAAGGGGCAGGGCGTGAGCGGGAAGTCGCGCTGCCAGTCGTCGAGCAGGCGCCGGTCGAACGGATCGGTGACGAACGCGCTCGCCATCACAGCCCCGTCCGGTGGGCGCGGGCGGTGAAGAAGATGCCGGAGGGGCTGACCGCCTCGATCTCGGCGAGCTTCTCGAAGGTCGCGGTGTCATAGACCACCACCTTGCCGGCGTCGCGCACCGAGACCCAGACCTCGTGCCCGCGCGGCGTGAACTCCATGTGAAGCACGGCGGGACCGGGCTTGAGCTCGTGAATGACCTGCTTGCTGAGCGTGTCGATCACCTGGATCGTGTCGTTCAGGGGATGGGCGAAGTTGACCCAGATCTGCCGCCCGTCGGGTCGCGACATGGCGAAAACGGGCTGGCCGTGAGTCGGGGTGCGCCCGGCTTCGGAGAAGTCCCTCGCATCGACCCAGAGCAGCTCGTGATAGCCTACCGCCGGCAGCACGAATTCGGCGCCTGCGAGCGCCCAGCCTTCGAGGTGAGGCATCTTGTAGACCGGTAGGTCCTGCTGGCCGCGACCGTAGCCCGGCAGCACGCGGACCGGCGCCGGCGCGGCCTGCCAGAGGTCGAGCGCGGTCAACCCGTCCTCGCCGAAAAGCCCGGCGATGTAGGTGCGCCCGTCTGCCGTGATAAGTGCGTCGTAGGGATTGGCGCCGATCCCTTTGACCTTGGTGATGACCGGGCCCTCGCCCGAGAGATCGGCGATCCAGGTCTCGCCCGCGTCCCAAAGGCTGAAGACGAAGCGGCGCCCTGGCGCATCCACCAGCCCGATCGTCTTGGAACCGGTCGGGATGTCGGCCACGAGCTCCAGAGTCTCGGCGTCGAACACGCGCACCCCGCCGGGTTCATAGTTCGACACCGCCACGAGGCGCCCGTCGTCCGAGATCGCGCCACCGATGGAGTTGCCCGCCTGAATTACCCGCGCGGCGATGCCCTGGGTGACGAGATCGACCTTGGTCAGCCCGCCGTCGCGGCCGAAGACATAGGCGAAGCGCTGGTCCGGCGAATAGACCAGCGAGGCGTGGGAGAGGTCGCCCAGGCCCTCGATTCGGCCGATCGCGGAGCGCTCGGACTGATCGACGAGAAGAAGCGAGCCGGTCTCGCGCTCGACGACGAGCCCGAGGTCGCCCGTCGTGCGGATCTCCCCGGCTGGCGCGGCCGCGGTTGCGCCAATGAGCAGCGACAAGGCCAGAATCATGCGCCTCATGACGCGCCCCCGTCCAGCAGGTAGTGCGCGATCCATTCCGCCTCCGCCTCGCTGATGAGCGGGCGCCATGGCGGCATCGGCGTACCGGGAATGCCATCCAAGATCACCGCCTTCAGGCTCTCGGGCGTGTGGTGCGCGATGGTCGCAGGGCGGATGTCGGGACCGAGCCCGCCCTTGAGCATCAGCCCGTGGCAGGAGCCGCAATCCTGATGGACAAGCCGCGTCAGCGCGTCGGCATCCGGCGCGGCTTCGCCGGCCCAGACCGCCCCAGATAGGGCGAGCAGGGCCGCAAGGCTACGCACCGGCGGCGGCATTCAGATGCATGGCAAGATCGGGGATGGCCATGCCTTCCGCGGTGTAGAGCGAGACCACGTGGCCGATGAAGAAAAGGACCGGCCCGTCCACCGGCCACGCGCGCATGTCGAGGGCGATGCGATCAAGCCGGCTCAGAAGCCGCGCCTCGCGCGGCGTGGTCGCGTTGGCGACCCCCATGGCCGGCAGACTGGCAGGCATCCCTTCTGCGATCAGCCGCATCGCGATCTGGCCGATACTGGCCGCGCCCATGTAGACCACCAGCGTCGTCTCCGGATCGGCCAGGCCCTTCCAGTTCAGATCGAGCGCGCGGTCCTTCAGGCGGTGGCCGGTGACGTACTGAACGCCGCTGGCCAGCCCTCGATGGGTAAGCGGCACGCCCGTCGCCGCGGCCGCGCCCTGCGCGGCGGTGATCCCGGGGGCGTATTCCACGGTGATGCCGCGCTGAGCGAGATGGGCGGCCTCTTCCGAGCCGCGCCCGAAGATCAGCGGATCGCCACCCTTCAGCCGGGCGACTGTGAGCCCGGCGCCGGCGAGCTCGGCGAGGATTTCGTTGATGCGGTCCTGCGGGACCGCGTGATGGCCCGGCGCCTTGCCAACCGGAACCAGCCGCGCCGTGGCGGGCACCGTGGCCATGATCTCGGGCGAGACCAGCCGGTCGTAGACCACCGCCTCGGCCTCGGCGAGCATCCGGACGGCACGGAGCGTCATCAGCTCCGGATCCCCCGGCCCTGCCCCGATGAGATAGACTTTGCCCGCTTTCGTCATGGCCCTCTCTCGGCTGAAGCGACCCCTGGCGGCGAAACGGGGGGGCCGGCGCGAACCGGCCCCGCCGCGCTCAGTAGACGTCGGAACGGGTGTTGTAGACGTTGAACTTGCCCGTGGGTGTGATCAGGCGCGGGTCCTTGATCACATGCTTCAGCTCGAGCGTCCGGTCGTCGACCACCACGATCGCAGATTCCAGGTCGGCACCGTTCCAGACCGAGAACCAGACCTCGTTGCCTTCCTGGTTGAACTCGCCCTGCACCACGCGCGGCTGGCCTTCGGCGATGCCCGCCCATTCGACGATCGGTAGCACGATCGGCTCCGGCTCTTCCGCGGTCATGTCGGCGATCTTGAACACCGCGACCGATCCGGACACCTCGGCATCCGGGTTGAGCGGCGCGTCGACGTAGAGATGCTCCGAGGTCGGGTGCGTCTTCACGAAGAGCGATCCGCCGCCGATGCTGTAGAGCGTCTGCACCACCGTCCAGGCCTGGTCGGGATGGCCTTCGGGATCGGTGCCGATCACGGCCACGCTGTCGTCGCCGAGGTGCGAGGTCGCCCAGACCGGCCCATGGGTCGGATGGATGAAGTTCGCGCCGCGGCCCGGGTGCGGAGTCTGGCCGCCGGTCTCGATCAGCTGAACCAGCTTGCCCTCCTGGGTGTCGATCACCGCCACCTTGCCGCGCGCGTTGGCGGCGACGAGGAAGTAGCGCCCGGTCGAATCGAAGCCGCCGTCGTGCAGGAACCGCTCGGCCTCGATCTCCGTGACCTTGAGGTTGTCGATGTCGGAATAGTCCACCATCAGGACCATCCCGGTTTCCTTCACGTTGACGATGAACTCCGGCCGGTAGTGCGACGCCACGATCGAGGCGACGCGGGGCTCGGGGTGATAGATCTGCTCGTCGTAGATCATGCCGCGGGTCGACTTGATCTTCAGCGGCTCGAGCGTCTCGCCGTCCATGATCACGTATTGCGGCGGCCAGTAGCTTCCCGCGATGGCGTAGCGGTCCTCCCAGCCCTCGAACTTCGAGGTCTCGACCGAGCGCGCCTCGGTGCCGATCTTGAGCTCGGCCACCGGCGCCGGCGGGTCCATCCAGAGGTCGATCATCGAGACCTTGGCATCACGGCCGATCACGTAAAGATAGCGGCCCGACGCCGAGATCCGGCTGATGTGCACGGCATAGCCTGTGTCGATCACCGACTTGATCTCGTAGCTGGCGCCGTCGATCAGCGCTACCTGGCCTGCGTCGCGCAGCGTCACCGAGAACAGGTTGTCGATGGCGATGTCGTTCATCTTCTCGCCGGGCCGGTCCTCAGGCGCGACGATCACCTTCCAGCTGGCGAGCATCTCGGGCATGCCGAATTCCGGCGGTGCGGCCGGCTCGAGCAGCAGGTAGCGCGCCATGATGTCGACGTCTTCATCGGTCAGTTCGCCCGAGGTGCCCCAGTTCGGCATGCCTGCGGGCGAGCCGTAGGTGATGAAGTCGCGGAGGTATTCGAAACCGCCGTCGCGAGTGATGTCGGTGGTCAACGCCTTGCCCGTCGCGCCCTTGCGCAACACGCCGTGGCAGCCCGCGCAGCGCTCGAAATAGATCGTGTTGGCGCGTTGGTATTCCGATGGCGTCATCACCGGATCGCCGGGCTTCCGACCCGGAATGTCGAGGTTAAGCTCCCCGAGCGTGGTCATGCTCGGCTGGTAGGCCGCGGAAGCCTCATCGCCGTGCTCGGGCGGTTTTTCCTGCGAGCCGGCTGTCTGAGCCGAAAGTGCCAGCGCCACTGCCGCGCTGGCCATGAACATCGGTTTCACATAGGGGCGCTTGATCGACATTACCGTCCTCCGATCCGCTGATGGGTCGCGGGGGAGATTGCACACTTGGCCCCCTTTGCTCCTTGACTTCTGTCAAGGCGGCGGTCCGCGGGCGGACGTAAGCGTTGCCGGCATGCGCCGCTTCGACGTCCTGACCATCGTGCTTGTCTGCGCGCTCGCGGGAGCCGGCGTTCGGACGGCGGCGCAAACAGTCGAGGGCCAGGCCCAGGAAATCGAGGTGACAAGACTCGATGCGGCGCTGGCGATGCGACTGTTTCCTGGCCTTGCAGAGCCTCGGATCGAGCGTATCGAGGGCGACGTTCCCGGCTGGCAGGTGACGCGGCCGGACGGGACGCCGGTGGGCCACGTCGCCTCGACCTGGGAGATCGCGAGATCGGTCGGCTATTCCGGAAAGCCGCTGGAGGTCATGGTGGCGGTCGCCCCCGAGGGGGTGATTGCCGGCGCGGCATTGGTCCGTCACAGCGAGCCGATCCTCACGCTGGGCCTCTCGGATGCCGACATCGCGGAATTCGTCGGCGGCTTCGCCGGAATCGACCTGAGCGACCCGCTGGCCACTGGGGGCTCCGGGCGCGCCGCGCCCGACACGATCGCTCGGGCGACCGTGTCCTCGGCGGTGATACGCGACTCGATCCTGCGCACCGCACGCGCCCTCGCGCTGGCCCGTGGCCTGGTGCCCGGAAAGGGGGTCGAGCGCACCGGGTTCGAGCCGCGCGACGCGACAGCGCTCGTCGCAGCGGGCGCCTTGGCGCGCGAAACGGTGACGCTGGCCGAGGCGGCGCCGGCGTTTGCCGAGGCGAAGGTGCCGGTGCCGTCCGGTGACGGCGACTTCATCGACCTTTGGGTCGCCCTCGCCGATCCGCCGACGATCGGCCAGAACCTGCTGGGCGGCCCGCTCTACACGCGCGTCGTCGGCGCGCTCGGCACCGGCGAGGTGGCGCTCTTCGTGGCCTCGCGCGGGCTGCAGGGCCATCGCGGTACCGACTGGCGCAGGACCGGCGTCTTCGACCGGATCGCGGTGGTCCAAGACGGACGGCGCGTCGCACTTGGCGCCGAGGGCTACACCCGGATCGACAGTCTCGCGCTCGAGGGCCTGCCCGCGTTCAAGGAGCGCAGCATCTTCCGGCTACCGACCGACGAGGTCGACCCCACCCTGCCCTTCCGCGTGGAGGTCACAGCCACGCGCCCGGCAGAGGCCGAGGGCGCGCCCGACAAGGTTCTGGTAATGGGCGTCGACTACGCGCTGCCGGAGGAATTCGTGCGCGCCGCGCCTCCCGAGCCGGCGCCGCTCTGGCAGCAGGCCTGGGAACGCAAGCGGCTCCAGCTGGTCGCGCTGGCGGCGCTCCTTACGGTGGTCACCGCGGTCATGTTCCTGCAGGAACTCCTGGTGCGTCGCCCCCGGCTGTGGCGCGGGCTCCGGCTCGGGATCCTGGCGGTGACGCTGGTGTGGCTCGGTTGGGGCATCAACGGGCAGCTCTCGGTGGTGCAGGTCGTGGCCTTCCTCCATGCCCTGCTGTCGGGCTTTTCCTGGGAGACCTTCCTCGTCGAGCCGGTGATCTTCGTGCTTTGGGGCGGGGTCGCGCTCGGGATCCTGTTCCTCGGCCGCGGCGTCTACTGCGGATGGCTCTGCCCATTCGGGGCGTTGCAGGAACTGTCCAACGTGGTGGCCCGCAGGTTCGGCGTGCCACAAATCGCCCTGCCCTACCCGCTCCACGAACGGCTTTGGGTGATCAAGTACACGCTCTTCGTCGCCATTCTGGCGCTCTCGTTCTACTCGATGACCGATGCGCTGATCCTTGCCGAGGTCGAGCCGTTCAAGACCGCGATCTCGCTCAGGATGATGCGGGCCTGGCCCTTCGTCGCCTTCGTCGTGGTTCTCATCACCGCAGGGCTGTTCATCGAGCGCTTCTATTGCCGCTACCTCTGCCCGCTAGGGGCCGCGCTGGCGATTCCGGCAAAGCTGAAGGTCTTCGACTGGCTCAGGCGGCGCCCGCAATGCGGGCGCGAATGTCGGCTCTGCGAGCAGAAATGCACGGTTGGCGCGATCGACCCGCTGGGGCGGATCAACGTCAACGAATGCGTGCTCTGCCTGCGCTGCCAGGTCGTGTTCTATGACAAGGAAACCTGCCCGGTCCTGAAGCGGCGTGCCCGGGAGGCAGCGTGAGCGGGCGATGGCGCACGGCTCCACGCGCGACCCGCAAGTGCCATTTCGCTCACGCTTCGAACGGCGCCCTCAACTCCGGCGGCAACTCGAACTCGCCCAGGACTCGCGCCCGCGCCTCCGGCGACATCTTGCGCGCGGTCTTGGCGACGATGTCGGCGATCTTCGCCGCGTCCTTCTTGGCCGCGAATGGGGAGAAATACCATTTCAGGAACACGAAGCAGATCACGTCCTCGAGTGCCTGCACCTCGGCGTCGCGCTTCAATCCCTCCTTGCGCAGCATCCGTCCCGCGGCCGCGATCTCCTGCTCCCCGTAGCCGGCCGACGCCATGATCGCGCCCACCCGCTCGGCATGATGCCGGGCCAGGTCACGCCGCCAGGTCAGATAACCGGTCCTGCCTTCGGGATAGTCGGTGCGCGGCAGCATCCAGCGCTCGATATGCTGGCCGCGCGCGGCGATCTGCAGTGCTTCGGAGGCGCCAGGGAACAGCCGGTACAATTCCGCGCTCATCCGTTGGCCGTAGAGCAGCGAAGAAGGCACGCCGTCCTCGTGCATCGGATCGGATGCGTTGGCAGCGTCGATCGCCGAAAGGGCGGCAGCCAGGCGACTCACAGCGCCTTGTTCCACGCCGCCGCCGGATCTTCCTCGCAATAGTCACGCAGGCGGGCGACATCCTCGATCGCGGCATGATGCCCTTCGACGATCACGCCCACCGAGCGCAACTTGGAGAATGCGCGCGAGAGGCTCTCGGGCTTCATGCCCAATCGTCCTGCGATCAGCACCTTGTCGTAGGGCAGTCCCACCACGCAGCTCCCGGTGGCGCAATGGCACAGCTCCAGGAGGAACTCCGCAACACGCTGGGTTCCGGTCTGCGCCTTCATCTGCTCGACCTGTGCCACCAGCGATTTCAGATGCTGGAAGGTGGCCGCGAGCACGTTGATCGCCACCTCCGGATCGCGCCGGATCAGCGAGGTGAGGACGCCCGCGGGGATATGCATGATCTCGCATTCGGTCACCGCCTCGGCGGACACCGGATAGGGCTGGGCGCGCAGCGCGACGGCCTCGCCGAAGCTGCCGCCCTTGGTGAACACGTTGACCACGGCCTCGCTGCCGTTCGGAGCGATCCGGAAGAGCTTGACCCAGCCGTGGATCACGACATGGATCGCGGTCGCCTTTTCGCCCTGCAAAAAGAGCGCCGTGCCCCTGTCATAGGAGTGATAGGTCGCCGCGGAGAGCAATTTGTCGGCTGCCTGCATCGGAAGGCTGGCCAACAACATCGATTGGCGTGCGATCCTCTCCTGCTCGTCCCGATTCACGACCCCCACCTCTCCTTGGCGGAACCGTACACAACCCAAATCTCCCGTCGATGGTTTTTTTCCGGGGTGCGCCAGGACGGACCGCATCGAGGCCCGGCTGGGCGACTGGCGTCAGCCCGGACTGGCAGCCGTGGCCAAGCTTGACGAAAGTCAAGGCATGGCCACGCCGAGCGTTCCAGCCTGCCGGCACGCTTCGCGGCTCGGTGGCTTGCACGCCGGGCCGAGGCGCGTCCGCAGGAGAGGCGCATATGTACCGACTGCTGAACCGTCGCAGGTTTCTGGCCATCACCGCCTCCGCGATCGCGGCGCCGGGGGGACTGCGAGCGGGCACCGCGGCCTGGCGCGGCACGGCGCTCGGCGCTGCGGCGTCGATCACGCTGGGCGGCACCGGCGGCGCGGAAGCTGGACAGACCTTCGCCGCGGTGACCGCGGAACTCGAGCGCCTCGAGCAGGTCTTCAGTCTCTACCGGCCCGAGTCGGCGCTCTCGCGGCTGAACCGCGACGGACGGCTGGTTGCGCCACCGGCCGACCTGGTGGAGATTCTCGCGCTTTGCGATTCGCTCCACGCCGCCACGGGCGGCGCCTTCGATCCCACCGTGCAGCCGCTCTGGCTGGCTCTGGCACGGCACCGATCCGCGCGCGACAATCCCAGCCTCGAAGCGACGGCAGATCTCGTCGGCTGGAGCGGCGTCGAGTTCGAAAGGGCCGGCGTGGCCCTATCCCGTTCGGGCATGGCGCTGACCCTGAACGGCGTCGCCCAGGGCTATATCGCCGACCGGATCGCCGCGCTCCTCGGTGGGCGCGGCTACAACGACGTGCTGGTGGACATGGGAGAACTCGTGGCCCGCGGCGCGCGGCACGGTACGGCCTGGAGCGCGGCGATCGCCGCGCCGGACGGCCGGATTCTCCGGCGCGTCGCCCTTCGCGATCGGGCGCTCGCCGTCTCGGCGCCGCTTGGCACGCTGATCGACCGGGACCGGCGCATCGGCCATATCCTCGACCCCCGGACCGGAACGACGGCCGCAGGGCGCCAGCTCGTGGCCGTGTCGGCCGAGACTGCGGCGGTTGCCGACGGGCTTTCGACAGCATGCTGCCTATTGTCCGAAGCGGAGGCGGCTCGGGCAGTGGCACAGTTCGACGGCGCCCAGTTGGACGCGCTGATCTGACCCGAGGGACCGGCGTGCTTCGCCGGTTTGGCGCGGACGACGGGATCCAAGACGTGATCACCCTCGCCGCCGCCTTCCAGATATCCGGGCCCAGCCTGCCGGAAGCGACGACTGCACAAGGCCGGGCCTCCTTCCACGCCCGCATCGATCGGCGCCATTTCTACCCGGCAGCTAGGTTCGGGCACACCCGTCAAGGCAGCGCCTCCCTCTAGGATTCAACCAGCCAAAACCGTATCTTGCGCCGCCTCGCAGCCTTCCACCCGGCACCGCGCGTCAGCCGCTTGACTTAGGTCAAGGCTCCCGGGGGTCGGAGACCCTACGCTGCCGCCAAAGATGGCGCGTCACCGCCGGCTTTGGATAGATCGTCTGTCCCGCTCGCTCCGCAAGTGATGTCGGCAGCAAGCGCATTCGGACAAGACACGGGAAGCCCGCGGTGAGCCGTCTTGCTGCAACCTTTCCTCCGGAAATCCCGGACGGGTGCACTCGAAAGCCAGAAGGGAGACTGTGCTCATGACCAGCTCTGACACGACGAAGGACAAGGGACCGGCTGAGTCACCGGAGGCGCGGGTGCCGGCGATGCAGCGTGTGCTCGACAACCCCTTCCTGCTCCTCTTTCTCGGCGTCACCGTCCCGGCGGTTCTCTACATCATCTGGGGCGTGATGGAGGTGGCCTCGGTTCCCATCGGGAACTGAGCCAAGCGCAAAACGAGAGCGAGGCAGCACCATGGCTATCACCCCTCCGTCAAACCGGCTCTGGTGGAAAGAGCCGATCCATGCCGTGGAACTCGGATGGATCATCCTGGCCTTCCTTTGGGGCCTCTTCATGTTCTTCTTCATGATCGCATGGCACTTCATCGGCGATCAGAACCTCTCGAACGAGACCTACCGGGTCACACCGCAGGCCTTCGAGGAGAAGGTCGTGGCCTTTGCAGATGAATTCCAGAAGGCGGGCACCGATGGCGCGCCGGTCGAGGAGAATGGCGTGCCTGTCGTTGCGCCGCCGGAAGGCGGCGACGTCTACCTGCTGGCGCGGCTCTGGGAGTTCTGGCCGATAGTGGAGCTGAAGAAGGACGTGGCCTACCGCTTCCACATCTCGTCCACCGACTGGCAGCACGGCTTCTCGCTGCAGCCCACTAACATCAACATCACCGTGCACCCGGGCTACGAGCACGTCTTCACGCTGACGCCCACCGGCTCGGGCGATTTCGGCATCGTCTGCAACGAATACTGCGGAGTCGGACACCACACGATGACCGGCCGCATCCGCGTCGTCGACTAGGGGAGATCGGGCGATGACAAGCATAGATCAAGGCGCCGTCCCGGTCGGGGGCGTGCAGGCGAGCTTCCGGACCTGCCGCTTCACCGGACTCCGGGTCGAGGCCAACGCCGAGTTGCTGATCAAGGTCAACGCGGTCACCGCGGTGATCTTCCTCCTGATCGGCGGCCTGATGGGGCTGCTGGTGGCGCTGACCCGCTGGCCGGCCGTGCAGATTCTGCCTGCGGATCTATTCTACCTGACCCTGACCGGGCACGGCGCGAACGTGCTCCTGTTCTGGATCCTGTTCTTCGAGGTGGCGGTGCTCTACTTCGGCGGCGCCATACTCTTGGGCTCGCGGCTCGCGGCGCCGAAGTTCGCCTGGCTCGGCTTCGTGCTGATGCTGGCGGGCGCGCTGATGGCCAACTACGCGGTCCTGCGCGGCGACAGCTCGGTGATGTTCACCTCCTAC
Organism: Paracoccaceae bacterium; assembly: GCA_041621405.1. Lineage (GTDB taxonomy): Bacteria > Pseudomonadota > Alphaproteobacteria > Rhodobacterales > Rhodobacteraceae > JBFKAV01. The sequence goes on from JBFKAV010000050.1 coordinate 16,117, forward strand.
CCGCCGATGATGGCCTCGCACTGGTTCTATCTGTCGCTGATCATCTTCGCGGTGGGGGCTCTTATCGCGGTGATGGTCTTCTTCGCCACGCTGGTCGTGGCCAAGGCCGAGAACACCTATGACGGCTCGGTTCCGCTGGTGACCTTCGGCGCCATTACGGCGGCCGTTATCGCAGTGTTCACGCTGGCCTCGGGGGCGGTGATCCTGATCCCGACCTGGCTCTGGTCGATCGGGCTGATCTCGGGCATCGACTCGCTCATGTACAAGGTCGTCTGGTGGGGGATGGGCCATTCCAGCCAGCAGATCAACGTCTCGGCCCATGTCGCGATCTGGTACGCCATCGCGGCGATGGTGCTGGGCGCCAAGCCGCTGTCCGAAAAGGTCAGCCGCATGGCCTTCCTGATGTACATCCTGTTCCTGCAGCTCGCCTCGGCGCACCACCTGCTTGCCGAGCCGGGCCTGAGCTCGACGTGGAAGATCGTCAACACCTCCTACATGATGTACCTCGCCGTGCTCGGCTCGTTGATCCACGGACTGACCGTGCCCGGGGCGATCGAGGCGGCACAGCGCAGGAACGGCTACGACCGGGGCTACTTCGAGTGGCTGACCAAGGCGCCCTGGGGCAACCCCGCCTTCGCGGGAATGTTCCTCAGCCTCGTCATGTTCGGCTTCATCGGCGGGATCTCCGGCGTCGTCCTCGGCACCGAGCAGCTCAACGTGCTGATGCACAACACGCTCTACGTGCCGGGCCATTTCCACGGAACCGTCGTTGCCGGCACCACGCTCGCCTTCATGGCGGTCTGCTACCTCCTGGTGCCGCTGCTCTTCGGGCGCGACATCATCTGGCCGACCATGGCCAAGTGGCAGCCCTACTTCTTTGGCTTCGGCGCGGGCGGCATCTCGCTCTTCATGATGGGCGCGGGCACGCTGGGGGTGGCGCGGCGGCACTGGGACCTCTCGCTCACCGACGCGGCACACGCCTACGAGTTCCCGGCGGCGGCCTATCTGATGATGGGACTCAACGGGCTCGCGGCGATCCTGGCGGCGATCGGCGGGGTGATGTTCATCCTGGTCATCGTCGGCTCGATCCTGGCCGGCCCGAGGCTCGACCGGCCCGGCGCGACGATGACCTTCCCGCTGCACGACATGGGCCGCGAGGCCGTGTCGAAGTACGGCAGCGAGGAGCATCCGAAGCTGAAGGGCACGGTGGTGCTGGTCTCGATCTTCTTCGTCTGCTTCGTGCTCTACTACTTCGTGAACTGGAAGTACCTCTCGGAGCTCTGGCTCTTCAACTGAGACAGCAGCGAAGGGACCCTGGCCATGACCGCTGCCTTGTCGATGACCGTCTCGATCCTGAAGCTGAGGATCGGTTCCTTCGTGGCCCTCGCCGGGCTCGTCGGGATCCTCACCTCGGGGGGCGCGATGGGCTGGATCGAGGCGGCGGTGTTCACCCTCGCGGTGCTCGGCGCCTCGGGCGCGGCCGGGGCCTACAACCAGTACTACGAGCGCGACACCGACCGGCTGATGGCGCGCACGATGGGTCGCCCCTTCGCCCGGGGCACCCTGAAGCCGGGCGCGGTCTGGCCGCTGACCTTCCTGGCGCTGCTCGCGGCCTCGCTCTTCATGGCCTGGTCGGTGGGCGGCACGCTGGCCACCGTGCTGGTGTTCCTGGGAGCCTCCACCTACGCCTTTGTCTACACCGTCTGGCTCAAGCGCCGCAGCGTCTGGAACGTGGTGATCGGCGGCGCCGCGGGGAGCTTCGCGCTGCTCGCGGGCGCCGCCGCCGCCGCGCCGCCCTTCGGGCCCGTCGTCAGCCCGGTGCCGATCATCCTCGCCACGGTGCTCTTCCTCTGGACGCCGCCGCACTTCTGGGCGCTGGCCGCCGCCAAGGGCGCGGACTACCGTCGCGCCGGCATCCCGATGCTGCCGGTGGTGACCGAGCACGCCGTCTGGGGGCCGGTGATCTTCTCCCACGTTCTGGTTCTGGCGCTCCTCTCGCTCGCCCCGCTTCTCTACGGATTCGGGCTGGTGTACGGCCTCTGCGCGGCGGTCGGCGGCGGCTATTTCGTGGCCGAGAGCTGGCGGCTCATGAGGAGCGCCGAGCGCAAGGTCGCGATGGCTACCTTCCGCGCCTCGCTCCTGCAATTCGCGCTCCTGAGCTTCGGCGTGATCGCCGACCGGATGCTGGCATGGGCGTTCTGAGGCAGATCGCCCTCGCGCTCGGGATCGCGGCGTTCGGTCTGCCCGCCCCGGCGGCCGAGAAGCTCGACGCCGAGATCGCCTTCGAGGAAAGCCAGGCCGCCATCGGCAATCCGACCTCGGCCCATGTGCTCCGCGATCACCGCGGCCGCGACCTGGGGCTTGCCGAGTTCCGCGGCAAGCCGCTCGTGGTCTCGCTGATCTACACGAGCTGCGCCACCGTCTGCCCGATCGTCACCGACCACTTGCGCGATTCGGTCTTCGAGGCGCGGCGCGTCCTCGGCGACGACAGCTTCAACGTCCTGACCTTCGGCTTCGACGCCTCGGGCGACCGGCCGGGCCAGCTCGCGGGATTCGCCGGCGTGCACGGGCTCCGGGGCATCGCCGGCTGGTCCGTCGCCAGCGCAGACGAGACCACAACGGCGGCGTTGCTCGCCGAGCTCGGCTTCTCCTTCCGCGCCGCGGCGGGCGGCATCGACCACGTCACCCAGACCACGATCCTCGACGCCGAGGGCCGCGTCTACCGCCAGGTCTATGGCGAGGCGTTCCCGCTGCCGATGCTGCTCGAGCCCTTGAAGGACCTGACCCTCGGGCGCTCCACCCGTTCGCTGGCGCCCGCCGACCTGTGGGACCGGCTGACCTTCCTCTGCACCGTCTACAACCCACTCACGGGAGCCTACCGCTTCGACTACGGCATCCTCTTCGGCATCGCCATCGGCGGCTTCTCGCTCCTGATCATGGGCTGGGTGGTGCTGCGGCTCTGGCTGGAGCGGCGCCGGGCGCTGAAGGCCTCGGCCGGCAGGCCGCGCGAGGTGGGCTGATGGCGAGTCTGCGCGCCGCGCTCCGGCGCGGCTTCGATCGGGTCGAGCGCGGTCTCGACCTCGCCTTCGGGCCGGACTGGAACCCGCTGGCGCAGCTCGGGCCGCTCGGCTGGTTCCTGTTCTGGATCGTCGCCGCCACCGGCATCTACCTCTTCATCTTCTTCGACACCGGCGTGACCGCGGCCTATGGCTCGGTCGAGTGGCTCAGCACCGATCACTGGTGGCACGCCGGCGTCGCGCGCAGCCTGCACCGCTATGCCTCCGACCTGATGGTGCTGGTGATGTTCTCTCATCTTATCCGCGAATGGGCGATGGACCGCTACCGCGGCGTGCGCTGGTTCTCCTGGATCACTGGCGTGCCGGTGATCTGGTTCGTCTACCTCTCGGGCATCACCGGCTACTGGCTGGTCTGGGACGAGCTCGCGCAATACGTGGCGCTGACCACTACGGAGCTGCTCGACACGCTCGGCATCTTCGGCGAGCCGATCGCGCGGAACTTCCTCTCGCCGGCGATGCTGTCGGACCGTTTCTTCACGCTGATGGTGTTCCTCCACATCGCGATCCCGCTGATGCTGCTCCTGGCGATGTGGATCCACATCCAGCGCATCACCGAGCCGCGCACCCGCCCGCCGCGGGGTCTTGCCACGATCACGCTCGCCGCGCTCGTCATCGGATCGCTGATCGTACCGGCCCCGCTGCAGGGCCCCGCCGATCTGGCGACGATCCCGCAACGGCTGGGGATCGACTGGTTCCTACTCGGGCTCTATCCGGTGATCGAGTCGGTGCCCGCCGGCGCGATCTGGGCCGGAGTGGCGGCGTTCACGCTTCTTCTCCTCGGGCTGCCCTGGCTGCCGCCGAAGCCCGATGCTCGGGCGGCCGAGGTGTTTCTCGACCATTGCAACGGCTGCGAGCGCTGTGTCGCCGACTGCCCCTATTCCGCAATCACCCTGATGCCGAGGAGCGACGGCGCGCCGTTCCGCTGGGAAGTCGAGGTCA
>JBFKAV010000051.1:0-19932 GCA_041621405.1 Paracoccaceae bacterium
CCGCGCCCGCCCCGGTGGGGCGGGTCGGGCGCGGCCCGGGCCGCAGGCGGCCCGGGGAGAGAAAGTGGAGGGACTTCGCCATCGCTAGATACCGGCCGAGAGCTTGCCGTCCATGCCGCGGGGCGGGACGGTGCCGCCGAGGGCGGCGGCGATGGTGGTGACGTTGTGGTCGATCATGCCGAGGTAGCTGCCCTCGTAGGTACCGGGCGGACCCATGGCGTCGGAGAAGAGCTCGCCGCCGATCTTCACTTCGTGACCGCGGGAGGCCGCGCCCTCGATCAGGGCGCGGATGTTGCGGTCGGAGACCGAGCTTTCGACGAAGACGGCGCCGATCTCGCGCGCGACCAGGAGCTCGACGAGCTCGCCGATGCGGTTGAGACCGGCCTCGCTTTCGGTCGAGATGCCCTGGATGCCGATCACCTCGAAGCCGTAGGCGCGGCCGAAATAGCCGAAGGCGTCGTGCGCGGTGACCAGCACGCGGGCCGCCTCCGGCACTGTCGCCAGCGTCGCCCTGGCATAGGCCACGAGTCGGGCGATCTCGGCGCGGTGGTCCTCGGCATTGGCGGCGAAAACCTCCGCCGCCTCGGGGCGGGCAGCGGCGAGCGCGTCGCGGACGGCGAGCACGACCTCGGACCAGAGTGCGGGGTCCATCCAGACATGGGGGTCGTAGCGGCCGGCATAGGTGTCGTGGCCGAGCAGGGCCTCGGGCGGCAGCGTCTCGGCCACGGCGGCGACGGGGGTGCGCTTGCCGAGGTCGAGCAGGAATTCCTCCATCTGCGCCTCGAGGTAGAGGCCGTGCCAGAGCACGAGGTCGGCCCTCACCATGGCGGCGATGTCGGTTCGGGTCTGGCGGTAGGCATGGGGGTCGACGCCGGGGCCCATCAGGCCGCGGACGACGACTTCCTCGCCGCCGACGCGGGCGGCGGCGTCGGCGATCATGCCGGTCGTGGCGACGATGGATAGCGGCCGAGCGGCCATGGCCGGGCGGGCAGCAAGCGCGGCGAGCGAGGAGGCGAGGAGGGTGCGGCGGGTGAGGGGCATGGGAATCCGGGATCTGGGCGTCGCGAGAGAATATGAGAATGATTCTCAGGAAGTCAAGCCAATTGCGAGCGGATCGCAACTGCCGCAGGCGGTTGACCGCCGACGCGCGCTCAAGCAACTCTGGCCTCAGACAAGGAGTGAGCCGATGCGCCCCGCGACCGAAGCTCTGATCGTGATCGACGTGCAGAACGACTTCTGCCCCGGCGGCGCGCTGGCGGTGGCCGGCGGCGACGAGATCGTCGAGGGCATCAACGCGCTGATGGGCGAGTTCCAGGTCAAGGTGCTGACCCAGGACTGGCACCCGGCGGACCACGGCTCGTTCGCCGTCATCCACAAGGGCAAGGCGCCGTTCGAGACGGTGGAGATGCCCTATGGGACCCAGGTGCTCTGGCCGGTGCATTGCGTCCAAGGCACCTCGGGTGCGGCCTTCCACCCGGCGCTCAGCAGCGATCCGGCGGATCTGATCATCCGCAAGGGGTTCCGGCCCGCGATCGACAGCTACTCGGCCTTCTTCGAGAACGACCGGACCACGCCGACCGGGCTCGAGGGCTACCTCAGGACCCGCGGGGCGACGAAGCTCACGCTCGCCGGGCTGGCCACCGATTTCTGCGTCGCCTACTCGGCGCTGGACGCCGCCCGGCTGGGATTCGAGGTGACGGTGGTCGAGAGCCTCTGCCGGGCGATCGACCTCGAGGGCTCGCTGGCCGCGGCGCGCGCGGCGATGACCGAGGCGGGCGTGCGGCTTGCGGGCTGATCGCAGGGCAAGCCATGCGGCTTTGACCCCGCCGCGCCGCTTCGCGTAAGAGGCGGGGGCCGGGAGGACGGAGCCGATGGACGACATCGCCACGCGCGTTTACAATCACAAGTGGAAGATCGACCCGATCGTCCGCTCGCTGATCGACACCGACTTCTACAAGCTCCTGATGGCGCAGTCGGTGTTCCGCAACCGGCGCAACGTCAACGTCACCTTCAGCCTGATCAACCGGACCAAGGAGATCCGCCTGGCCGAGCTGGTGGACGAGGGCGAGCTGCGCGAGCAGCTCGACCACATCCGCACGCTCAGCCTCGCGCGCGGCGAGAGCACCTGGCTCAGGGGCAACACCTTCTACGGCAAGCGGCAGATGTTCGGCTCGGACTTCATGGAATGGTTCGAGGGGCTGAGGTTGCCGCCCTATCACCTGGACACGCGCGACGGGCAGTACGAGCTCACCTTCGAGGGCAGCTGGCCCGAGGTGATGATGTGGGAGATCCCGGCACTCGCCGTGCTGATGGAGCTGCGCGGGCGGGCTGTGCTGAAGGACATGGGCAAGTTCGAGCTGCAGGTGCTCTACGCGCGCGCCATGACCAAGCTCTGGGAGAAGATCGAGCGGCTGAGGCGGATCGGCACGCTGAGGCTCGCGGATTTCGGCACCAGGCGGCGACACTCGTTCCTCTGGCAGGACTGGTGCGTGCAGGCGATGATCGAGGGCCTGGGCGAGAAGTTCGTCGGCACCTCCAACTGCCTGATCGCCATGCGCCGCGACATCGAGGCGATCGGCACCAACGCCCACGAGCTGCCGATGGTCTACAGCGCCCTTGCCGCGACCGACGAGGAACTGGCGCAGGCGCCCTACCAGGTGCTGGCAGAGTGGCAGCGCGACTACGACGGCAACCTCAGGATCATCCTGCCCGACACCTACGGCACCAAGGGGTTCCTCGCCCACGCGCCAGAGTGGCTCGATTCCTGGACCGGCATCCGGATCGATTCCGGCGACCCCTCGGAGGGTGCGGAGCTCGCCATCTCGTGGTGGAAATCGCGCGGCGAGGATCCGCGCCAGAAGCTGGTGATCTTCTCCGACGGGCTCGACGTCGACCTGATCGAGGAGCTCCACGCCCGCTTCGACGGCCGCTGCCGAGTGAGCTTCGGCTGGGGCACGCTGCTCACCAACGATTTCCGCGGCCTGGTGCCGGGCGACGCGCTGGCGCCGTTCAGCCTCGTCTGCAAGGCCGCCGCCGCCGAGGGACGGCCAACGGTCAAGCTTTCCGACAACCCGCTGAAGGCGATGGGCCCGCCTGAAGAGATCGAGCGCTACAAGCGCGTCTTCGGCGTGGGCGAACAGGTGGCGCGCAAGGTTCTGGTCTGAGCGTGGCGCCCGATCCAGCGGCCACGCCTGCGGCGTGACGGCTTTGCGTGGCGCCGCCATCCGGCGGCGCGTGCCTCCGGCGGGGATATTGGGCCCAGGGTGAATCAGGCAGGTCGGCGGGCGAATCCGAGCCCCCGGGCCGGAGCCGCGGGGGCGAGATCAGAGTCTTGCGGCCGCAAGGCCGCGCAATCGGACCGGTTGGCTCAGGGCCGGGCGAAGAGGTCGCCGCCGGCGCCGACGATGTCGGCGGCACGGAGCGCGCGGTCGAGATGGGAACGGTGACGCGGGTGGCCCGGGGCGAGGCGGGGGATGGTCCAGCCGACCGAGGCGAGGCACCGCAGAAGCGTGAACCAGGGCAGCATCGCGTGGTCCGCCTCGGAGAGCGGGCGCGTGGTGGCGTAGCCCTCGACTAGCGCGGTGACGATCTCCGGCAGGTTCGGCTCGGCGAGGTTCTGGCTCAAGGCGGTGCCGAGGTCGTAGAGGCGGAAGCCAAAGCCGCAATCGTCGAAGTCGATCAGCGCGACGTGGTGGTTGTGCCCGAGCACGTTCTCGCGCAGCACGTCGGCGTGGATCAGCCCCTGGTCGGCGCCTGCCGCGGCGTAGTCGGCAAGCCGCTCTTCCGCGGCGCGGCGGGTCTCCTCAAGGAGCCGCCTCTCGGCCGGCGTCGCCTCGGGGTGCTCCCAGAACCTTCCCCAGAACGGAGCCGGACCGACCAGGCCCTCGATGTCCCAGCGCGGGCGCCGGAACGAAGGCGGTAGCTGCAGCCGGTCGGTGACGACGTGGAGCTCAGCCAGGATGTGGCCGATCGAGGCGTGGAGCCGCATCTGCTCCTCGACACTGCCAGCGAGTGGCACGCCGGCCTCGCCCACCGGCCGGCCCTCGAGCCAACTCAGCATCGAGGCGATGCGGCCATCGGCGAGATGCGCCAGCAGCGCGCCGTCGGTGGTGTGCAGCGGCCGCGGCACGGCGAGGCCGTGATCGGCCAGGGCCTCCATCCACCACAGCTCGGAGCGGATCGCGTCCTCGGTCTGGTAGAAGCGGCGGTGCAGCCGGAGCACGGCGCGGCCGACCTCGGGGATGACGACCTCGAAGATCGCGTTCTCGCGGAACGCGAGAAGATTCGGCACGCCGCTGCCGCCCCAGTCGGCCAGCGCCTCGGCGGCGAGCCGCGCGGCCTCGGCCGGGGTCATGCGGTTACCTCGGTCTCGGCGAGGACGCGCGCCAAGGTGTCGATCAGCTGGTCGGCGTTCTCGCGGGAAAACGGCATCGGCGGGCGGATCTTGAGCGTGTTGCCGTGCCGGCCGATGCGGTTCATCAGGACGCCCTGCCGGCGCATGCCCTCGACCACGCGGCCGACGAACTCTGTGGCAGGCGTCAGATCGGCGTCGAGCACGAACTCGGCGCCGAAGAACAGGCCCTGGCCGCGGACCTCCGCAAAGTGCGGGTGCGCCAGGGCCTGCAGCCGCTCGCGGGCGTAGGCGCCGACCTTCAGCGCGTTCTGCTGCAGCCCCTCCTCCTCGAGCACGTCCAGCGTCGCGAGGCAGGCCGCCGCCGAGACTGGGTTGCCGCCGAAGGTGTTGAAGTAGCCGAAGGCCTCGCGGAACTCGGTCATCACCTCGGGACGGGCGACGACGGCGGCCACCGGGTGGCCGTTGCCCATGGGCTTGCCCATGGTGACCACGTCGGGTTTGACCCCGAGCCGCTCGTGGCCCCAGAAATGGCTGCCGAGGCGGCCAAAGCCCGGCTGCACCTCGTCGGCGAGAACCAGCCCCTTGGCGCGGCGGATCACCGCCTCGGCGGGCTCCAAGAAGCCGGTCGGCAGCGCCGGAAAGCCCTCGTTGGCGAAGAACGGGCAGAGCATCATGCCGGCGAAACCGAAGCCGGTGTCTTCGAGCTCGGCGATCGCCAGCGCGACGTTCTGGGCGAAGGCCTGGGGCTGGTCCTCCGCGTCGCCGCCGAGCGGCCTGAGCGAGTCCGGTGCCGGCACCAGCCGCACGTGCGGCGCGTAGCCGCCGATCGGCGGCCGGCGGGCCGAGAGCTGCGACACCGCGGTGGTGTTGCCGTGATAGGTGTTGTCGGTAGCGATGATGCCGCGCTTGCCGGTCACCGCCTGGGCCATGCGGAGCGCGATGTCGTTCGCCTCGGACCCGGTGCAGACCATGATCGCCTGCGAAAGCCCGTGGTCGAGGGTAGCGGTGAGGCGCTCGAGGTAGTCGAGCACCGCCTCGTGCAGGTAGCGGGTATGGGTGTTGAGCGTGGCGGCCTGGCGGCAGATCGCCTCCACCACCTTGGGGTGGCAGTGGCCGACGTGGGGGACGTTGTTGTAGGCGTCGAGATACTTTCGCTCGTCGGCGTCCCAGAGCCAGACGCCCTGGCCGCGGACGATGTGCACCGGTGCCTCGTAGAAGGTGGGCACGTTGGGGCCCATCAGCCGGGCGCGGCGTTCGAGCAGGCTCTCACTCATCGGGCGCGACCTTTCCGCGCAAGGCTTTCACCGCGCCGCGCTCGGCCTTGGCCTTGAGCCGCCGGCGCTGGCTGCCGAGCGTGGGCCGGGTCGGCACGCGGCGGCGGGGCGCCCGGGTGGCGGCGCGGATCAGCGCGGCGAGCCGCTTGCGCGCGAGGGCGCGGTTCTGCGCCTGGCTGCGGGTTTCCTCGGCGCGGATCACGATGGCGCCCTCGGAGGTCCAGCGGCGGCCGGCGAGCCGCTTCAACCGGCGCTTCACCGGCTCGGGCAGGCTCGGCGAACGCTCCGCCTCGAAGCGCAGCTCGACGGCGGTCGCGACCTTGTTGACGTTCTGGCCTCCCGGGCCGGAAGCGCGCAGGAACTGTTCGCTGAGTTCCCAGTCCGCGATTGCGATCGTGTCGGTAATCCGCAGCATGCCGGCGAGGCTACGATGGGGCGCGAAAAAGAGAAAGGGCCGCCTGGCTAGGCGGCCCCCGAGTTCCCTGGAGATGGGCCAGTTAGGATGCCCAATCGGTTGGTCTTGCCTTCGGGGCTGCCCTCAGGCGATCCTCCCTCCGACTGTCCCGACACCTCTCTCCAATATCACTCTAGACACTGGACCACCTCCTTTCTCAGGGTTTCGATGGCCGCAGCGTGCCACATATCTTGTGTTTGTCAAAAGGTTTTACACTACGCTTTCGACAAGCCGCCGGGTGATGAGGCGGAACGGCACCAGCGCCGCCAGCGCCAGCGAGAGCTTCACCATCCAGTCGGCCACGGCAAGCGAGATCCAGAGCGGCTGCGGCGCGGCAATGCCGAGCAGCGGCAACATCTCGTTCGCCCAGGAAACGTCGTTCGCGGGCTCGAGGAAGGAGAGGCTGGCCGAGAAGGCGACGGTGAAGAAGATCGCAGTGTCGACCAGGGAGCCGACGAGGGTGGAGGCGAGCGGCGCTCGCCACCAGCGGCCCTCGCGCAGGCGGTCGAAGACGGCGACGTCGAGGAGCTGGGCGGTGAGGAAGGCGAGGCCGGAGCCGAGCGCGATGCGCCAGGTGACGAGCGGGCCGAACTCGCCCTCGATCTGGGTGCCGACGAAGGAGCAGAGCAGCCCGGTGACGAAGCCGGCAAGCACCACCTTGCGGGCGGCATCGGCACCGTAGACGCGGGTCATCACGTCGGTGACGAGGAAGGCCAGGGGATAGGTGAAGGCGCCCCAGGTCAGGTACTGGCCGAGGAGGAACTGCACCAGGATGTTCGAGGCCACCACGATGGCGGCCATGGCGAGGATGCCGGGAATGAGCGGGCGGGTCATGGATGTCGGGTCCGTTTTGGCAAGGTGATCGGAGACTTGGCCCCCGGACGGCCGGGCGCGCGCCCCGATACTCCCCGGCGCGGCGGATGGCAAGGCGGAAGCTCGGGGAGGCGCGGGGGCAGATCCTGCCCTACCGCAGGCGGTAGTCGACAAGCTCGGTGCGCTGCAGCGGATTGAAGTTGTCGTCGGAGACCATAGTCAGGCGGATCGCGCCGCTGGCGTCGGCCCAGACCGCGATGCCCTCGAGGTTGTCGTGCCAGGGCGCGTGGGTCTCGAGCAGGAGCTCGCGGGCGCCGGTGCCGTCGGGGCCGATTTCGAAGCTGCTGACGCGGCTGCGGAAGCCGAAGAGGCCCCTGAAGGCGCGCTCGAGCAGGTAGAGCTTTCCATCGGGGCCGAAATCGGCGCCCACGGGCAGGAAATCGCCGTCGCGCGGCAGGCTGAAGGCCAGCGCCCAGCCGCTGCCGTCGAAGCGCCAGACCGGGAACGGGCGGCCGCGCCGGCCCGAACGCTCGGGCAGCGTGTGGAGTCGGCCTTCGGCGTCGATCGCCAGCGCCTCGAGGCCGGAATTCCGCTGCAGCCCGGCGAAGGCGTCGGGCCGGGGGAGCCAGCTTGCGTGGGCGTCAGGTGCGGCGTAGCTGCCGACGCGGTGGGTGTACTCGAAGGAGATGTAGAGCCGGCCCCCGGGGCCCAGCGCGAGGCCCTCGGCGTCGATCTCGGTGGCGCCGAGCGGCCTGCCTTCGGGACCGGGGATCGGGCGCGGGCCAGAGGTCTCGACCGCGGTGACCGCGCCCTCGGCATCGCGCCGGAGGCGGCCGGTCAGAAGGCTGCCGCGGTCTGAGACCGCGACGAAGCCCAGCCCGTCGGGGCCGAGCTCGAGGCCGGAGAGGCCGCCGAAATCCGCCTCGCCGCGCGACCAGGTGTAGCTGCCGACGTACTCGGCCGGCAGCCGCGACGTGGCCATCGGCGGACCGGCCAGCAGCGCGAGCGCGGCCAGCGCCGCGATCAGCGCGAGGACAGGACGTCTTGGCATTGGCGTGGCAGGTCGGCCATCGTGTAGTCGCGCGGGCCACGCTTGCGCGGCGCGGGCGGTGCCGGCGGCGCGTTGGGGTCGGGCGGCCTCAGGTAGTCGGTGACCCACCACATCAGGCTCTCGTCGCAGCCGTCGCCGCCGTTTGAAAGCTCGCGCACGGTCGGGCTCTGGGTCTGGCAGAGGCGGCTGCCGGGCGGGCAGCGCAGCCGCACGTGGAAATGGGTGTTGTGGCCGTAAAGCGGCCGGATCTTCTGCAGCCAGGCGCGGTCGGCCCGGGTGGCGGTGCGACACATCTCGATCTTCACCGCGGCGGCGACGAAGACCCTGTCGACCCGGTCGTCGGAGGCGGCGGCCTTGAGGATCGCGTGATGGGCGCGGGTCCAGTTGCCGTTGATCGCGCGCTGGTCCTCGGTGCGGACCGAGATCGACGACAGGCTCTCGCGCTCGGCGCGGGAGAGGTTCACCCGGCGCGGCGGCAGCATCCAGATGTCGGCGTCGAGGCCAATCTGGTGCGAGTTGTGGCCCGAGGTCATCGGCCCGCCGCGGGGCTGGGATATGTCGCCGATGTAGAGCCCGGCCCAGCCGTGGCGCGTGGCCTCGCGCGAGAGGTCCCGTATGAACTCGATCATCGCCGGGTGGCCCCAGTTGCGGTTGCGGGAAAGCCGCATCGCCTGCCAGGTCGGGCCGGTCTCGGGCAGCTCGACGAGCCCCGCGGCGCAGCCCTTGGCATAGGTGCCGATGGCGGCGGCAGGCTGCGCCGAGCCGGCGCGCATCGCACCGAAGAGGCGGTTGGCAAGCTCCTCGGCCGCGGCGGGCGCGGCCTGGGGAGGGATCAGCGCGCAGATCAGCGCGAGGCGGGCTGGGGCTCGGACCATGCTGCTCGTTCTCCGTCCGGGTTGACCCAGACTAGCAGGACGAGGCCGATGAGGAAAAGCGCGATCAGCGGCGTGATGCCGATCTGCTGGTTGCCTGTGGCCGCCGAGACCGCGGCGATCAGCGCCGGCGCCAGGAAGGAGGTGGCCTTGCCGGAGAGCGCGAAGAGGCCGAAGGCCTCGGCGGCCCGTTCCGGCGTGGTGTGGCGGACCATCAGCGTGCGGCTCGCCGCCTGCACCGTGCCGCCGGCCGCCCCGATCAGCGCGCCGCAGACGTAGAACACGGCGTCGGGCAGTCGCGAGCCCTCGGCCAGCGGGATGCCGAACAGGCTCTCGCGATTCATGCCGACGACGACCGTGCAGACGGCGATCAGCACCAGGATCGACAGGATGATCACCGGCTTCGGGCCGAAGCGGCGGTCGGCCCGGCCGCCGGCCCAGCTCGCCAGCCCGGCGGTGACGCCGCCGAGGATGCCGAAGATGCCGATCTGGGTGATCGTCCAGCCGAGCACCCCCGAGGCGTAGACCCCGCCGAAGCCGTAGAGCCCGTTGAGCGCGTCGCGGTAGAACATCGCGGAGCCGAGGTAGGCGGCAAGGCTCTTGCGGTTCACCAGGCCGAGGATCGAGGCCCAGAGCCCGGCCAGCGCCGCGCGGGCGCGGATCGCAGTTCCCGGGGCGCGGGGCGGCTCCTTCACCCAGAGGAAGAAGGGGATCATGAAGGCCGCGTACCAGAGCGCGGTGAACGGGCCGACGAAACGGGTGCCCTCGCGGGTCGCGGGGTCGAGGCCGAAGGCCGGGGAGAGGCCGACGAGCGTGCGGCCGGTGTCGCCGTTCTCGGCGAAGAACAGAAGCATGACGGCGAGCGCCACGAGGCCGCCGAGATAGCCGAAGGCGAAGCCGGTGCCGGAGACGGCACCGATCTCCTCGTCGCGGGCGAGCGAGGGCAGGAGCGCGTTGCAGAAGGTGGTGGCGAACTCCATGCCGAGAAAGCCGATGCCGAAGAAGATCATCGCCTGCAGCAGGAGGGGGGCCTCGGGGGCGAGCGTCCAAAGCCCGGCCGCGCCAAGCACGTAGGCCGCCGAGAAGGCCCAGATCCAGGGCATGCGGCGGCCCGATCCGTCGGCGATGGCGCCGAGGATCGGCGAGAGGAAGGCGATGGAGAGGCCGGCGACGGTTAGCCCCAGGCCCCAGAGCGCCTGCGCCTGGGCCTCGGCCTCCGCCTCGGCGAGGCCCTGGCCCATGTACTCGGCGGAGGCGAGCTTTGCGAAGTAGGGGCCGAAGATGAAGGTGAGCAGCAGCGTGTTGTAGGGCTGGCTGGCCCAGTCGAAGAAGTACCAGCCCCAGATGCGCCTGCGCTCGGCCGTCATCGCCCCGTCCCTGTCCCGCGCGTTCCGCCGGGTATGGCCGGGATGCTGCAAAGGCGCAAGCGGCCCGCGCCTTGGCCTTACGTCGGCGGCCAGGGGCGCTGGGCATCGGCCTCGGCCCAGGCCGTCACCCAGCCGGGCAGCGACGGGCCCCGTTCCGGCAGGCCCAGCTCGCGGGCCAGATCGGCCGAGGGCACGATGCCCTTGCCGCCGGTGATCGCCATGCGCAGGAGCGCGTGCGAGCAGCATTCGCCCCGCCGCCAGATCGACTGCTCGGCATAGGTGAAGCGGTCGTCCCAGCCCAGGATGCGCGAGCGCAGCTCGAGCCGGTCGAACATCCTGACCCGGCGGCGATAGCGCACCGAGGCGCCGGCGATGACGCCGGCCCAGCGTCGCGCCCGCATCGCGCCGATCACCCCCAGCCGGCGGAACAACACCACGCGGCCGAGATCCATGATGGTGAGCGTGCGGCCGTTGTTGAGCTCCATCCAGAGGTCGATGTCCCAGGGCCAGCAGACGAGCTGGGTGACGTGGGTCTCGCCGATCCCGAGCGGCGGCGCATTGCGGTGGACCCCGAGTTCCTTGGCGAGGCGGACGAAAGGATACATTGGGCGCTCCTTCGGCGGCACACTGTTGCGGAAAGCGGCGTCCGGCTATACCTCTCGGGCGACCGGGACAAAAGGGCCGCTAGGGACATGGCATCGCTTCTCCAGATCCTGCTTCTGATCCTCGACATCCTGTGGTTCGTGGTGATCGTCCACATCGTGATGAGCTGGCTGATCAACTTCCAGGTGCTGAACCTGCGCCAGCCCTTGGTGGCGCAGATCTGGGACGGGCTGAACCGGCTGCTCGAGCCGGTCTATTCCCGGGTCCGCCGGTTCATGCCCGATACCGGCTCGATCGACCTCTCGCCGCTGGTGGTGCTGGTCGCCGTCTATGCGCTGAGGATCGTGATCGCGAACAACCTCTACAGCTTCGGCTGAGGCCGGGCGTCACCGGGGTTGCCCGCCCGTCGCGGGTTTGGCACTGTCGGGGCAAACGAGCAGCCCCAGCGAACCGCCACAGGCCCATGCCCGCGCCCGACGAGCTTCTCTCACGCGTCTTCGGCTTTTCCGACTTCCGCCCCGGCCAGGCCGAGATCGTGGGCGCCGTGGCGGCGGGGCGGAACGTGCTGGCGATCATGCCCACCGGGGGTGGCAAATCGCTCTGCTACCAGCTGCCGGCCCTGATGCGCGACGGCGTGACGGTGGTGATCTCGCCGCTGATCGCGCTGATGCGCGACCAGGTCCGGGCGCTGAAGGAGGCCGGGGTCGAAGCCGGGGCGCTGACTTCGGGCAATACCGAAGGCGAGACTGAGGAGGTGTTCGCCGCCCTCGACGAGGGGCGGCTCAGGCTTCTCTACATGGCGCCGGAGCGGCTTGCCTCGGGCGGCACGCTGACGCTGCTCAGGCGGATCGGAACGGCGCTCATCGCGGTCGACGAGGCGCATTGCGTCTCGCAATGGGGGCATGACTTCCGGCCCGACTACCTGAGGATTGGCGAGCTGAGGCGCGCCCTCAAGGTGCCGCTCGCGGCCTTCACCGCCACGGCGGACGCCGAGACCCGGGACGAGATCGTGGCGCGGCTGTTCGACAGCCAGGCTCCGGAGGTGTTCCTGCGCGGCTTCGACCGGCCGAACATCCACCTCGCCTTCGCCGCCAAGGACCAGCCCCGGCGTCAGATCCTGGCCTTCGCGGCGGCGCGGAAGGGGCAGCCCGGGATCGTCTATTCGGCGACGCGGGCCAAGACCGAGACGCTGGCCAAGGCGCTCGGCGAAGCGGGGCACGCGGCCTGTCACTACCACGGCGGCATGGAAGCGGACGACCGCCGGCTGGTGGAGACCCGGTTCCAGCGCGAGGACGGGCTGATTGTGGTGGCGACGGTGGCCTTCGGCATGGGAGTGGACAAGCCCGACATCCGCTGGGTCGCCCATGCCGACCTGCCGAAGTCGATCGAGGCCTATTACCAGGAGATCGGCCGGGCAGGGCGCGACGGCGCCCCGGCCGAGACGCTGACCCTCTACGGGGCCGAGGACATCCGGCTCAGGCGGGCGCAGATCGACGAAGGACTGGCACCGCCGGAGCGCAAGGCGGCCGACCACGTTCGACTGAACGCGCTTCTGGGGCTGGCCGAGGCGCTTTCCTGCCGGCGGCAGAAGCTCCTGGCCTATTTCGGCGAGAGGGCGGAGCCGTGCGGCAACTGCGATCTCTGCGACGCGCCGCCAGAGAGCTTCGACGCGACCGAGGCGGTCAGGAAGGCGCTCTCCGCGATGCTGCGGACCGGCGAGAGCTTCGGCGCCGGGCACCTGACCGACATCCTGGTCGGCAACGCCACCGAGAAGGCGCGCGCGCGCGGCCACGACGCGTTGCCGACCTTCGGCGTCGGGCGCGACCTCGGCCGGGCCGAGTGGGCCGCGGTGTTCCGGCAGATGGCGGCGCACGACCTGGTGCGACCGGACCCGGCGCGGCACGGGGCGCTGAGGATGACCGAGGCCGCGCGGCCGATCCTGCGCGGCGAGGCGGAGATCCTGCTCCGGCGCGACTCCATGCGCAGGGCGGCGGCTCCGGCGGCCCGGGCGCTCGTTTCCGACGAGGATGCGCCGCTGCTGGCGGCCTTGAAGGCGAAGCGGCGGGCCCTGGCCGAGGCGCAGCGGGTGCCGGCCTACGTGATCTTCGCCGACCGGACGCTGATCGAGATGGCCGAGCGGCGGCCGGAGACGCTCGACCAGATGGCAGGGATCACCGGGGTCGGGGCGAAGAAGCTCGAAAGCTACGGCCGGACCTTTCTCGAGGTGATCCTCGGGGAAGCGGCGCCGGAACTGCACCCGGCGCGGCGGAAGCTCGCCGGGCGGGAGGCCGGAGACGTCTACGACCGGCTGCTTCAGGCGCAGGCCGGGCTCGCGCGCGGCGAAAGCGGGGCGGAGAAGCCGCTCACCTGTTCCACCTCGCTCCTGGCGCGGGTGGCGGAGGTGCGGCCGGCGGACCTCGACGCGCTCGCCCGGCTCCTGGGAGAGCGTCGGGCCGAGCGCTTCGGCGCGGCGTTCCTCGACGTGCTGCAGGGCGGCTGAGCCGGCGCGCTCAGTCCTTCAGCGAGGCATCGTAGGCGACAAGCTCGACCGTGTTGCCCTCCGGGTCCTCGGTGAAGATCCCGCGCCAGCCGATCCAGCCGAAGCGCTCGACCCGGTAGGGCTGGCCGATGCGGTCGTACCAGTCCATCACCGCCTGCTGCTCGGCGAAGGGCAACGACAGCGCGAGGTGGTGCAGCGAGGAGCGCGCGCCGGTCTCCGGGGGCGCGGCGGCCTTGGGGTGCAGGCCGGGCCGCGTTTCGGCGTCGTGGCGGAAGAGGGCGAGCACGCTGGTATGGCCGCCGAAGCCCTCGGCGACGCGGAAGAAGACGATGCCGTGCCCGTCGTCGCGGGCGAGGCGTTCGAGCCCGATCACCTCCTTGTAGAACCGCGCCATGGCCTCGAGGTCGGCGCAGCGGATCGCGATCTCGCCCAGAGCGCGCGGGCGGAAGCCTCTGGCGGCGGCGTCGGTCATGGCGCCAGTCTGCCGCCCCGCGCCGCCTGCGGCAAGGCGCTCAGCCGTCGGTGCCCGAGGCAGGGGCGGCCGGCGCTTCCATCGCTTCGAGGAGGCCCGGGCAGGCCTCCTCGATCGCCTCGTGGATCGCGGCCTTCTTCAAGGGCTTCGTGAGGTGCTTGTCGAGCCCGGCGGCGAGGATCTCCTGCCGGTCGTCCTCCATCGCGTGCGCGGTGAGCGCGACGATCGGCGTGCGCGGCAGGCCCATCGCCGCCTCCTCGGCGCGGATCCGGCGGGTGGCCTCCTTGCCGTCCATCTCGGGCATCGAGATGTCCATGAACACGACATCGGGGCGGAGCCGGCCGAAGGCCTCGACCGCCTCGCGGCCGTTGCCGGCGAAGGTGATGTCGACCGGCAGCGTCTTCAGCATCTTCGAGAAGACGAGCTGGTTGGTCCGGTTGTCCTCGGCGGCGAGCACCTTGAACCGGCGCGGCGGCTCGGGCTCGGGCTCGGCAGGCGGCGCTGCGGCGGGTGGCGGCGCGCTGGCGAGGAGCTTCGCCAGGGCGGCGACGGCGTCGAGGAGCTCGTGCCGCGGGCTCGGACGCGACATCACCGCGGCGTAGCGGCCGGTGGCGGCGGCCGCGGTCGCGGCGCCGGCAGAGCCGGCCAGCAGCACCACCGGCGCCGTGGCGCAGCGCTCGGGAGGGAAGCCCGGTGCGCCGACGGCGACGGTGTCGGCGAAGATCGCGTCCGCCCCCTCCCAGGCCATGAGCTCGGCCGCCTCGGCGGCGTTGCGCGCCTCAACCACCTGAAGCCCGAGCACCGAGAGCTGGCGGGCGATGAGCGCGCGGGTGACCGGGTCGCCGTCGACCAGGAGCGCGCGGGCGAGGCCAGCGGGGAGCGCCGGTGCGGCGAGCGTGCCCAGCTCGGCCACCGGCAGCTTCAAAGAGACGGTAAAGCAGGAGCCCTCGCCGGGCTCCGAGCGCAGCCAGATCTCGCCGTCCATCAGCCGGACCAGGCGGCGGGAGATCGCCAGCCCGAGGCCGGTGCCCTCGAACTTGCGGTTTCGGTCGTCCTCGACCTGGTTGAACTCGCCGAAGATGTGGTCCTGCATATCGGGCGAGATGCCGATACCGGTATCCTCGACGGCGATGTGCAGCACCTGCCGCCCATCCTCCCGGCCGGCGCCGACGACGCGAATCAGCACGTGGCCGGAATCCGTGAACTTGACCGCGTTGCCGGCGAGGTTGGTCAGGATCTGGCGGATGCGGCCGCGGTCGCCCTTGAGCATGGCGGGCAGGAACAGGTCGTAGTCGACCGAGAGCGTCAGCCGCTTCTCGGAAGCCGAGGGCGTGAGCATCGTGACGATCTCGTGCAGGAGCCGCTCGAGATCGAAGGCCTCGGCCTTCAGCGAGAGCTTCTCGGCCTCGAGCTTGGAGTAGTCGAGCACGTCGTTGATGATCAGAAGCAGCGCCTCGCCCGAGGACTTGATGGTCTCGGCGTAGAGGCGTTGTTCCTCGGAGAGCGTCGTCTCGGCCAAGAGTTCGGCCATGCCGACGACGCCGTTCATCGGGGTGCGGAGCTCGTGGCTCATGTTGGCGAGGAAGGCCGACTTGGCGCGGCTCGCGGCCTCGGCCCTGGCACGGGCGTCGCGCAACTGGCGCTCGCGCCGCACCGCCTCGGTGATGTCGAGCGCGAGCGAGACCACGCCGCCGTCGTTGCCGCGGCGGTCGACCAGGCGGATGTAGTGGCCGTTCCAGAGGCGGATCACTCGCGGCTCGATCACGTCGTGCCGCCAGCGTTCGAGCATCGAGTCGATCCAGACCGCGGGCTCCCTGTCGCCGGGGTCGAACACGCCCTCCTCGAGGCCGATCCTGAGGATGTCGCGGACATGCGCTCCGGGGCCCACCTCCTCGAGCCCGTCGAAGACCGAGAGGTAGGCGGCATTGGCCACCACCATGCGGCCCGCCGCGTCGTAGATCGCGAAGCCGTCGCGGATAGTCTCGAGCGCGAGCCAGAGCCGGTGCTCGGCCACGCTGCGGGCCTCGGTGGCGGTGTCGAGGTCGGAGCGGACGCGCTCGTTCTCGCCGCGGAGCGCTTCGGCCTCCTCGGTCGCGTCCTCGACCACGCGGCGCTGGACGATGATCTCCTCAGAGAGCGCCCGCGCGTGCTCGGAAAGCTTGCGATTCGCGGCGAAAAGCTCGCGGCTCTTCAGCTCCAGGAGCCGCTCGGCCGCGAGCCGCGCCCGCCGTTCCGCCACGAGCTTTTCGCTGAGGTCCATCGCGCCCTGTTGTCCGAACCGCGTGCGGCCGCCGGCCGCCCGCACCGGTTCCGAAACTTGCAGATCAGGGTGAAGCGGCTGTTAACGCGGCTCGCGACCCTAGCGCCAGCGTTGCGCCGGCGGGGCGGTGCGTGCCACCATGAGGGCGATTTCAGGGAGGCATGTCATGCGGTTCGCTTCGGCTCTCGTTTTCGTTCTGGGTCTGATCGGCGCCGGCGCCGGCGTGGCGCAGGAGAGCTTCGTGCCCGAGCGGCGCGTCGCGATCACCGAGAACGTGGATTTCTACGGCGGCGACCTGAAGGCGATCTTCGACACCACCTTCGCCGCCTGCCGCGCCGCCTGCCTGATCGAGCCCTCCTGCCGCGCCTTCACCTTCAACGCCCGCGCCGGATCGTGCTTCCCGAAGACCGACGTGAGCAAGCGGCAGCCCTATGACGGCGCGATGTCGGCACAGGTGTTCGACACCTCCCCGCGGGTGCTGGCGATAGCCGCCGAGCGGCAGCGGGAGCTTTCGTTCCTGCGCCCCGCCGACCTCGCCGCCGCCCGCGCCGCGGCCGAGGACATGGCGAACCGCCATCACGTCGGGGAATTCGGCATCGACGACTATGCAGGCGCCGCCGCCCGCGCCCGGGCGGCGCGCGAGCGCGACAACGCCGTGCTCTTCTCCGGCGCCGCCGTGGTGCTTTCTGACGCGCCCGACCTCTGGGTGAGCTACGGCGAGGGCCTCTTGGCGCTCGCCACCAGCGAACAAGGCCAGATGCGCGACCGTCACGCCCGCGCCTTCGCGGCGGCGGTGAACGGCTACCTCCGCGCGGCCGAGCCGGCCACGCGGGCCTCGGCGCTGCTGACCATGGGCGAGGCGCTGGAGAAACTGGGGCGGGGGCAGGATTCGGTGCCGGCGCTCAAGCTCGCCGCCACGCTCTCGCCACGCGAGGACATCGCCGCGGCGCGCGACCGGGCGGTGGCGCAGTTCGGCTTCCGGGTCATCGAGCACGTCGTCGAGAGCGACGCCGCCACGCCGCGGATCTGCGCCGACTTCTCCGAGCCGCTCGCGGAGGCCGGCGTGGACTACGCCCCCTTCGTGCAGCTTCCGGGCTCGGGCTACGCCGTCGACGCCTCCGGCAACCGGCTCTGCATCGAGGGCGTGCGGCACGGCGAGCGCTACCGGGTGACTTTCCGCGGGGGCCTGCCCTCGGCCGATGGAGAGACTACGGCCGAGGCGGTGACGCTCGACCTCTACGTGCGCGACCGGGCGCCTTCGGTGCGCTTCCCCGGCCGTGCCTATGTGCTGCCGAAGGCGGGCGAGGCGGCGGTGCCGGTGGTGACGGTGAACGCCGAAAGCCTCGACCTGGTGCTGCGGCGGGTCTCCGACCGCAACATCCTAAGGGCGATCCAGGACGGCTATTTCGGCCGGCCGCTGTCGCAATGGCAGGAGGAGCTGTTCGGCCAAAGCGTCTCCGAGGAGGTCTGGCGCGGCACTGGCGCGGTTGAGCGGGTGCTGAACGAGGACGTGACGACGCGGCTGCCGATGGCGGACGTGGTGGCGGGGCTCACGCCCGGGATCTACGCGCTGCAGGCGCGGGTCACGGGCGAGGACGTCTACGAGACCGCCGCCGCGACCCAGTGGTTCGTGATATCCGACCTCGGGCTCGCGACGATGAGCGGGATCGACGGCTTGCATGTCTTCGTCCGCGCGCTGGGCACGGCCGAACCGAAGGCCGGGGTCACGCTGACGCTCATCAGCCGGGCCAACGAGATCCTCGGCGAGGCCGAGACCGACGCGGCGGGATATGCCGTGTTCCCGGCCGGGCTCACGCGCGGCACAGGCGGCGCGGCGCCCGCGCTGGTCACCGCCGAGGAAGGCGCGGACGACATCGCCTTCCTGTCGCTCACCGACCCCGAGTTCGACCTTTCCGACCGTGGCGTCGAAGGCCGCGAGGCGGCGCCGCCGATCGACCTCTTCCTGACCACCGAGCGCGGCGCCTACCGTGCTGGAGAGACGATCTTCGCCACCGCGCTGGCCCGCGACGGGCAGGCCGAGGCGATCGAGGGCCTGCCCTTGACCGCGATCCTGACCCGGCCCGACGGGGTGGAGTATGCGCGGCACCTCTCCGACAGCTCGCAGGCGGGCGGCCATGTCTTCGCGATGCCGGTCGCCACCTCGGCGCCGCGGGGGGCCTGGCAGCTCGCCGTCCACGCCGACCCGAAGGCGGCGCCCCTGGCCACGACGACGGTGCTGGTGGAGGACTTCCTGCCCGAGCGGATCGACTTCACGCTGACCCTGCCCGAGGGGCCGATCTCGCTTGCCGACGCGCCGTTGCTGAGCCTCGAGGCGCGCTACCTCTTCGGCCCGCCCGCCGCTGACCTCGCGGTCGAGGGCAGCGTGCAGCTCACCGCTGTGCGCGAGCTGCCGGGCTACCCGGGCTACCTCTTCGGCCGCCACGACGCGCCCTTCGAGGCGCGTTACGAATTCTTCGAGAGCGGCATCCGCACCGACGCCGAGGGCCGCGCCACGATCCCGGTCGACTTCCCCGAGGTCGCCGCGGTCGACCGGCCGCTTCAGGCGCGGATCGCGGCGACGGTGGCCGAGGGCTCTGGCCGGCCGGTGGAGCGGCGGATCGAGCGGCTCCTGGAGCCCGCCTCGGCGCTGATCGGCATCAAGCCGGCCTTCGAGGGCGTGGCGCCCCAGGGCAGCGAGGCGCGGTTCGAGGTGATCGCGGTCGGGCCGGACGGAGAGCGCACGGCGATGCCGGTCAAGTGGACGCTGAACCGCGTGGAGACGCGCTACCAGTGGTACCAGCTCTACGGCGGCTGGGAATGGGAGCCGGTCACCACGCGAAGTCGGGTCACCTCGGGCGAGGCGATGCTCACGGCCGAGGGCGCGCTCAGCGTCTCGGCGCCGGTTGAGTGGGGCGAGTACGAGCTCCGCGTCGAGCGCGCCGACGGCAGCTTCGCGGCGAGCTCGGTCGATTTCTACGCCGGCTGGTACGCCCCGGCCGACGCCTCGGAGACGCCGGACACGCTGGCGGTGTCGCTCGACAAGCCGGCCTACCTGCCGGGCGAGACGGCGACCGTCAGGATCGTGCCGCGGTTCGCCGGCAAGGGGCTGGTGACGGTGGTCTCGAACCGGCTGATCGCGATGCAGGCGGTGGAGCTTGCCGAGGGCGAGAACACGGTGAGCTTCCCGGTGACCGACGACTGGGGCACCGGCGCCTACGTGACGGCGACCGTGATCCGGCCGATGGACGTGGCGGCGGGCCGCAACCCGGCGCGGGCATTGGGGCTGGCCCATGCCGCGGTCGATCCGGGCGCCAAGCGGCTTGAAGCGGCGTTCGAGGTGCAGGGCGAGGCAGCGCCGCGCGGGCCGCTGGAGGTGGCGCTGCGCGTGGAGGGCGTGGCCGAGGGCGAGACCGCCTGGGCCACGATCGCCGCCGTCGATGTGGGGATCCTCAACCTCACCGCCTTCGAGAGCCCCGACCCCGAGGGCCACTACTTCGGCCAAAGGAAGCTCGGAGTTGGCCTGCGCGACGTCTACGGACGGCTGATCGACGGCATGACCGGGGCGCTCGGCGAGGTGCGCTCGGGCGGCGACGCGCTGGCCGAGAAGCGGATCGAGGGCCAGCCGCCGACCGAGGAGCTCGTGGCCTATTTCACCGGGCCGGTGCAGGTGGGGCCCGACGGGCTGGCGCGGGCGACGTTCCAGATGCCGTCGTTCAACGGCACGGTGCGGCTGATGGCGGTGGCCTGGTCGAAGACCGGGGTCGGCCAGGCCGAGGCCGAGGTGCTGGTGCGCGACCCGGTGGTGGTGACGGCCACCGTGCCGCGGTTCCTCAGCCCCGGCGACGAGACTCGGCTGCTCCTCGAGATCGTGCACGCGACCGGGACTTCGGGCCGGGTCGGGCTCGACGTCAG
>JBFKAV010000052.1:0-19929 GCA_041621405.1 Paracoccaceae bacterium
AGGAGGTCGTCGTTGAGCTTGAAGCGGGTGATCTCGTCGAGCGCGGCGAAGGGCTCGTCCATCAGGATCAGGCGCGGGTGGGTGACGAGCGCGCGGGCGATCGAGACGCGCATCTTCATGCCGCCGGAGAGCTCGCGGGGGTAGGACTTCGAGGCGGCGGTTAGGCCGACCAGGGCGAGGGCGTCGGCGATCTCGGGGGCGGCGTCGCGGCGGGTCTGGCCCCGGAGGCGGAGCGGGAGCCAGACGTTGTCCTCGACCGTCGCCCAGGGCATGAGGGTGGGCTCCTGGAAGACGAGGCCGAGGTTGGCCTGCGCCGCCGGGTCGGCCCAGTGGAGGCGGCCCTCGGTGGGGTGGATCAGGTCGGCGATGAGGCGGAGCGCGGTGGTCTTGCCGCAGCCGGAGGGGCCGAGAAGCGCGAGGAAGTCGCCCTGGGCCACCTCGAGCGAGAGGCCCTGGAGCGCCACGGTGTCGCGGCCGAAGGTCTTGCCGACGCCCTCCAGCGCGAGAAGCGGCGGACGGGCCGCCCCCTCGGGTTTGGGGGCCTCCCGCGTCACTGGCCCTTGAGGCGTTTCGTCACCTCGAGCGAGGCGCCCGTGTTGGCGAAGTCGAGCGTGTAGGCCCGGGAGATGTCGAGCCCGGGCTCGGTGACGCCGGCTGCGACCATCTTGGCGTAGAAGTCCTCGATCCGCTCGGCCGTCATCGCGCCGATGCCGAGGGTCAGGGCGTCGCCGGACTCGACGATGCCGTGGGTCTTCATGGCGTCGATCGAGTAGGCGATCTGGGCGTCGGTCATCTCGGGGTTGGCGGCCTTGATGGCGGCGACGGCGGCGGCGTTGTCGCCGTGGAGGAAGTTGGCCCAGCCGATGGCTGAGCCCTCGACGAAGCATTTGACCGCATCGGGGCGGGTGTCGATCGTCTCCCGCATCGTCTCGATGGTGGTGGAGTAGGTGGAGAAGCCGTAGTCGGCCAGGAGCCAGACGTCGGGCTCGAAGCCGGCGGCCTGTTCGATGGCGAAGGGCTCGGAGGTGACGTAGCCCTGCTGCGCCGAGCGCGGGTTGGCGATGAAGGGGGCGGGGTTGAAGGCGTAGGGCACCCGCTTTTCGGGGGAGAAGCCGTGCTCGGAGACGAGCCAGCGGTAGAAGGTCTCGTAGCCGAGGTTGCCGATGATCATCTCTTCGAGGCCGGCGACCTCCTCGAAGCTCTGGACCGCGCCGGGGTGGGTGAGGAGCACCTGCGGCTCCTTCTGGAACATCGCGGCGACGACCACGGAGGGGATGCCCTCTTTCACCGCGGCGAAGGCCTGCAGGAGGCTGCCGCCCATGTAGAAGTCGATCCTGCCGGCGGCGAGCTGGGCGCGGTTGTTCACTTGCGGGCCGCCGGGGAGGATGATGACCCCGAGGCCGCAGGCGGCGTAGGTGCCGTCGGCGAGGGCCTGGTAGAAGCCTCCGTGCTCGGCCTGGGCGACCCAGTTGGTGCCGAAGCTCACTTGCTCCTGCGCCGTCGCCGCGGTGGCGGCAATCGCCAGCAGAGCGGCGGCGAGACTGCGGTGACGGATCATGGGTTCCCCCTGTTCGAATCGCGTTGCCGGGAACCTAGATCGGCGACGCGCCGGAAGACAGGCCCGCCCGACCGGTTATCGCATCTCCGCGACATCTTTCCCGAGGGCGCGGCGGGATCGGCGGACGGCCCGACTCAGGGCTGGACCAGCGCGGCGCGCCATTCCTCGAGGAAGCGGCGACGCTTGATCGGGTCGACATAGACCAGGAGCCCAGGGTCGAGGCGGATCGGCCGCAGGTGCTGGCCGGCGGCCAGCGCCGCCTCGTCGATCGGCGGCAGCCGGGTCTCGTTCTCGATCAGGCGCTGGCCCTGGGGCGAGAGCAGGAAGTCGAGGAAGGCTGCCCCGAGTTCGGGGTCGGGCGCGGTGCGCGGAATGAGCGCGGTGCGCAGGAGCGTGAGTGTGAAATCCTCGAGTTCGACGATCCGGGCGTCGCCCTGCGCGGCGAGCCGGGCGGTGGCGTAGCTGCCGAGCACGTTGTAGGCGAGCGCGATCCGACCCGCCTCGAGGTCAGCGAGCATGTCGGCGGTGGCGGCGTAGAGTCGGGGCGAGAGCGCGCCCATCACCTCGGCCAGCCGCCAGAAGGTGTCGGACTGCCGCGCGTCCTGCGTGGCGAACAGATAGCCGGCACCGGAGAGCGCGGGGTCGTAGGTGCCGATCCGGCCCTCGAAGTGCCCGGGATGGTCGCGCAGGAGCCGCACGAGATCGGCGCGGGTGCGGGGCACTGGCAGGCCCTCGAAGGCGCGGGCGGAGACAACCAGGACCACCGGCTCCTGGGCGAAGGCGAAGAGCTGGTCGTGCCAGTGCGCCCAGGCCGGCAGCGCCTCGGTGGCGGGCGAGCGGTGCGACTGCGCGAGGCCGTCATTGGCGAGCTTCATCTGCAGGTCCATCGCCGAGGAGATCGCGAGGTCGAAGGCCGCCGCCTCGTCGTAGAGCGCGCGGTAGAGCTCCTGGCTGGAGGCCACGGTGTAGCGGATCGAAAGGTTGGGGCGGGTGGCCTGGAAGGCGCGGATCAGGGGCTCGAAGATCACCGTGTCGGTGGTGGAGAGGATGGTGAGCTCGGCCACGGCCGGGCTGGCGGGAAACAGGGTCTCCTCCTCGATCTCGAGGGCGAGCGCCGGTAGCGCGGCGAGGAGGAGGAGGGCGAGGGCGGCGAGAAGGCGCATGGGCGGGATCCGGATCTCGCCGCAGCATTCACGCTGAAGGGCGCGACGGCAAGGCCCGGGCCGGGGCACGACTTGCGCGCCTGCGGCGCAGGACTCCTAATCTCGCGCCCTCGCCTCGGGCTTGGGGGCGCTCGGGTCCGCCTCAAGCTGGAGCAATTCCGCCGGTCGGGATGGTTCGGTCAGGCGAGCGGCAAGGTGAGGTATGCAGAGGCGCCGCCGCCTGGCCGGTCGGCGATCCCGAAGCGGCCGCCATGGGCGGCGGCGACCTCCTCGACAATGGTGAGTCCGAGGCCGGAGCCGACGACATCGGCAACATTGGCGCCGCGGCAGAAACGCCGGGTGAGGTCGCGGGTGGTGGCGCCTTCGAGGCCGCGACCGCGGTCCTCCACAGTAATCTCGACAGAGCGGCCATTCGGGCGCAGGGCGATCTCGATGGTCCCCTCCGCCGGAGAGTATTTGATCGCGTTGTCGACGAGGTTGTGCAGCGCGCTCTTGAGGAGGAGCCGGTCGCCAGTGACCTCGACCGGCGAGTCCGGGACCGCGACGGCGAGGGAGAGGTCCTTGAGCTCGGCCGTGGGCGAAAGGTTGCGGGCAACGTCGCGGGTGAGCCGGGCGAGGTCCAGGCGTTCCTCGGCGCGCTGGTCGGTGCGGTAGACGACGGTGGCGTGGTCGAGCAGCTGGGAGGCGGCGCGGGCGCTGTCCTCGACGGCGCGGATCGCCGAGCGGAGCGTGGCGCGGGTGTTTTCGTCATCGGTCTGCCGGAGCGCGATCTCGGCCCGGGCGCGGACGGTGGCGAGCGGCGTGCGGATGTGGTGGGCGGCCTCGGCGATGAAGGTCTCGGTGCGGGTCAGGGCGGCGCGGAGGCGGGCGATGAAGGCGTTGAGCGCGGTGACGAAGGGGGCGAGCTCGGCCGGGGTCGGATGAGCGAGCGGCCTCAGGTCGCGTGGGCCGCGGCGGGCCACCGCCTCGGCGAGGCGGTTCACCGGGCGGAGCACCGAGCCCGCGGTGACGAGCGACAGCAGCGCGGCGACGGCGAAGAAGCCGAGGCCGAGCGCCGCGGCGCGGTTGGCCATCGCGGCGACGATCGCCTCCTGGCCGAGGCGGGTCTGGGCGACGAGCACCGCCACGGCGACCGGGCGGCGATCGACCAGGAGCGTGCGTTCGAGGGCGGCGATGCGGACCTCGGTGTCGCGGAAGGCGCGGGTGTAGAAGACCGGTGCGAGCAGGCGGTCGGCCTCGGGCGGCAGCGGCAGGTCGTCGTATCCGGTGACGGTCTCGCCGGCCACCAGGATGCGGTAGAAGACGCGGTCGGCACCGGTCGCACCGAGCATCGAGAAGGCGGAGTAGGGCAGGTCGATCTCGACGCCGTCCTCGCCGCCGCGGAGCTGCTCGGCGACCGCGGTGGCGGCAGCGCCGAGGATGCCGTCCTGCGTGGTCTCGACGGCGGCGTCGGCGACGCTGCGGACCGAAAGGTAGAGCAGCGCCGCGAGCACCGCCGCCACGACGAGGAGCTGCAGGATCAGCCTCTGGCGGATCGAGTGGGATAAGAACGGCTGGCGCATCAGTCGGCGGTGAGCCGGTAGCCGACGCCGCGCACGGTTTCGATGCGCGCGGCGCTGCCGGCGAGCTTCTTGCGCAGGCGGGCCACGTAGACCTCGATGGCGTTGTCGGTAACCGCCTCGGCGTAGGAGAACAGCCGGTCGCAGAGGTGCGGCTTGGAGAAGATGCAATCGGGGGCTGAGAGCAGGACCTCGAAGAGCCG
The DNA here is from genome assembly GCA_041621405.1 of Paracoccaceae bacterium. Taxonomy (GTDB): domain Bacteria; phylum Pseudomonadota; class Alphaproteobacteria; order Rhodobacterales; family Rhodobacteraceae; genus JBFKAV01. The sequence continues at coordinate 4,484 of JBFKAV010000052.1, forward strand.
GAGCTCGCGGTTCCTGAGCTCTCGCGCCTCGCCGGCGATGGTGATGGTGGCCTTCAGCGGGTCGAAGGTGAGGTCGGCGTAGCGGCGAAGCGTCTCGGCGGCGCCGCCGCGGCGGCGGAGCACGGCGCGGACGCGGGCCTCCAGCTCGGCGAAGTCGAAGGGCTTGGTGATGTAGTCGTCGGCGCCGGTGTCGAGGAGCGCCACCCGGTCGGAGACGGCGGCGCGCGCCGTCATCACGATCACCGGGGTGTCGCGCCGGGCGCGGCGCTGGGCCGCGAGGAAGTCGCGACCGTCGCCGTCGGGGAGCATGATGTCGAGCAGGATCAGGTCGTAGGGCGCGGCCAGGAGATGGTTCTCGGCTTCGGCGAGCGAGGCGGCCCAGTCGACGCCGTGTCCGTCGAGCGCGAGCCGGGTCTGCGCCGCGCGGGCAAGATCGCCGTTGTCCTCGACGAGGAGGAAGCGCACTGGCCCGATTCCCCTTTCCGTGACAGGTTGCTGTCAGGTTGCGCGCGAATCGTGGCAATCTGCAAGGGGAGGGCCTGTGCGGCGGGAAGAGCTGCGCGACCTCCCCAGCGAGACAAAACGACCCTTGGGAGGAGAAATGATGAACAAGACAATCCTGCGCGGCGTCGCCGTAGGCGCGCTGATGGCCTTCGCGCTGCCCGCGATGGCCACCGAGTGCATCGCGCCGGCCAACCCCGGCGGCGGCTGGGACTTCACCTGCCGTCAGATCGGCAAGATCCTCTACGACATCGGCGAGGTCGACCAGCCGGTGCAGGTAACCAACATGGCCGGTGCCGGCGGCGGGCTCGCGTTCAGCAACGTGGTGGCCGAGCGCAGCAGCGATCCCGACCTTATCGTTGCCGCATCCTCGGCGACGACGACGCGGCTGGCGCAGAAGGCCTACGGCGACGCGACCGCCGACCAGGTGCGCTTCGTGGGCGCCATCGGCGCCGATCCCGGCGTTCTGGTGGTGGCGGCCGACAGCCCGCTGCAGAACCTCGACGACATGGTCAACGCGATCAAGGCAGACCCGGCGTCCGTCGCCTTCGCGGGCGGCTCGGCCGCGGGCGGCTTCGACCACATGAAGCCCTTGCAGGTGCTGAAGGCCGGCGGCTTCGACGACATCCGCGCGGTCAAGTACATCGGCGTCGACGGCGGCGCGGATGCGGTGACCCAGACGATCGGCGGCTTCACCCAGGTGATGACGGGCGATCTCTCGGAGATCGTCGGCTTCATCAAGTCGGGCGAGGTCCGCGCGCTCGCTGTCCTGACCGAGGAGCGGGTTCCGGGCTTCGAGGACATCCCGACCGCGAAGGAGCAGGGCTATGACGTCGTCGCGGTGAACTGGCGCGGTCTCTACGTGCCGAAGGACATCTCGGACGAGCAGTTCGACGCCTGGGCCGCGAAGCTGCAGGCGGTGGCCGACAGCGACGAGTGGAAGGCGGCGATGGAGGCCAACGGCCTGGCGCCCTTCACCAAGGTCGGCGGCGACTTCCAGTCCTGGATCGACAACGTGATCGCCGAGACCGAGGCGATGTCGAAGGAAATCGGAGTGATCCAGTAATGGCATCGGACCGGATCTTCGGTCTGGTCGTCTTCGTTGTGGCGCTCGCGTTGATCGCGGGCGCCCTTCAGCTTCAGACCAGCTTTCTCGCCGACCCGGTCGGGTCCAAGACGTTTCCGATCCTTATCGGCTCGATCGCGGCGATTTGCGGCGGCTACCTGATGTGGAAGCCCGATCCCGAGCCGGACTGGCCGCAGCCGCTGGTCTTCGTGAATCTCGCCATCGCGGTGGCGGTCATGGTCGGCTACGCCTTTGCGCTGAAGCCGATGGGGTTTCTGATCCCCACGGCGATCGCGGCGGGTATCCTGAGCTACCAGATCGGCCCCCGCGTGGTGCCGGCGATCCTGACCGGCATCGGCCTCTCGGGCGGGCTTTTCGTTCTCTTCAAATACGTGCTTGGCCTGGGCCTCGTCGCCCTGCCCAAGGCGCTGCTGGGGTAGCCGCAAGATGGACCTTCTCGCCAACCTCTACCTCGGATTCTCCATCGCTCTCAGCCCCTTCACGCTGGCCCTGGCGGTGCTGGGCTGCTTTCTCGGCACGATCATCGGCGCGCTGCCGGGGCTCGGGCCCTCAAACGGCGTCGCCATCCTGATCCCGCTCTCGTTCTCGCTCGGCCTCGACGCGACCTCGGCGCTGGTCCTGCTGACGAGCGTCTACTACGGCGCCATGTATGGGGGGCGGATCAGCTCGATCCTCTTGAACATCCCCGGTGACGAGCCGGCGCTGATGACGACGCTCGACGGCTATCCGATGGCCAAGGCGGGGCGGGCGGGCGATGCACTGGTGCTGTCCGGCGTGGCGTCGTTCGTCGGTGCGTTCCTGGCAACGGTCGGACTGATGCTGGTGGCGCCGGTACTGGCGCGGGTCGCGTACCTTTTCGGGCCGGCGGAGTATTTCGCGCTCTACCTCCTGGCGTTCTGCACGCTGGGCGGCATGGCCTCGAACAACCAGGCCAAGGCCGCGATCGCGGCCTGCATCGGGCTCGCCTTCGCGATGATCGGGCTCGACAACACCTCGGGCATGCCGCGATTCACCGGCGGTCACCTGCACCTGATGGACGGGATCGATTTCCTCGTCGCCATCGTCGGGCTCTTCGCGGTGTCGGAGGTGTTCTTCTTCATCGAGAGCCACGGCAAGTCGACTGCGATCGGGGTGAAGCTCGACAAGGTCACCATACCTTGGCGCGATATCTGGATCGCGAAATGGACGATGCTGCGCGGCACCGTGATCGGCTTCGTCGCGGGCATCCTTCCGGGCGCCGGCGCCTCGCTCGGGTCGTTTCTCGCCTATATGGGCGAGAAGGCCGTGGCGCGGGACGGGCACACGTTCGGAACGGGCAACCCGAAAGGCGTCGCGGCACCCGAGGCCGGCAACAACTCGGCCGCCGGCGGCGCGCTGATCCCAATGCTGACGCTCGGCGTGCCCGGATCGGGGACGACGGCGGTGCTGCTGGCGCTGCTGATGACGCTCAACATCACCCCGGGACCGACGCTTTTCACCGACCGGCCCGACGTGATCTGGGGCCTCATCGCGGCGCTGCTGATCGCCAACATCGTGCTTCTCGTCATGAACGTGCCGATGGTGAAAATCTTCGTGAAGGTGCTGATGGTGCCGCCATGGGTGCTGCTGCCGGGGGTGATGATGATCTCGTTCGTCGGGATCTACTCGCTGTCTGGCAGCTACTTCGACTTGGTGCTGATGGTGTTCTTCGGGGTGCTGGGCTACGTCTGCCGCAAGCTCGACGTGCCGACCGTGCCGATCATCCTCGGCATCCTTCTCGGCAACGCGATGGAGGACAACCTCAGGCGCGCGATGGTGCTGTCGTCTGGCGACTGGACCTTCCTCTTCTCCAGCAAGATCGCGGTCGGGCTCTGGGTCGCGGCGATCGCGGGCTTCGTGGCGCCGATGTTCCTGCGCAACGTGCTGCGCAAGCCGCAGGCGATCACCGACTGATGGGCGCGCGGGTGCTGATCCCGACCGGCGCGCTCGGGATGGGGTTCGACGACGCGGCGCTGGCGCGGGCGCTGGCGATGGCGCCCGACATCATCGCGGTCGACGGCGGGTCGACCGACTCGGGGCCGGCCTACCTGGGCACCGGGCGGTCGAAATACTCGCGGGCGGCGACGAAGGCGGAGTGGCGGCGGCTGATGAAGGCGCGGGCCGAGGCGGGCGTGCCCCTCGTGGTGGGCACGGCCGGCACCTGCGGCACCGATGCCACCGTCGACTGGATGGCGGAGATCACCGCCGAGCTCGCCGCCGAGCTGGGCCAGAAGCTCACAGTCGCGCGGCTCTATTCCGACCAGCCGGCCGAGCGCGTCGCGACGGCGATGGCCGAGGGGCGGATCCGCCCGCTCGACCCCGCGCCCGAGGTGGCCGAGGGCGATTTCGCCCGGATGACGAACATCGTGGCGCTGGCGGGTGCCGAGCAGATCGCGGCGGCGCTGGCGACAGGGGCCGACATCGTCATCGCCGGGCGCACGACCGACACCGCGACGATCGCGGCCCTGCCGCTTACGCGCGGAGTGCATCCGGGCGGCGCCTGGCACGGCGCCAAGATCGGCGAATGCGGATCGCTCTGCACCAGCCACGCAACCTCGGGCGTCATCGTGATCGATTTCGACGAGACGGGCTTCACGGTCGAGCCCGGCCTCGAGGCGGCGCGCTGCACGCCGCGGTCGGTGGCCGCGCACATGCTCTACGAGAACGCCGATCCCTTCGTGCTGCACGAGCCGGGCGGGCATCTCGACGTGCGCGGGGCGGAGTATGCGCAGCTGGATGCGCGGCGGGTCCGGGTGACCGGGTCGGAATGGTTGCCCGGCGACTACACGGTGAAGCTCGAGGGGGCGCGGCTGGTCGGATACCAGTCCACGATCCTCGTCACGCTCCGCGAGCCGCGCTACGTGGAGAATGCCGAGGCCTGGGTCGAGCGGCTTGGCGGGTTCCTGCGACGCGAGATCGAGAGAGGGATGGGCCTGGCCGAGGGCGACTATGCGCTCGACTTCCGGCTGATCGGGAAGTCGGCCACGCTGGGCGCGCTCGAGACCTCGCGCGTGGTGCCGGCCGAGGTGGGCGTGCTCTGCATCGTCACCGCCGAAAGCCAGGAGCGGGCGGGCGAGATCGCCAAGCTCGCCAACCCCTGGCTTCTGCACTTTCCGCTGACCGACGAGGAACCGCAGGCGACCTTCGCCTTCCCATTCTCGCCCGCCGACTGGGCGCGGGGGCCGCTCTACGAGTTCACGCTCAACCACGTGATGCGGCTCGACGATCCGATGGCGGCGTTCCGGCTGGAGGTCGCGACAGTTGGCTAGGCTGGGCGAGGTCGCCGACCGGCTCCGCGCCAAGAACGCCGGGCCGTTCTGGCTGACAATCGACATCTTCTGCCCGGATGCCGCGGCCTACGAGCGGGTGGCGCGCGGGCTCTCGACGGCCGAGGTGGCGCGGCTCTACGGCCAGCCGACGCAGGTGCTGAAGCGGTTCGACATTCCCGCGCTGAACGTCGTGAAGATCTCGATGCCGCGCCCCACCGTGCAGGGCAGCCGCGAGGACCGGGACATGCACGCCTCGCAATGGGCCTGGCTGCTCGCGGACCTGGAAATCGGGTGATGCGCGACTACGGCGAGCACGACGCTACCGGCCTCGCCGCCCTGGTCGCCGAAGGTGCCGTGACGGCGGGGGAGCTGCTCGACGCCGCGCTTGAGCGCGTCGAGGCGCTGAATCCGAAGCTCAACGCCGTGGTGCTGGTGCAGGAGGAGGTGGCGCGGCGGCACATCGCCGAGGGCCTGCCCGAGGGGCCGCTCCGCGGCGTGCCGTTCCTGCTCAAGGACCTCGGTGCCGAGGCGCGGGACTTCCCCTCGCACAACGGCTCGCGGCTTTTCAGGAACACCCGCTACGCCCGCGACAGCGTGATCTACGAGCGGCTGCACGCCACCGGGCTCGTGACCTTCGGGCGGACGACCACGCCCGAGGGCGGGATCGGCCCGGCGACCGAGGCCGCGGTCTACGGCGGGCCGACGCGCAACCCCTGGGACCTCTCGCGCACGCCCGGCGGCTCGTCGGGCGGTGCCGCGGCGGCGGTAGCGGCCGGGATCGTGCCGGCGGCGCACGGGGGGGACGGCGGAGGGTCGGTGCGGATCCCGGCCTCCTCCTGCGGGCTCTTCGGCTTCAAGGCGACGCGGGCGCGGTTTCCCGACGGGCCCTATATCGGCGAAGGCTGGGCGGGGATGGTGGTCGACGGCTTCCTGACCCGCTCGGTGCGCGACGCCGCGGCGCTGATGGACGCCTGCGAGGGCGCCGATCTCGGTGCGCCCTACTGGGCGCCGCCGCTGGCCGAGGGCTACGTCGCCGCGATCCGGCGGAAGCCCCGGCGGATGCGGGTGGCGCTCTGCACGACCACGTTCGCCGGGGCGCCGGTCGATCCCGAATGCAGCAAGGCCGCCGAGGCGGCGGCGAAGCTAGTGCTGGATCTCGGCCACGAGGTCGAGGAGGCACGGCCCAAGGCCGATCACGACGGCATGATGCGGGCCTGGACCAAGATCGTCGCCTGCGGTACGGCGCTCTCGGTCAGGAAGGCGCTGGCCGGGCGCAGCCTCAAGCCGGATGACGTGGAGGGCGTGACCCGGAGCGCGATCGCCTATGCCGAGGGGATCTCGGGGGCCGACTACTTGGAGGCGGTGGGCAAGATCCACGCCTATGGCCGCGAGATGGCGGCGTTCTTCGAGGGCTACGACATCCTGCTTTCGCCGACCCTGGCCGAGCCGCCCGCCGAGGTGGGGCGGTTCTCGCACGGCGCCGAGGATTACCTGCAGTACCGCATGGGGCCCGGGATGGTGTTCGCATATTCGCCGTTCTGCGCGCCGTTCAACGCTTCGGGCCAGCCCGCCGCCTCGCTGCCGCTGCACTGGACGCCCGAGGGCCTGCCGGTCGGCGTGCAGTTTGCCGCGCGGTTCGGCGCCGACGAGGCGCTAATCGCGCTCTGCCGCGAGATCGAGGTGGCGCAGCCGTGGTTCGACCGGCGGCCGGCGATGGCCTTCTAGCCTCTTGCAATGCGCGCCGGCCCCGACGAAGCATGCAGGTCAAGACCTACAGGGAGAACGGCGTGGCCGATGACGCGGCGGTGGAATCGCGGAACGTCGTGAAGGTGTTCGGCGCGGGTGAAACCGCGCTCAGGGCGCTCGACGACGTGTCGGTCGCAGTGCGGAAGGGGGAGTTCTTCACGCTGCTCGGTCCGTCGGGCTGCGGCAAGACCACGCTTCTGCGCTGCGTCGCCGGTTTCGAGACGCCGAGCTCGGGGGCGATCCTGCTCAATGGCCGCGATATCACTCCCGAGCCGCCGAACCGGCGGCCGGTGAACACCGTCTTCCAGTCCTATGCGCTGTTCCCGCACCTGACAGTGGCTGGGAACATCGGGTTCGGGCTTGAGATGCAGGGCAAGCCTAGGGCCGAGGTGGCGGCGACGGTGGAGAAGATGCTGGCGCTGGTGAAGCTCGAGGCCTTCGCCGGCCGCAAGCCGCAGCAGCTTTCTGGCGGCCAGCAGCAGCGGGTCGCGCTGGCTCGCGCGCTGGCGCCGGCGCCCGAGGTGCTCCTGCTCGACGAGCCGCTCTCGGCCCTGGACCTCAAGCTGAGAAAGGAGATGCAGGGCGAGCTCAAGCGCCTGCAGCACGAGACCGGGATCACCTTCGTCTTCGTCACCCACGACCAGGAAGAGGCGCTGACGATGTCGGACCGGATCGGGGTGATGCGGGACGGGCGGCTGCTGCAGATCGGGCCGCCGAGGGAGATCTACAACCATCCGGTGGACCGCTTCGTCGCCGATTTCATCGGGGAGACCAACTTCCTCAAGGGCCGGGTGGAGGGTGGCGCGATCCTTCTCGCATCGGGCCAGAGCGTAGGCAGGACCGAGGCGCCCGCCGGCGCCGTGACGCTGGCGGTCAGACCCGAGCAGGTGCGGATCGCGGCGGCGGGGGACGCCGGCGGCCTCGCGGCGACGGTGACCGACACCGTCTATTTCGGCACCGACACCCATTGCCACCTCCGGCTGGCCGACGGCACCGCGATAGTCGCACGGCTGCAGTCGCCGCCGTCGGGCGACGTCGGGCTGGAGCCGGGCGCCGAGGTCGGGCTGCGCTTCGCCGAGGGCGCGGTGCAGGTCCTGGGGGACTGAGATGGCGATGGGCGAGGCGGCACGGGCAAGGGAGCGCACGCGGAACGGCTGGCTCCTCTCGGCCCCGGCACTGGCGCTCTTGCTCGTCGCCGCATCCGGTCCACTCCTGATCGTCGTCGCCTACTCGTTCCTGACGCCGGGAGAATACGGCAACGTGGTCTGGGACTTCTCGCTCGACGGCTGGTTCCGGGTGTTCCTCGAGCGCGACATCTTCGACGGGACGGTCAGCGCAGCGGACGCGCATCTGGCGATCTTCTGGCGCAGCGTCAGGCTTTCGCTCCTGACCACGGCGATCACGTTCGCGCTGGGTCTGCCGACGGCCTGGTTCATCGCCACGCGGCCGGCCTCGCAGCGGGCGCTGTGGCTGTTCCTGATCACCATCCCGTTCTGGACCAACCTCCTCATTCGCACGTTCGCGATCCTGGAGGTGATCCGCAACGAGGGCTTGATCAACAACATCCTTCTCGGGCTGGGACTGATCGAGGTGCCGATCCAGATCGTCTTCACCGAGACGGCGGTTCTGATCGGCATGGCCTATGTCTACCTGCCCTTGATGGTGCTGCCGCTGTTCGCCGCGATCGACCGCTTCGACATGCGGCTGATCGAGGCGGGCTACGACCTCTACGCCACACGCTGGCGGGTGCTGCGAAAGGTCGTCCTGCCGATCATCCGCCCCGGCATCGTTGCCGGCTCGATCCTCGTCTTCGTGCCCTCGCTCGGCGCCTATGTGACGCCCAGGCTGCTGGGCGGCGGCAAGCAGATGATGATCGGCAACTTCATCGAGCTGCAGTTCGGCCAGGGCCGGAACTGGCCGCTCGGGGCGGCGCTGTCGATGCTGCTCCTGATGATCGTGGTCGTGGCGCTTCTCGTCTACGTGCGCGCGACCACGGAGGAGGCGCGCGATGGCTGATCGGCGCGGTTTCTCGGCCACCGCGCTGCCCGGCTTCACCGCCGTGGCGGTGGCGGTCTTCGCCATGCTCTACCTGCCGATCGCGACGCTGGTGGTGTTCTCGTTCAACGATTCGGTCTCGATCGGCGCCTGGGGCGGCTTTTCGCTGAGGTGGTACGGCGCGGCATGGGAGAACGAGGTGGTGCAGCGGGCGGCGATCCGCTCATTGATCGTGGCGAGCTTCGCGGCGGCGATCTCGACCGTGCTGGCGACGATGGCGGCGCTCGGCACCACGCGGCGGGGCCGCTTCAAGGGCCAGACCCTGATCTACGTGATGATCAACCAGCCGCTGATGGTGCCCGAGATCGTCACCGCGGTGGCGCTGCTGATCTTCTTCGCCTCGATCAGGGTGGCGACCGGGTACCAGGGGCTGGGGTACCTGATCCTGGCCCATTCGGCGTTCTGCGTGCCCTTCGCCTACCTTCCGATCCGCGCTCGGCTCGAAGGCATGGACCTGACGCTCGAGACCGCCGCCGCCGACCTCTACGCCACGCCCTGGCGGGCCTTCCGGCGGGTGACGCTGCCCTTGATGGCGCCCGGCATCGTCGCCGGAGCAATGCTCGCCTTCGTGATCTCGTTGGACGACGTGATCATCACGGAGTTTGTGAAATCCGCCGGGCAGGATACGCTGCCGACCTACATGCTCGGCCAGATCCGCCGCGCCGTCACGCCCGAGGTCAACGCGATCTCGACCGTGCTCCTGGCGGTGACGGTCGGACTTCTGACCGCGTTCTTTCTGCTTACCCGGAAGCGGGGCTGAACCCCGCGTGTTGCCAACAAGGAGGACGACATGAAGAGACTGCTTCTTGCCACCGTTGCGCTGACGGCCACCGCCGCGGCGGCCCAGGCCGAAGGGGTGCTCAACCTCTTCAACTGGGGCAACTACACCAGCCCCGAGCTGATCGAGAAGTTCGAGGCCGAGACCGGCATCGAAGTGACCATCACCGACTATGATTCGAACGACACGGCGCTCGCCAAGGTCGAGGCCGGCGGCGCCGGCTTCGACCTGGTGGTGCCCTCGGCCAACTACGTGCCGATCTGGGTCGAGAAGGGCCTGGTTCAGGAGCTCGACCTCTCCAAGCTGCCCAACCACGCCAACATCGCTCCGGAATGGCGCGACGTGCCCTGGGACCCGGGCCGCAAACACACCGTGCCGTGGCAGTGGGGAACGACCGGGATCGCGGTGAACACTTCGGTCTATTCGGGCGACATCAACACCTCGGACATCTTCCTCAACGTGCCCGACGAGCTGAAGGGCAAGATCAACGTCGTGCCCGAGATGAACGACGTCATGGCGCTGGCGATCTTCCATGCCGGCGGCGAGCCCTGCACCGAGGATCTCGAGGTGCTGAAGCGCGTGCGCGACAATCTGATGGCCGCGAAGCCGGACTGGATCTCGATGGATTACGGCCCGACCGAGAAGCTCTCCAACAACGACTGGGCAGCCTCGGTGAACTGGAACGGCTCGACGATGCGGGCGCGGCTGGCCAACCCGCCGGTTGCCTACGGCTATCCGCGCGAGGGCTATCCGTTGTGGATGGATTCGGTCGCGCTGCTGTCGGACGCGCAGAACGTGGAGGAGGCCTACCAGTTCCTCGACTTCATCATGGCGCCGGAGAACGCGGCGATGATCTCGGCCTTCGCGCGCTACGCCAACGGCATCTCCGGCTCGGAGGCGTTCATGCCCGAGGACATGAAGACCGCGCCCGAGGTGGTGATCCCCGAGGAGTTCAAGGCGGCCGGCCAGTTCCTGCCGACCTGCCCGGCCTCGGCGACCCAGCTCTATTCGGCGATCTGGACCGAGCTGCAGAAGTAGAGCTTCGGATCGCGGGTGCGATCCGACTGGGGCGGGGGGCATTCTGCCCCCCGCAACCCCCCTGAGGATATTTGAGCCAGGGTGAAGCGCAGCTCAGGGCAAGGCCGTGTGGGTGACCTCGAAGCGCTGCGAGCTCAGGCTGTCGCCGGCGAGACCCTTGAGCGCCGCGGCGAAGCGGGTGAAATAGTCGCGCGATTGCAGGAGCTTCACCGATTCCTCCGCGTCCCAGCGGCCGATGTGCAGGCGCTGGCCGCCTTCGGATTTCTGCACGTGGTAGGTGAAGCGCCCGCTGAGCGCGGCGTCGGCCGAGAGGGCACCGGTGAAGTCGGCGACAACCTTCTCCCATGCGGCCTCGTCGCCTTCGTAGCGGTAGCTGACGGCGATCCCGTATTTCATCGCGATCCTTCCTTCATGAAAACCCGGGGCCGTTTGGCCCCGGGTCGTGCACGCCAGGGGACGCGCTTCACATCTCGAGGACTTCGGCCACCTCGACGTTGCCCGAGCCGTCCTTGACCATCGGGCAACCCTTGGCCATGGCGGTGGCGGCGGCGTAGTCCTTGGCGCTGACGAGCGTGTAGCCGGAGAGCGGGTTGGCACCGCCATTCTCGGCCACGCCCGACTTGGCCACCGTCTGCGACTGCCCGACCGGGCCGCCGGGGTCGGCCACCGAGGCGCCGAGCGTCTGAAACCAGGCGCCCCATTCGGCCATGACCTTTTCGCCCTCCTCGGGCGAGCTTGGCTTCTTGCCGCCGTGATAGGCGAAGATGAACTTGGGCATGGTCTTAGTCCTCCTGTTGGGGTTGCGGATTCAGGTGCCAACGGCGCGTTCGAGCTTCGTCAGGGTCGAGGTCCAGCCCTCCTCGTGGGACTTGGCTGCCTCGGCATCGGGCAAGCGCGCATGGCTCAGGCGGAGCCGGGCCTTGCCCGGGCCGGCCTCGGAAATCTCGATCGTCACGTGGCTTTCGTGGCCGCGCCGGTCGTTCTCGTCGTGCCAGCCCCAGGTGAAGGCGACGAGGTTCGGCTTCCTGACCGAGGTGACCTGGCCGCTCACCTTGTAGCGCTGGCCCTGGGAATTCATCATCACCGAATACCAGGGGCCGGGGCGGGTGAAGTCGAGCGCTTCTTCGGGCAGCGACATGCCCTCGGGTCCCCACCAGGTGACGAGGTGCTCGTGGCGGGTGACGAACTCGAACACCCGATCGACGGCCGCGGGCAGGATGCGCTCCAGAATGACATCGGTCATGGGGACACCTCGCTTGAAAGGATAGCCGCTTCCAGGCGGTCGAGTCCCGACTGCCAGAAGGCGCGGTGGGCGGCGGTCCAGCGGGCGATGTCGGCCATCGCCTCGGGGCGCACCGAGTAGAGCCGCTGCTGGCCCCGGGCGCGGCGCTCGACGAGGCCGCATTCGGCGAGCACGCCCAGGTGCCGAGACACCGCGGGGGCGGAGAGAGGCAGGCCCTCGCGCAGTTGGGCAACCGGCATCTCGCCCTCGGCCATCAGCCGCTCGACGATGGCGAAGCGGGTGCGGTCGGAGAGCGCGGCGAAGAGGTCGGGCAGGTCGGGCATCTGTCCTCCATAGGAATGCATTATTGCATGGTTAGTTAATTAACGCAAACGGAAATTATCATGCCGGTGGAGGCGGGCGCTGGATCGGCGCTGCCGCAAGGCCTAGGCTCGGCGCGATGGCGGGCCTCACCGAGCTTGGCGCCTCGGCGCTTTCCGACTGCCTTGCCGCAGGCACGCTCTCGTCGGCCGAGGTGATGGCGGCCTTCCTCGACCGGATCGAGGCACGCAATCCGCAGCTGAACGCGATCGTCGCGCTACGCCCGCGCGCGGCGCTGATGGCGGAAGCGGCGGCCGCCGACCACGGGCCGCGCAAGGGCTGGCTGCACGGCCTTCCGCTTGCGGTGAAGGACCTCGAGGCCACGGCGGGGATCGTGACCACCTGGGGCTCGCCGTTCTACGCGGGTTTCGTGCCGGTGGCGGACGGGACGCTGGCGCGGCGGCTGCGCGCGGCCGGCGCGATCGTGATCGGCAAGACCAACGCCCCGGAGTTCGGGCTCGGCAGCCAAACGTTCAACGAGGTCTACGGGCCGACACGGAACCCCTACGACCCGGCGCGGACGCCCGGCGGCTCCTCGGGCGGCGCGGCGGCGGCGCTGGCGGCGCGGCTGGTGCCGGTGGCGGACGGCTCGGACATGATGGGCTCGCTCCGCAACCCCGCCGCCTTCTGCAACGTCTACGGGTTTCGCCCCAGCTACGGGCTGGTTCCCGACGACCCGGAGGGCGACACGTTCCTGCATCAGCTGGCCACCAACGGACCGATGGGCCGCTCCGTGGAGGATGTGGCGCGGCTCCTGGAGGTGCTCGCGGGCCCCGATCCCAGGGTGCCGTACGGGATGGCGCCCGAGCCCTATGCCGAGGGGCTCGATGTCGACCCGGCCGGGCGGCGCATCGGCTGGCTTGGCGACTGGGGCGGGGCCCATGCCATGGAGCCCGGCATTCTCGAGCTCTGCGAGGCCGCGCTCGGCGTCTTCGAGGCGCATGGCTGCCGGGTGGAGCCGGTCGGGCCGCCGTTTCCGGCCGAGCCTCTCTGGATAAGCTGGACGGTGCTGCGCTCCTGGGCGGTGGCGGCGCGGCACGCGCCGCTTCACGCCGATCCGGCCAAGCGGGCGCGGCTGAAGCCCGAGGCGGTCTGGGAGATCGAGCGCGGGCTCGGGCTTTCGGCGCTGGAGGTGCACCGCGCGAGCGTGGTCCGGTCGGAGTGGTACGCCTGCCTGGCCAGCCTGTTCGCGCGCTACGACGCGCTGTCGCTGCCCGCCGCGCAGGTCTGGCCGTTCCCGGTCGACTGGCGATACCCGCGGGAGATCGCTGGGCGGAAGTTGGATACCTACCACCGCTGGATGGAGGTGGTGGTGCCGGTGAGCCTTGCCGGCCTGCCCTGCCTTTCAGTCCCGGCAGGCTTTGGCGCGGCCGGGCTGCCCATGGGGCTTCAGCTCTTCGGCCGGCACGGTGCCGACCGTGCGATCCTTCAACTCGGCCAGGCCTATCACCGCGCCACCGACTGGCCGGGAAACCGGCCGCCTCCCTGAGCGATTTCCCGCTCTTCCTCTTGTCGCAAATACCTCGAGGGTCCGGGGGCAGAGCCCCCGGCCTCGCCGACCTATCCGCCGTCGAAGGTCGCAAGCGCCCGGTAGAGCCCGGGCCGCCGGTCCCGGAACACGCCCCAGGAGCGGCGGAGCGCGAGGGCGGCGTCGAGGTCGAAGCGGGCGGTCAGCACCTCCTCGCGGTCGCGGGAGGCGCGGGCCACGACCTCTCCGGTCGGCCCGGCGAGGAAGGAGGAGCCGTAGAAGGTGACCTCACGATCACCCTGGGTCTCGCGGCCGATCCGGTTCGAGGCGGCGAGGGGGACGATGTTAGCCGCGGCGTGACCGCGCATCGCGGTTTCCCAGTGGGGCTGGCTGTCGTAGCCGGGCGCCGGGGGTTCGGAGCCGATGGCGATGGGGTAGAGCAGGACCTCGGCGCCCTGAAGCGCCATCGCGCGGGCCGCCTCGGGGAACCACTGATCCCAGTAGATCCCCACACCCACACGGCCCACGGCGGTGTCCCAAACCCGGAAGCCGGTGTCGCCGGGCGAGAAGTAGAACTTCTCCTCGTAGCCCGGGCCCTGGGGGATGTGGCTCTTGCGGTAGCGGCCGAGGACGCGGCCGTCGGCGTCGATCACCGCGACCGAGTTGAAGGCGGCCTCGCCGGCGCGCTCGAAGAACGAGACCAGGATCACCGCACCGGTTTCGCGGGCGAGCGCGGCGAACCGGGCGACGAGGGGATGACCCTCGAAGGGGCGGGCGAGCGAAAGGTGGCGTACCTCCTCGGTGATGCAGAAGTAGGGCGTCTCGAAGAGCTCCTGCAGCAGGATCACCTGCGCGCCCCGGGCGGCGGCCTCGCGCACGAGGCGCTCGGCGGTGGCGGCATTGGCCTCGAGGTCCCAGGAGCAGGCGAACTAAGTGACGGCGACGCAGAGCTCACGCATCCTCGAAACCCTCGAGCACGTTGACGGTGTTCAGCCCCACTGCCTCGATCGCATAGCCGCCTTCCATGCAGAACACGGTGGGCAATCCCAGCTTGCCGATCCGGCGGCCGGCATCTGTGAAGTCGGGGCTGTCGAGCCGAAAGAAGCTGATCGGGTCGTCCCTGTAGGCATCGACCCCGAGCGAGACGACGAGCGCCTCGGCGCCGAAGCGGCGGATCCGGGCGATGGCGTCGTCGAGCGCGTCGGCCCAGGGGCCGTAGGGGGTGCCGGGCGGCAGTGGGTAGTTGGCGTTCAGGCCCTCGCCGTCGCCGGTGCCGGTTTCGTCGGCGTGGCCGAGGTAGAAGGGGTAGGCCTCCATCGGGTCGCCGTGGATCGAGGCGAAGAGGACGTCGCCGCGCGGGTAGAAGATGTCCTGGGTGCCGTTGCCGTGGTGGAAGTCGATGTCGAGAACGGCGACGCGAGGCGCGCCGTCGGCGCGGAACATCTCGGCCGCGACGGCGGCGTTGTTGAGGAAACAGTAGCCGCCGTACTGGTCTGAGGTGGCGTGGTGGCCGGGCGGGCGGCAGAGCGCGAAGGAGACGCGCGCGCCGGCGGCCACCGTGCGCTGCGCGGCCTGGGCCGAAGCCATCGAGGAGAGCGCGGCCGCCCAGGTGCCACGGGTGATCGCGGTTTCCGCGGCGTGGCAGTAGTAGCCGACCTTGCCATCGATATGGCGGGGGATGCGGTCCATGCGCATCCGCCGCGTCGGCATGCCCTGGGCGATGATCTCGCCGGCCATGCCGGCGGCCTTCCAGGCCTCCCAGGCGGTTTCGAGGAACTCCAGGTAGCCCGCGTCGATCAGCCGGCGGACCGGACCCATATCTACCTCGCCGGGCGCCTCGATCTCGCCCAGCCCGCGCTCCTTCAGGCGGGCGAGAATGTACT
>JBFKAV010000053.1:0-19604 GCA_041621405.1 Paracoccaceae bacterium
TCAGGAGGCCAGCGCCTTGCCAAGCCGCGGCAGGTAGGCACGCTTCATGAGCGTGCGTAGCGGCTGCGGCTGGCCCGAGAGCCGCTCCGCCTCGGCGCGGACCTTCTCGGCGGCCCGTGTCACCGCCTGGGGGTGATCCGCCCAGAGCCGAACCAGGATGGCGTCCGGATGCTCGGCGTGCAGCCCGAGATCGGCCAGCGCGCGGGCCGGGAAGTCGCGCAGGTTGAGCGTGGCGATGAGCTCCGCACCCGCGCCCCGAGCGGCAGCGACGACGTGCGCGTCGTCGGCGTCGGGCAGGATGAGCCCGACGCCCGGATCGTCGGCGACCAGCGCCCCCGGCCAGCGCGCCTTCAGCATCGCGATCTCGCCCCGCGCCACCGCCTCCTGCCCCGGGCCGAGCCGCGCGGCCGCCCGCGCCCATTCCTCCAGCACCCGGGGCGACCAGGCGGGCTCGATGAGCCCCGCGTCCGCCACCCCGAGCAGCACCTCCCGCAGGACGGTGGGATAGAGCACGCAGGCGTCGAGAAAGGCCCGCATCAGGAAAGCCGGAAGAACAGCGCCTTGAGATAGCCCGACTCGGGCAATGCAGGGTGCTGTGGGTGATCGGGTCCGGCGAAACCGGTGTGAATCAGCTGCGCCACACGCCCGGCCCGGCCGAGCCCTCGGGTGCAGGCGAGGCGGAACTTCGGCAGATCGGCGGAGTGGCTGCACGAGCAGAGCACGAGGAAGCCGCCCGGCGCTACCAGCGGCGCCGAGAGGCGCGCGATCTTCTCATAGGCGCGCAAGCCCGCCTCGAGCGCTGGCTTCGAGGGGGCGAAGGCCGGCGGGTCGCAGATCACGAGATCGAAGCGCTCGCCCTCCTCCGCGAAGCTGGCGAGCGTGTCGAAGGCATCCCCCTGCCGGGTCGCGAAACGGTCCGCCACGCCCATCCGCTCCGCCCCCTGGTTCGCAAGCGCCAGGGCCGGGGCCGAACCGTCGACCGCCAGCGCCGAGGCGGCGCCGGCGGCCAGCGCCGCGAGGCCGAAGCCGCCGACATGGGCGAAGACGTCGAGCACCCGCGCGCCCCGCGCCAGCCGGGCCGCGAAGGCGTGATTTTCGCGCTGGTCGAAGTAGAGCCCGGTCTTCTGTCCACCGATCAGGTCGGCCAGGTAGATCGCGCCGTTCATCGGCACCTCGACCGGACCGCCCACATTGCCCCGCAACACCGCGGTCTCCTCCGGCAGCCCTTCCAAGGCCCGCGCCCGCCCCGTGCCGTTCTTCACCACGGCGCCGATGCCGGCAATCTCACCCAGAGCCGCGGCGAAGTCTTCGACCAGACGCTCGGCCCACGCGGCATTGGGCTGGATGACCGCAACCGCGCCGAAGCGATCGATTACCACGCCCGGAAGCCCGTCGGCCTCGGCGTGGACCAGCCGGTAGTAGGGCGCCGAGTAGAGCCGCTCGCGCAGCGCCAATGCGGTGCGAAGCCGGGCCGCGATCCACTCCCGTCCGATCTCGGCTTCGGGGTCGCAGTCGAGCATCCGGGCGATGAGCTTCGAGGCCGGATTCACCGCAACCAGCCCGAGCGGCTGCCGTCCAGCGTCCTCCAGAACCGCGATGCTGCCGCCGGCCAGCGCCTTCGTCCGCCGGTCGGTCACCAGCTCGTTGTCGTAGACCCAGGGGTGCCCGTGCCGGAGGCGGCGGGCGTCGGCATTGGGCCTGAGGCGCACGGTGGGCAGGGCGGAAGAGACCATCCGCCCCCCTACCGCGTTCCCATCCCGGCCGGAAGGGCAAGCGCTCGCCGGTAGACTTGTTAGCGCTAACAGCTTATGCTAGGGGCTGCACAGTACAAAAGCTCTCACCCCGCCCGCGGAGAATGCGCCATGACCCTCAACGCCACCGTCGCCAAGGTCACCGACCGCATCGTCGAGCGCAGCCGCGCGCCGCGCCGCCGCTACCTGGACCGGCTGGCCGCGGCCGCCGAGGCAGGCACCGCGCGGGCGCATCTCTCCTGCGGCAACCAGGCCCACGCCTATGCCGCGACCGGCGAGGACAAGTCAGCCCTGGCCGAATGCAAGGTGCCGAACCTCGGGATCGTCACCGCCTACAACGACATGCTCTCGGCGCACCAGCCCTACGAGCGCTTCCCCGACCTGATCCGCGCGGCAGCCCGCCGCGCCGGCGGCACCGCGCAGGTGGCTGGCGGCGTGCCGGCGATGTGCGACGGCGTCACCCAGGGCCAGACCGGGATGGAGCTCTCGCTCTTTTCGCGCGATGTGATCGCGCTCGCCGCCGGGGTGGCGCTCTCGCACAACACCTTCGACGCCGCGCTCTATCTCGGCGTCTGCGACAAGATCGTCCCCGGCCTCGTGATCGCCGCGGCGAGCTTCGGCCATGTGCCGGGCGTCTTCATTCCCGCCGGTCCGATGACCTCGGGCATGCCGAACGACGAGAAGTCCAAGGTCCGCCAGAAGTTCGCTGCCGGCGAGGTGGGCCGGACCGAGCTGATGGCGGCCGAGATGGCCGCCTATCATGGCCCCGGCACCTGCACCTTTTACGGCACCGCCAACACCAACCAGATGCTGATGGAGTTCATGGGCCTGCACCTGCCGGGCGCGAGCTTCGTCAACCCGAACACGCCCCTGCGCGACGCGCTGACCGCCGCCGGCGCCGAGCGGGCGCTCCAGATCACCGCGCTCGGCAACGACTACCGCCCGGTCGGGCAGATCCTCGACGAACGCGCCTTCGTCAACGGCATCGTCGGGCTGATGGCCACCGGCGGCTCGACCAACCTGGTGATCCACCTGCCGACGATGGCCCGCGCGGCCGGCGTGCAACTCGACGTCCAGGATTTCGCCGACCTCTCCGAGGCCGTGCCGCTGATGGCGAAGGTCTACCCGAACGGGCTTGCCGACGTGAACCACTTCCACGCCGCCGGCGGGCTGGCCTTCATGATCGGCGAGCTGCTGGAGGCGGGCCTGCTGCACCCCGACACGATGACCGTGGCGGGCGACGGGCTTGCGCTTTACACCCGCGAGCCGAAGCTAAGGGATGGCCGCCTGTCCTGGGAGGCGGGCCCCGGCGCCAGCCAGAACGAGCGGATCCTGCGCCCGGCACGAGAGCCGTTCCAGCCGACCGGCGGGCTGAAGCAGCTTCGGGGCAATCTCGGCCTCGGCGTGATGAAGGTCTCGGCCGTGGCGCCCGAGCACCGCCTGGTCGAGGCCCGGGCACGGGTGTTCCACGACCAGGAGGCGGTGAAGGCCGCCTTCAAGGCCGGCGAGTTCACCGAGGACACGGTGGTCGTCGTCCGCTTCCAGGGACCGCGCGCCAACGGCATGCCCGAGCTCCACGCGCTCACGCCGACGCTCTCGGTCCTGCTCGACCGCGGGCTGAAGGTCGCGCTCGTCACCGATGGCCGGATGTCGGGCGCCTCGGGCAAGGTTCCGGCGGCGATCCACGTCTGCCCCGAGGCCTCCGACGGCGGGCCGCTCGCGCGGCTGCGCGAGGGCGACCTGGTCCGCGTCGACGCCGTGAGCGGCACCCTAGACGTGCTGGAGGCGGACTTCCACGCCCGCGAGCCCGTGCGCGCCGACCTCTCGGCCAACGCCGCCGGGATGGGGCGCGAGCTCTTCGAGGCCTTCCGTCGCGGCGCGGGACTTGCTAGTTCGGGCGCGAGCGCCCTGATCTGATCCAAGCGAGGACCGACCGATGACCCCTCAGGAAGCCTCCCGCCTCACCGCCGAAATCTGCGCGCTGGCCCCGGTGATCCCGGTCCTTGTGATCGAGGACGTGGCGAAGGCGCGGCCCTTGGCCGAGGCGCTGGTCAGGGGTGGCCTGCCCGCGCTCGAGGTCACGCTGCGCACGCCCGCGGCACTCGAGGCGATCCGGGCGATGGCTGAGGTCGAGGGCGGCGTGGTCGGCGCCGGGACCTTGCTCACGCCCGAGGACGTGAAGGCCGCCAAGGCCGCGGGTGCGCGCTTCGGCGTTTCGCCCGGCGCCACCGATCGGCTGCTCGCCGCCTGCGAGGCCGAGCGCCTGCCGCTCCTTCCCGGCGCCGCCACCGCATCGGAGGCGATGCTACTGCTCGAGCGCGGCTACAGGGCGGCCAAGTTCTTTCCCGCCGAGCAGGCGGGCGGCGCCGCAGCACTGAAGGCGCTCGGTGCGCCCGTCCCGCAGCTTCGCTTCTGCCCAACCGGCGGCGTCAGCCTGAAGAACGCCCCCGACTACCTTTCGCTCGCCAACGTGATGTGCGTCGGCGGCTCCTGGGTGGCGCCGAAGGCGATGGTCGACAAGGGCGACTGGGCTGGCATTGAGGCGCTCGCCCGCGAGGCGGCGGGGCTGAAGCGGCAGGGATAACGCAAGGAATTCCTCGGGATCGCGGTTTGCGCCACGCCGTCGGCAGGCGCCGCCACTCGGGCTTCCGCGCTACCCCGAGAGCGCGCGCAAGAGCCGCGCCCGGGCGGACGGCACATTGCGGATTTCGAGCCCGGTGAAGACGTGCATCGTGTCGAGATCGCGGTCGACGACGGCATGGTCGCTGACCCAGCCGCCCATCACCAGGTAGGTCCTGAGCAGAGGCGGCATCGCCAGCATCGCCCGCTTTGGGTCCGGCGTCCGACCCGCGAGGCGCCGCGCGAAGCGGAACACCTCGGGCGCCTTTGGCCGAGGCCACCATCGCCTCGGGGCCAGATGCCGCGCACTGAGGAGCGCGAAGGCGTCGCGGTAGCTTTCGGCTTCGGTCCCCAGGAACGACGAGCAGCCGAAGAGGAGCTCGACTCCCTCGTGGTCGACAAACCCCGTCATCGCGCCCCAGGCGACACGCAGGATATCGGGATCGCGCCACTCGGGGTGAATGCAGAAACGGCCCATCTCGACCATCGGCCCTTGGAACTCCTCCAGCGCCGAAAGCTCGTAATACTGCGCCGCGTAGCTCCGCCCGATCTCGGCCCCACCCTTGAGGGGCAACAGCCGGAAGCAGCAGACCAGCGTGCCGGATCTCGCCTCTTCGACGATAACGTGGGTGCAGAGGTCATCGAACCCGTCGGCGTCGAGGCCGCCCTCGCGATGGCCGCCGCGGGTGGCGATGAAGGCAAGATGGCGCAGCCGCTGCGCCCGGGCGATGTCCTCCGGGCCGCGGGTGAACCGAACGCGGTAACGGCCTTTTGACGGCGAAAGCACGGAGCCGGGCCTCCCGGGCTTGGACAAGCGGCGGGCACCGCCTAGATATGGGCGGGCTGGTATCTATCCACAAGGGATGACAGGGTTTTGACGGGAAGGGTGGCAATGGTTGACAAGGTGGTGAAATCCGACTCGGAGTGGCGCGAGCAGCTCTCCGACCTCGCCTACAAGGTGACGCGCAAGCACGGCACCGAGCGCGCCTTCACCCATGACGACTTTCCCAAGGTGCCCGGCACCTTCCGCTGCGTCTGCTGCGGCGCGGCGCTGTTCGACCAGGCGCACAAGTTCGATTCCGGCACCGGCTGGCCCTCGTACTGGCAGCCGCTCGATCCCGAGATGGTCGGTGAAAGCCAGGATTACTCTTGGTTCATGCGGCGCACGGAAGTGCACTGCAACCGCTGCGACGCGCACCTCGGCCACGTCTTCCCCGACGGGCCGAAACCCACCGGGCTGCGTTACTGCATCAACGGCGTCGCGCTCAGCTTCGAGCCCGAAGAGGATCACTCCACCAGCTGATCCGCGGTGAGCCGGCCGAAGCTGCCCAGCAACTGGCTGATGAACGAGATGTTGCGGATCGTGGTGCGGGTCACGCGGCGCGACAGCGGGACCACGCGGCCGTCTTCCAGCCCGAAGCGCTCGATGTTCTCGACCACGCCGTTGTCGTCGAAGCTGATCGCGACCAGCTGCCGGTCGACCTCCCTCGGCTTTCGCCAGGCCACGGTCTCCCAGCGGCTGCGTACGTAGTAGTAGCCGCCCGTGTCGATCACTCCGCCGGCACCCGGCGCGCCCACCGTCGTCGCCACCGTCTCGCGGGTGTCGACGCCCACGGTCAGGAGCGCCAGGTCCTCCTCCAGCGGCACGTAGCCGTGGTTGCGCACGATCGGGGTGCAGGCGCCGAGGACCGCTATGGCCAGGGTCGCGACGATGCTCGCGATCCTGCCGGTTTGTCGTGCCATGCCGCCCTCTTGCCTCACCGCTCCGCCCCTCCTATCCCGATTAGAGAAAATCGCGTCCGCCTTCAAGGAAGGAACGCCGGACCGACCCGCCGCGCCCTGGAGAGTCCGATGACCGCCGCCCAACGCCCGTTCCGCGCCCCCGACCTCGCCCGCCGCGTCGCCCTGCCCTTCCGGGTCGAGCCCGACGCCGAGGACCGCAAGGCGCTGGCACGCCGGCTCGGTGCGAGCGCGATCTCCAAGCTCCGCTTCGAGGGCGAGCTGCGGCCCGAGGGCAAGCGCGACTGGCGGCTTGAAGCGAGGCTCGGCGCCACCGTGGTGCAGCCCTGCATCGTCACCCTCGCGCCCGTGACCACCCGGATCGACGAAACCGTCGAGCGCCGTTTCCTCGCCCACTGGTCCGAGCCCGAGCCGGGCAGCGAGACCGAAATGCCCGAAGACGACAGCGTCGAGCCGCTCGGCGCCGAGATCGACCCCGCTGCGGTGATGGAGGAGGCGCTGGCGCTGACCCTGCCCGACTACCCGCGGGCCGAGGGCGCCGAGCTTGAGACATCGGTCTTCACCGAACCCGGCGCCAATCCCCTGACCGACGAGGCGGTGCACCCCTTCGCAGGGCTGGCCAAACTGAAGAAGTCCGACGAGACCTGAGGCGCGACCCCGGCCGCACGGAACCCACCGGCAGCGACCGATTCCGCGCATTCCATTGGCCAAGGGGCCCGCGCGGAGGGACCGGTCGGCGCCAGAGCGGCGGCGCGACCAGGGCGCTGCCCGCCGACGTCTCGGAGAAGTTGAATCGTTTCATAACAACATCTTGCCGGAAACACTTGACCTAAACGACGACACCGCCCCGAGGCGCCAGCCGGCCGTGGCCGGCGCCGCCAGAATCCCCTTGCACCGCGCCGGAATCCCAGTATTTTCCCGGCCTCGTTTGCAGGAATGGGTTGTGGACACGGGGCGTCCTCGCGGCGTAAGAGGTCCCGGACACCAGACACTTCGGGCCGTCTCGGCCCCCCGAAAGAGCTGAGGACCTGAGATGGCCGTTCAACAGAACCGCAAGACCCGCTCGAAGCGGAACATGCGCCGCGCGCACGATGCGCTCGTCGCGGCGAACCCCAATGAATGCCCGAACTGCGGCGAGCTCAAGCGGCCGCACCACGTGTGCCCCTCCTGCGGCCACTACGACAACCGCGAGGTTGTCGCCCAGGCACAGGAAATCGACCTCGACGAAGACGCGGCGTAAGCCGCGCCCGGGTGCGGCGCGTCGCTTCCGATGAGCCTCCAGAGCGATCCTCCGGCCAAGGCAGCGGCGTCGACCGTGATCTCGGTCGATGCGATGGGCGGTGATCGCGGCCCCGCAGCGGTGGTCGCGGGCATGGCCTATGCCGCGGCCGAGATTCCTCACGCGCGCTTCCTGTTGCACGGGCCGAAGGACGAGCTTGCGCGGCTCGTTGCGCGCCGGCGCGGCCTAGTCGGGCGGGTCGAGATCCGCCATGCCGAGGACATGGTCTCGATGTCCGACAAGCCGAGCCAGGTGATGCGGAACGGGCAGAGCACCTCGATGTGGTCGGCGATCGACGCCGTGAAGAACGGCGAGGCGAGCGTGGTGGTGAGCTGCGGCAACACCGGCGCCCTGATGCTCCTGTCGATGGTGCGGCTGAAGAAGCTCGAGGGCGTGAACCGCCCGGCCATCGCCTGCCTCTGGCCCTCGCGCAACCCCGGCGGCTTCAACGTGATGCTCGACGTCGGCGCCGACATCCGTGCAGACGAGCACGAACTTGTGCACTACGCGCTGATGGGTGCCTCCTATGCCCGCAACGGCCTCGGCCTGACGCATCCGCGCATCGGGCTGCTGAACGTCGGCACCGAGGAGCACAAGGGCCGCACCGAGCTGAAGGCGGCAAACGAGATGATGGCCGGCGCCGCCGAGGCCGGCGGCTTCGACTACGTCGGCTTCGTCGAGGGCTCCGACATCCCCTCGGCACGGGTGGACGTGATCGTGACCGACGGCTTCACCGGAAACGTAGCGCTGAAGACCGCCGAGGGCACCGCCTCGCTGATCCGCGAATTCCTGGGCGAGGCGTTCAAGGCGACGCCCCTGTCGCGAATCGCCGCGCTTCTCGCCGTGACCTCGCTGCGGCGGCTGCAAAGACGCATCGACCCCCGGCGCCAGAACGGCGGCGTGTTCCTGGGGCTGAACGGCACGGTGGTGAAATCGCACGGCTCGGCCGACGCCACCGGCGTCGCCGCCGCAATCAAGCTCGCCCATACCCTGGCCGCTTCGGGCTTTACCGCTCGTCTCGCCGCGCGGGTTGCATCGGCCTCGCCGCCACGATTAGATGCACCCGGGGACACGGCAACGGGCGGTATCGAAGCATGACGACGCGCGCCGTGGTGAGGGGCGTCGGGCACTACCTGCCCGAACGGGTGGTCCCGAACGCTGAATTCGAGCAGAAGCTCGACACCACGGACGAATGGATCCGCTCGCGCACCGGAATCGAGCGCCGCCATTTCGCCGCCGAAGGCGAGACGACCTCTAGCCTAGCCACCGGCGCCGCCAGAGCGGCGCTGGCCGATGCGGGGCTCGGCCCGGACGACCTCGACACGATCATTCTCGCCACCTCGACCGCCGACCTCACCTTCCCTTCGGCCGCCACCATGGTGCAGGCCGAGCTCGGCATGAAGAACGGCTATGCCTTCGACGTGCAAGCGGTCTGCGCCGGCTTCGTCTACGCGCTCACCCAGGCCAATGCGCTCATCCTCTCGGGCGCCGCGCGCCGCGTAATGGTGATCGGCGCCGAGACCTTCTCGCGGCTGATGGACTGGACCGATCGCTCGACCTGCGTGCTGTTCGGCGACGGCGCCGGTGCCCTCGTGCTGGAGGCGGCCGAAGCCGCAGGCGGATCGGGCGATCGCGGCATCCTCGCCTGCGACCTGCATTCCGACGGCCGCTTCCGCGACATCCTCTACGTCGACGGCGGCGCCTCGACCGGCACGGTCGGGCACCTCCGGATGCAGGGCAAGGAGGTGTTCCGGCACGCGGTGGAGAAGCTCGCCGAGACCGCCCACACGGCGCTCGACAAGGCCGGGCTCTCGGGGGCGGATGTCGACTGGATCGTGCCGCACCAGGCCAACCTCAGGATCATCACCGCCACCGCCCAGCGAATGCAGGTGCCGATGGAGCGCGTGGTGGTCACCGTGCAGGATCACGGCAACACCTCCGCCGCATCGATCCCGCTCGCGCTTTCGGTCGGCCGCGACCGCGGCCAGATCAAGCCGGGCGACCTCGTGGTGACCGAGGCGATCGGCGGCGGACTCGCCTGGGGCTCGGTCGTCCTGCGCTGGTGACGCCGGCGCCGCGCCGCCGCCAGCCGTGCGCGCCAAGCCGTTGATATTGACTCGGAAATCCGAAGCGCCCATGCTTCCGTTCAAACTGGGGGGATGGACATGGGCGACAAGACGTTGACGAGGATGGATCTCTCCGAGGCCGTGTTCCGCGAGGTGGGACTTTCCCGGAACGAATCCGCCGAGCTTGTGGAGAGCGTACTGCGTCACATGTCCGACGCGCTGTCCCGTGGCGAGCAGGTGAAGATCTCCTCCTTCGGCACCTTCTCGGTGCGCGACAAGGGCGCCCGGGTCGGCCGCAACCCGAAGACCGGCGAGGAGGTTCCGATCCAGCCCCGCCGGGTCCTGTCGTTCCGCCCCTCGCACCTGATGAAGGACCGCGTCGCCGCCGGCAACCGGGCCTGAGGCGGGCCCGGACGATGGACCAGAAGTCCCCCGAGGCCTTCCGCACGATCAGCGAAGTCGCCGAGTGGCTCGACACGCCGGCGCATGTGCTGCGCTTCTGGGAGAGCCGTTTCCCGCAGGTGAAGCCGGTCAAGCGCGCCGGCGGGCGACGCTATTACCGGCCCTCCGACATGGCGCTCCTGGGCGGCATCAAGAAGCTCCTGCACGAGGACGGCTACACGATCCGCGGCGTGCAGAAGCTGTTGCGCTCGGAAGGCGTGCGCCAGGTCGCCGCACTGTCGCCACCGCTCGACGACCTCGGCGCGCCGATGGTCGAGGATGCCGAGCCAGCGCCGGCCGAGGTGCTGGTGCTGCGCGATCCGGAAACGCCGGCCGCACCGCCCGAGGTCGAATCGGCGGCGGAACCGGAGCGCAAGCCCGAACCCTCCGCCGAGGAAGAGGCGCCACCCGAAGCGGCCGGCGAAGCCGAGGCGGACTTCGAGGCCGAGCTCGCGGCGGCGCTCGGCGCGGCCGAGGCCGAGCCGCCGGCCAAGGCCGAGGCACCATCCCCTCCGCCCCCGTCCGAGGCGGCAGCGGAGCCTCCGCCGCCGCCCGAGGCGACGGCAGAACCGATGCCTTCGGGCGACGCGGCGCCGGAGCCAGGCCAACCGGCGCCACCGCCCGCGGCAGAGCCACCTGCAGCCCCGCCGCGCCCGGATCTGTCGACAATCCCGCCGGTTCCGGAGGACGGCGATCCGAGCTTCGCGCCGCCGCCGTCGCCATTCCCACTCCGGGATCCGAACGCGGCCCGGGCGCGCCTCGCCGTCGATCCGAAAAAGGCGGCCGCGCTCTACGCTCGGCTCGTCGATCTGGCGGAGCAGATGGCCGCGCGGGCGCGCTGAGCGGCGCGCTTCGGCGATGCGCATTCCGCCTTGCCTCGCCGCGCAAAAGAGTCTTGTATGCCGCCCGTCGGGCCATAGCGCAGCCTGGTTAGCGCGTCCGTCTGGGGGGCGGGAGGTCGTGAGTTCGAATCTCACTGGCCCGACCATCTCACCGCCGCCCGCCGCGCCGCAGCGGCGGGCGGCGTGGATTCCAGGGTAGGCGAGGCTTCCAGGACAGACGAATGCCCGAAGGCGTCCTCCCCGATACCCGCATCCGTGCGCTGATCGCCTCCGGAGGGCTAACCGCCGAACCCGCGATCGGCCCCGATCAGGTGCAACCGGCCAGCCTCGACCTTCGCCTCGGCAGCACCGCCCACCGGGTCCGCGCCTCGTTTCTCGCCGGCGGCGGGCAGAGCGTGGCCGAGCGCATCGCCGAGTTCGAAATGCACCGGGTCGACCTCGGGCCCGGCGCGGTGCTGGAGAAGGGCTGCGTCTACGTGGTGCCGCTGATGGAGCGGCTGGCGCTGCCAGAAGGCGTCGAGGCGGCGACCAACGCCAAGAGCTCCACCGGACGGCTCGATCTCCTGACCCGGACCATCACCGATGGCGGCACCGAGTTCGACCGCATCGCCCGGGGCTACGCCGGCCCGCTCTATGCCGAGATCTGTCCGCGCTCGTTCTCGGTCCTGGTGCGGCCAGGCATGCGGCTCAACCAGATCCGCTTCCGCGCCGGCCAGGCGCTGCTCGACGACACCGCGCTCGCCGCGCTCCACGCCGCGACCCCTCTCGTCAACGGGCCCGCGCTGATCGACGATGGCCTCGGCTTCTCGGTCGACCTCCGCCCCGAGGCGGACGATCTGGTCGGCTACCGCGCCAAGCCGCACACCGGGGTCATTGATCTGGAGCGGATCGGCCAATACGACCCGGCGGAGTACTGGGAGGAGGTCCGCACCTCCGACGGCCGGATCATCCTCGACCCCGGCGCCTTCTACATCCTGGTCTCCCGCGAGGCGGTCACGATCCCGCCCGGCTTCGCCGCCGAAATGGCGCCCTACGTGGCGATGGTGGGCGAGTTTCGCGTCCATTACGCGGGGTTCTTCGATCCGGGCTTCGGCTGGGCCGAGGCCGGCGGCGCCGGCTCGCGCGGGGTGCTGGAGGTGCGCTGCCACGAGGCGCCCTTCGTCCTCGAGCACGGACAGGTCGTGGGCCGGCTCGTCTACGAGCGGATGGCCGCACCCCCCGAGCGGCTCTACGGCGCCGGCATCGCCTCGAACTACCAGGGCCAGGGGCTGAAGCTCTCCAAGCATTTCCGCGCGCCCGGACGCGCCGCGTGACCCGGCGGAATGGCCGCGCGGGACGCGCGGCCATGCGGGCCTTGCCTCGCCTGCGGGCCTTGCGGCCCTCGGCTCAGGCGGGCGCCCGGGTCATTCGGCGTCCCAGAGCTGCAACGTGTCCGCGCCAAGGCTGCGGGCCTCCCGCAACCGGAACCGCGGCGCCTCGTCGAGCGCCGAGTGGCCGAGCGCGCCGAGCGCCGGGCGCCCCTCTGCGCCGAGCGCGACACCGCCGGTGAAGAGCGCGAGCCGATCAACCAGGCGCGCGCCGAGCAGCGCTGCGGCGAGCGCGCCGCCGCCCTCGCACAAGACGCGCGTCAGCCCCTCCCGCGCAAGCGCGGCGAGGATTCCAGCAGGGTCGAGCCCCGGCCCTTCGCCCGCCGGCACCTCGAGGAGCCGCGCCCCGGCTTGCTCCCAGGCCGCACGGGCGGCGGATCCGGCCTCGGGGCCGTGCAGGAGCCAGACCGGCACCTCCCGCGCGCTGCGTCCGAGCCGGCTTTCCGGCGAAACCTCGAGGCGCCGCGAGGCCACCAGCCGCACCGGCTGGCACGTCATGCCGAGGCCCCGCACCGTCAGCTCGGGGTCGTCGGCCCGCATTGTCCCGGCGCCGACCAGCACCGCGTCGTGCCGCGCCCGCATCGCGTGCACCCGCCGCCGCGCTTCGGGACCGGTGATCCAGCGGCTCTCGCCCGTGGCAGTGGCGATCCGGCCGTCGAGGCTCTGCGCGAGCTTCAAGGTCAGCATCGGTCGGCCCCGGGTGACGCGGCTCAGAAAACCCGCCTGCGCCCGCCGCGCCTCGGCCTCGCGCACGCCGGTGGCCAGCTCGACCCCTGCCGCGCGGAGGATCGCGTGGCCCTTGCCCGCCACCCTTGGGTCGGGATCCTCGAGCGCGGTCACGACCCGCGCCACGCCGGCCGCCACCAGCGCCTCGGCGCAGGGCGGCGTCGCCGCGTGATGCGCGCAGGGCTCCAGGCTGACATAGGCCGTCGCCCCGCGCGCCGCCGCCCCGGCCTGGGCCAGCGCCACCGTCTCGGCATGGGGCCGGCCACCCTCCGCGGTCCAGCCGCGGCCAAGGAGGCGGCCCTCCCTCACGATCACGCAGCCGACCGCCGGGTTCGGCCAGACGCGGCCCAGACCGCGCTCGCCGAGCGCGAGCGCGAGAGCCATCCAGCGCAGGTCGTCGGTCATGGAATGCCCTCCGCCCGCCACTCCCTCAGGCGGCGCGCGGCACGATAGGCCCTCAGGCCTCGGCCTCGCTCTGCGCCTCGGGGCGCAGCTCGTCGACGAAGCGCTCGAAGTCGTCGGCAGCCTGGAAGTTCTTGTAGACGCTGGCAAAACGCACATAGGCCACGGTGTCGATCCGGGCCAGCGTCTCCATCACGATCTCGCCGATGACCTTCGAGGGGATGTCGGTCTCGCCCATGCTTTCCAGCCGCCGCACGATCCCCGAGACCATCTGGTCGATCCTGTCGGGCTCGATCGGCCGCTTCTGCAACGCGATCCGGACCGAGCGCTCCAGCTTGTCGCGGTCGAACTCCTCGCGCCGGCCGTTCGACTTGATCACCACGAGGTCTCTGAGCTGCACCCGCTCGTAGGTGGTGAAGCGGCCGCCGCAGGCCGGGCAGAAGCGCCGCCGTCGGATTGCCACATGGTCCTCGGCTGGCCGGGAGTCCTTCACCTGAGTGTCCACGTTTCCGCAAAACGGGCAGCGCATGGCCCCTCCCTCGTCGTCCCATCCCCGGTTTCCCACAGGACTATAGGGGACCCTCTAGGGTTTGGGTAGAGGCGAATTCGCCGCCCAGATATTGAGGTCAGGCGAAATGCGCCGCCACCTCGCGCCGGTGCGGCCGGTCGCGGTGCTCGACGAGGTAGATCCCCTGCCAGGTGCCCAAGCCGAGCCGCCCCGCCGTCACGGGGATCGAGAGGCTCGTCGGCAGCAGCATGGCGCGCAGATGCGCCGGCATGTCGTCGGGGCCTTCCAGCGTGTGAGTGAGCCAGCGCATCGACGGATCGTCGCCCCGGGGCACCAGTCGAGCGAGGAAGGCCTCGAGGTCGTGCCGCGCGGAGGGGTCGGCGTTTTCCTGGATCAGGAGCGAGCAGGAAGTGTGGCGCAGGAAGAGCGTGAGGAGCCCCTCGCCCTCGCCGGCCACAAAACGCGCCGCCTGGGCGGTGAACTCGTAGAGGCCGGCGCCGCGCGTCTCGATCGTGAAGACGGTCTGCATCAGCCCTGCCCGAGCGCGGCCAGCGCCTTGCGCAGGGCCGCCACCGTCTCGGCCGCTTCGGCGCAGCGGCCGGCGTCGAGCCCCTCGCCAAGCCGCGCGAGGGCGCCGGCCTCGCGTCGGCGGATCGTGGCGAAGGTCTTTTCCCCCGCCTCGGTCGGCACGAGCAACGCCGAACGCTTGTGGGCAGGGTTCGGTTCGAAGCGGGCGAGGCCCGCCGCCACCAGCGCGTCGGCGAGCTTCTGGATGTGCTGGCGGCTCACGGATTTCATCCGGGCGATGTCGGGCACGGTGGACGGGCCGGCCCGAGCGAGGTGCTCGAGCACCGCGCGCATTGCCGCAGTCACGCCAATGTCCGCGTTGGCGTCGTCCGCAAAGGCCTTCAGTTCGTTGAAGGCCCCGCGGACCTCGAGGATCAGCCGGTAGATCGGGTCGTCGCCCTCGCTCATTCCGCCCGCGCCTCCTCGCCGTTCCCCGCCGGCCCATGCAGCGGCCGGATCCGGTTCGGCCGGAAGGGTAGCGTGACGAGGTAGAGGAAGGAAGTCGCCCGCGCGTCCTGGGTCTCGGCCAGCCCGAGCGGCTGCGCCGCCAGCGCGGCCTCGTCCTTCGCGTGGTAGGTGCCGAAGACGCGGTCCCAGATCGAGAGCGTGGCGCCGTAGTTGCTGTTGGTCTCGGGCACGCGGGTGGAGTGGTGGATGCGGTGCAGGTTCGGCGTGACCAGCACGGCGCGGAGCGCCCGCTCGATGCCCTTCGGCAGCTTCACGTTGGCATGCGTGAAGACGGCCATGGCGGTGTCGAAAAGCTCGTAGAGGATCACCACCTCCGGCGGCAGGCCGAAGCCGACCACGACGGCCACCACGACCGGCGCGGCGATCAGGAACTCGATTGGGTGGAAGCGCACGGTGGTGGAGATGTCGAGATGGGTGTCGGTGTGGTGCACGCGGTGGACGCGCCAGAGCACGGGCACGTTGTGCATCGCCCAGTGTATACCCCACGAGGCCAGCGAACGCGCGAGCACGCCGACGAGGAGGAGGACGGCGAAGGAATGCTCGCGCTGGTTCAGCCAGCCGTGGCCGCCCGCCTCCGCCCAGTCGGCCGCCACGAGCGCGGTCACCGGCAGCGCGCCGAGGACCAGGATGTTGAGCGCCGTGAGCGCGAAGTTGACCGGCCAGCGCCGGCGACGGAGTGCGCCTTCTTCCCGGAGCGCGAAGACGGCCTCGAGCGCGCCGAACAGGACCAGCCCGCCGAAGAAGAGGCCATAGGTCAGCGGCTCGTTCCAAACCCTCAGGGTAAGGTCGAACTCGGTCATTGCGAATCTCCTTTTGACAGTATTGTTGTCAAATAGAAAATTGACATTATAGTTGTCAAGTAGAATGACAGCGGAGATGTCCGCTTCGCTTCGCCGACTGTTTCGGCGCCGGTTGAGCTATACTGGAGGGAGAGGCTTCAGAGCATTCAGTAAACCAGAGGGAGCGACCGCGATGACCCGGATGACCGCCAAGGATTTCCGCCCCGAACTCCTCGAGCTCTACGATTTCTACGCGCACGGAAAGATCACCAAGCGCGAGTTTCTCGACAGCGCCGCGAAACACGCCGCCGCCGGCGTGACCGCCGCGGCGCTGCTCGACATGCTGAGCCCCGACTACGCGCTGGCCGAGCAGGTCTCGTTCAACGATCCCGACATCGTCGGCGAGTACGTGATGTATCCCTCGCCCAACGGCCACGGCGAGGTGCGGGCCTACCTGGTCCGGCCGGCTGCCGCAGAGGGGCCGCTGCCCGGCGTGGTGGTGGTGCATGAGAACCGGGGCCTCAACCCCTATATCGAAGACGTCGCCCGCCGGCTGGCGAAGGACGGTTTCATGGCGCTCGCTCCGGACGGGCTTAGCTCGGTCGGCGGCTATCCGGGTAACGACGAGAAAGGGCGCGAGCTGCAATCCACGGTCGACGGGGTCAAGCTGATGAACGACTTCTTCGCCGCCTTCGAGCACCTGCGCGACCGGGAAGACTCGTCCGGCAAGGTCGGGTGCGTCGGCTTCTGCTACGGCGGCGGGGTCTGCAACGCGATGGCGGTGGCCTACCCCGACCTCGCCGCCTCGGTGCCGTTCTACGGCCGCCAGGCGGCGGCAGAAGACGTGCCGCGGATCGAGGCGCCGCTGCTGCTGCACTACGCCGGACTCGACGAGCGGGTCAACGCGGGCTGGCCGGACTACGAGGCGGCGCTGCAGGCGAACGGCAAGGCCTACACCGCCCACATCTATCCGGGCGTCAACCACGGCTTCCACAACGACTCGACGCCGCGCTACGACGAGGCGGCGGCCACGCTCGCCTGGGAGCGGACCATCGCGTTCTTCCGCGAGCACCTCGCCGG
Organism: Paracoccaceae bacterium; assembly: GCA_041621405.1. Taxonomy (GTDB): domain Bacteria; phylum Pseudomonadota; class Alphaproteobacteria; order Rhodobacterales; family Rhodobacteraceae; genus JBFKAV01. The sequence continues at coordinate 16,636 of JBFKAV010000053.1, forward strand.
CTGAGGCTCAGCCGGGGAGATAGGCGAGAAGCCGGGTGCCGGCGGGGTTGAGGACGCGCTCCTCGGCCAGGCGGTAGCCGAGGCGGGCGAGGACCTCCTCGGCCGGGCCGGCCTCGCCGCTGAAGACGGTGAGGCCCGCGCCGAAGCTGACCGGCTCGACGGTGAGCTGGACGCGGTCGATCCGGCCCGCGCGGTGGAACCAGTCGTGGACCGCGGTGCCGCCCAGAATCGCGCCGTGGCGGAGCGGGTGGACCGGGGCGACGAGCGCGGGCAGGTCGTCGGGGCCAAGCCCGGCCGGGTCGAGCCAGAGCTGGGTCGGGCGGCGCCAGTGTGGCTCGGGTGCGGAGGTCGAGAAGACGATCCGGCGGCGGTCGGGGCGGTCGGCGGCCTTGTGGGTGCGTCGGCCCATGATCCCCCAGTCGGCCGCCGCGACCTCGGATCGGAACAGGGCCTGCTCCTCCGGGCTCGCCCAGTCGGCGGGCGAATGAGCCGGGTGGCGGGCGATGAACCCGTCCGAGGTGGTGACGACGAGGAGGGTGAAGGCGGCGCGCATCGGCAGGGTCCGGAGCTTCGGGCGGGCCTTTCTAGCGAATGCAGGTTCGGCAAGCGAGGGGTGTGTTGCAAGGCGGGCATTTCACAGTGAAAGGATTTGCTATTACATTGATATTTCTTAATATTCCGATTTCCGTTTACCCGGAATTAACCCGTTGCACGGGCGTGACACGCCCCATGCCCGGTCGCACGGCCGCGCCGCCTCAGGCCCGGGCACGGAGCGCGGCGAGGATCTTGCCGATCCGCTTCGCCTTGGTTTCGGTCCGCGCCGCAGCGAAGACCGGCTCGGCCCATTGCCGGCGCTGGGCGGGACGCAGCCTTTCCCAGGCGGACCGGAGCCCGGCCTCGTCGAGCGCGGCGAGAAGATCGGCGGGGGCCTCCTCGGCCTCGGAGAGTGCGAAACTTGCCTCGTCACCCGGGCCGAGCCCGAGGGCGCGCAACTGCGGCCTGGTGAACTCGAAGAACCAGGTCCCGTCGCCCATCTCCTTGAGGCTGCGGCGGAAGGCCGGGCCATCGTTCACGGCGACCCGGACCGCGTGGGTGCCGCTTGGCCGGAAGGCGAGGCGGGCGGGGACGACGACGAAAGCCGGCAGGTCGGCCTGCTTGCGGCGGATCCGGGCGGTGAGGCGGCGCATCGGGCGCGAGGATAGCCGAGGCCCGGCGCGCGGAGAAGGTGTCCGGCCCGTCCACCCTGCGGCGGGACGTCAGCTGGAAGGTCCGCTCCCGCCCGACGTGGGGCGCGCGGATCGCGCTCGCCTCAAGGTGTGGGCGGGCGCGGCGTATCCGGGCCGCGCCTCCGTGAAATGCGGTGTCGCTCAGGTGCCTTCGAACTTGAAGGACACCTTCACCTTGGCCCTGTAAGCCTTGACCTTGCCGTCTTCGATCACGAGGTCGAGATCGACCACCTCGGCGACGCGCAGGTCGCGGAGCGTCGCCGCTGCCCGGTCGACGGCGCCCTTCGCGGCGGCCTCCCAGGACGTTTCGCTGGTTCCGACCAGTTCGATGAACTTGTACACGCTCTCTGGCATTGGTGTCTCCCCGCTTGGTTGCGCCCGCGTCGTTGTTCCGACCTCCGCCGCCGCGGTAACGCTTGTGGTGCGGCGACGCCGTTTCATCTTCCCTGAACGGAGGCCGGGAGTCGACCCGGTGCTTCGCGGGACCGGGTGTCGTGGGCCGGTTGGCGCCTGGCTCAAGGTCATCCGCGTGCGCGCGTGTCCGGGAGCAAGCTTTGCCTTTGCGTCGACAAGCATGTCGCGTCTGCGCCCGAGGACTCGGCGGGGTGAACTCCGCCCTACGGTTGCGTGGTCGCCTGCGCCGTGGCGCGGGCGAAGCGCCCGGCTGTTCCGCTTCCCAGCCGCGACGGGGGCACTGGGGCGCGGAATTGCGCGCCGGTTAGCGTGGGCGCTGATTTTTGCCTTTGGTTGCGAAATATTGGTCCTTTTAATTGATTAAGCAACACTTTGCGCGCTGCTTGCGCGGTCCAGTGGGGAGCGACGATAGGCAGAGTGTCCAACCTACGCTTGCTGGCTACAATATTTCTTGCGCCAATCCCGCGAAGTTGGGCGCGTAAGAGTGATTCCCAGAAACTCTATCTAGCTCTTCGATGAACGCAAGTGCCGCCTTCACAGACCAAATTGCATACTCAGACGAAACACAGCGCATTGCAAAGAACGGAGCCTGCCCCCTAATAAGGTAACACTCTTTCAGACTTGGAGCCTGCTCTTCGAGCTTTCGACTCAGTTCATTTTCGTCATCAAAATACGCCTTGAAATGCAATATCGCATGACGAAATTCGCACAATACGTTCAAGTCTTGATAAACTGGAGTGCCTATTGATATATTGATTTTCAAGCCGAACTTGAAGAAGTTCTTTGATCTTTTCGCTAGTTTTCCTTTTGCCCACGTGTGATCGTCGGGATCAAAACCCTTCCCATCTATTAGTTCGTTTAGAAATGCCTCGGCGCCAGCGGCGGCGGACATCGTGCAAGACAACCATTCGGACTGCATTTCTCCAAAAAGCGGTCCAAATTCTGCATCTGGATTGCAGATCTCAATTTCGCGCAATGCCATTGCGCGGTTCGCCGCGTTCCGAAGATGGGAATACGAGAGGCTCCTTTTGATCCGAATTCCAGGTGTGCCGACATACGTCTTTGAAGTAATTCCGATCGGCTTGAGATGGTGTGTCTTGGCGGAACCTCTACCCAGAATTCCAGAAACTCGCGCCAACCATTGCGTTACACTGCGCAACAGTATTGGGATGGTCAATGCAACCACCTACTGATCCAGGAAGCTCCTCAGCTTCCTGCTTCTCGACGGATGCTTCAGCTTCCGCAGCGCCTTCGCCTCGATCTGCCGGATCCGCTCGCGCGTGACGGAGAACTGCTGGCCGACCTCCTCCAGCGTGTGGTCGGTGTTCA
>JBFKAV010000054.1:0-19597 GCA_041621405.1 Paracoccaceae bacterium
AGTCCGCCGGGACCGGCGCCGATGATCCCCACGCTCTCGGCCCGCTCCAGCGTCGGCGCGATCGGCTTGACCCAGCCCTTTTCCCAGGCGGTGTCGGTGATGTACTTCTCGACCGCGCCAATGGTCACGGTGCCATGCCCCGACTGCTCGATCACGCAATTGCCCTCGCAGAGCCGGTCCTGCGGGCAGATCCGGCCGCAGATCTCGGGGAAGGTATTGGTGGCCTGGCTGATTTCGTAGGCCTCCTCGAGCCGGCCCTCGGCGGTCAGCCGCAACCAGTCGGGGATGTTGTTGTGCAGCGGGCAATGGGTCTGGCAATAGGGCACGCCGCATTGGCTGCAGCGCGCGGATTGCTCCTTCGCCTTGGCGTCGGCGTACTCGGCGTAGATCTCGCCGAAATCCTTGCGGCGGAGATCGGCCGCCCGCTTCTCGGGCATCTCCCTCGGCACGGTGACGAATTTCAGCATAGGTTCCTTGCCCACCGGCCAAATCCTTCCCGAGCGCGCCCTTCGATTTGTCTCGATACTGTAGGGGCGGCAGGAATTAAAGTCACAGATGCTGACCTATATGAACTTTGTATTTCGCGCCGGCGGCCTGTTGTCCGGATTCTGTGGAAAAATATGGCAGTACTGCTGCCCTACTAACTACGCGCCGAGCACGAGCGCCAGCAAGGCAATGCAGCCGACGGCGATGCGCCACCAGCCGAACAGCGCGTAGCCGTGCCGCTGCACGTAACCGAGCAGCCACTTCACCACGAACAGGGCGCTGACGAAGGCCATAGCGAAGCCGATCGCGATCTCGGTCATCGCCGAGAGGTCGATCACCTCGCGGTTCCGCCAGAGGTCGTAGGCAAAGGCTCCCGCCATCGTCGGCATCGACAGGAAGAAGCTGAACTCCGCCGCCGCTCGCTTCGAGGCGCCCATCATGAGCGCGCCGACGATGGTCGCTCCCGAGCGCGACACGCCGGGAATCATCGCCAGCGTCTGGAACAGCCCGATCTTGAACGCGAATGGCAGCGGGAAATGCATTGCGTCCTCGTGGTGGGTCTCCGGGATGACGCGATCGACCACCAGAAGCACGGCGCCGCCAAGGATCAGCATCACGGCAATCAGCATGGGCGTTTCGAACAGCACGGTCTTGATCATGTCGTGGGCCAGAACGCCGACCACCACCGAAGGAAGGAATGCGAGAAGGATCGCGAGGAAGAACCGTCGCGACGCCGGATCCTGCGGCGCGGCCCGCGCCACCTGCCAGAGACGCGTCGCGTAGACCGACAGGATCGCCAGCACCGCCCCGAGCTGGATCACCACTTCGAAGGCGTGCCCGTCACTTCGAAAGCCGAGGAAATGCCCGGAGAGGAGAAGGTGCCCAGTGGAGGACACCGGGATGAACTCGGTGAGCCCCTCCAGCACCCCCAGCGCGGCGGCCACCAGCAACGAGTTTTCGGTCATGTCCGCTCCCGGAATCGCCCGACTCGCCGCGGATAGCAACAAAATGCGACATGCATGGGATGCCTTGGAGACCCTGTGCAGATCACCCCTTCATCCCGTCCCAGAAGCTCTTCACCTTGCGGAAGAAGCTCGAGCTCTCCGGGTTATTGTCGGCGCCGATTCCCTCGAACTCGCGCAGAAGCTCCTTCTGCCGCGCGGTCAGGTTGACCGGCGTCTCGATCGCAAGCTCGATGAACATGTCGCCGGCATGGCCGCCCCTGAGGGCCGGCATCCCCTTGCCGCGCAGCCGCATCTGCTTGCCGGTCTGGGCGCCCGCGGGCACCTTCACCCGGCTGCGGCCGCCATCGATCGTCGGCACCTCGACCTCGCCACCGAGCGCGGCCGTGGTCAGCGTCAAGGGCACCCGGCAGAACAGGTTCACCCCGTCGCGCTGGAAGATCGGGTGGTCGGCCACTTCGATGAAGATGTAGAGATCGCCCGAAGGCCCGCCTCTCAGCCCCGCCTCGCCCTCGCCGGCGAGCCGGATCCGGGTGCCGGTCTCGACGCCGGCGGGGATGTTGACGCTGAGCGCCCGTTCCTTCTCCACTCGGCCGGCGCCGTGGCAGGTCTTGCAGGGGTTTTTCACGATCTGCCCGGCGCCGCCGCAGGTGGGGCAGGTGCGCTCGACGGTGAAGAAGCCCTGCTGCGCGCGCACCTTGCCCATGCCCGAGCAGGTCGGGCAGTTGACCGGCTCGGCGCCGCCCTCCGCACCGGTGCCCGAACAGGCCGAGCAGGCGACCGACGTGGGCACCGAGATCGTCTTCTGCACGCCCTTGTAGGCGTCCTCCAGCGCGACCCGCAGGTTGTAGCGCAGATCCGAGCCGCGCGCCGCCCGCTGCCGCCCGCCGGCCCCGCCGCTGCGCATGAAGTCGCCGAAGAGATCGTCGAAAACGTCGGAGAAGGCAGTGGCGAAATCACCGCCGCCATAGGCCGCCCGCGCGCCACTGCGCGACGCGCCCATTCCGCCCTCGAAAGCGGCGTGGCCGAAGCGGTCGTAGGCCGCCTTCTTCTCGGGGTCCTTCAGCGCGTCGTAGGCCTCGTTCACGTCCTTGAAGTGGGCCTCGGCGTCCGGATTATCCTTGTTGCGGTCGGGGTGAAGCTCCTTGGCCTTCTGGCGATAGGCCTTCTTGATCTCCTCGGCCGAGGCGCCCCGATTCACGCCCAGGACATCGTAGAAGTCACGTTTCGCCATTCACGCACGCCCTCTCGGCACGGAAGCGGCCGGCCCGCGGGTCGCAGGCCGGCCTCAAGGTTTCAGAGCCGCGCTCAGCCGCGCTTGCGGTCGTCCACGTCCTCGAAGTCGGCATCGACGATGTCCTCGTCCACGCCACGCGGGTTGTCCTCCTCCGACGCGTCGGCGCTTTCGGCCTCGGCGGCCTGCGCCTTGTAGATCGCCTCGCCGAGCTTCATCGCGGCCTCGGTGACGTTCTGGATGCCGGAGCGGATCTTGCCCGCGTCCTCGCCCTGCATCGTCTCCTCGAGCGCGCCGAGCGCCAGCTCGATCGCCTCCACCGTGGCAGGGTCGACCTTCTCACCGTGCTCCTCGAGCGACTTCTTCGTCGCGTGCACGAGGCTCTCGGCCTGGTTCCGCGCCTCGACCAGCTCGCGCCGCTTCTTGTCCTCGGTGGCGTGGGCCTCGGCGTCCTTCACCATGTTCTCAATCTCGTCGTCCGAGAGGCCGCCGGAGGCCTGGATGGTGATCTTCTGCTCCTTGCCGGTGCCCTTGTCCTTGGCCGAGACGCTGACGATGCCGTTGGCGTCGATGTCGAAGGTCACCTCGATCTGCGGCATCCCGCGCGGCGCCGGCGGGATCTGCTCCAGGTTGAACTGGCCGAGCAGCTTGTTGTCGCCGGCCATCTCGCGCTCGCCCTGGAAGACGCGGATCGTCACGGCGTTCTGGTTGTCCTCCGCCGTCGAGAAGATCTGCGATTTCTTGGTCGGGATCGTGGTGTTGCGGTCGATGAGGCGCGTGAACACCCCGCCCAGCGTCTCGATACCGAGCGACAGCGGGGTGACGTCGAGCAGCACGACGTCCTTGACGTCGCCCTGCAGAACGCCCGCCTGGATCGCCGCGCCGAGCGCCACGACCTCGTCGGGGTTGACGCCCTTGTGCGGCTCCTTGCCGAAGAATTTGGTGACCTCCTCGATCACCTTCGGCATCCGCGTCATGCCGCCGACGAGCACCACCTCGTCAACCTCCGACTTCGAGACGCCGGCATCCTTCAGCGCAGAATCGCAGGGCTTCAGCGACTTGGCGATCAGGTCGCCGACCAGGCTCTCGAGCTTGGCGCGGGTGAGCTTCATCACCATGTGCAGCGGCTGGCCGTTCGAGCCCATCGAGATGAACGGCTGGTTGATCTCGGTCTGCTGCGTCGACGAGAGCTCGATCTTGGCCTTCTCGGCGGCCTCCTTCAGCCGCTGCAGCGCCATCTTGTCCTTGGTCAGGTCGACGCCATGCTCCTTTTTGAACTCCTCGGCGAGGTAGTTCACGATCCGCATGTCGAAGTCCTCGCCGCCGAGGAAGGTGTCGCCGTTCGTCGACTTCACCTCGAACAGACCCTCGTCGATCTCGAGGATCGTGATGTCGAAGGTGCCGCCGCCGAGGTCGTAGACGGCGATGGTCTTGGTGTCCTTCTTGTCGAGCCCGTAGGCCAGCGCGGCGGCCGTCGGCTCGTTGATGATCCGCAGGACCTCGAGGCCGGCGATCTTGCCGGCGTCCTTGGTGGCCTGGCGCTGGGCGTCGTTGAAGTAGGCGGGCACGGTGATGACGGCCTGCGTCACCTTCTCGCCGAGATAGCCTTCGGCGGTCTCCTTCATCTTCTGGAGGATGAAGGCCGAGATCTGGCTGGGCGAGTACTTCTCGCCGCGCACCTCGACCCAGGCGTCGCCGTTGCCGCCGTCGACGATCTTGTAGGGGACGAGCTTCTTGTCCTTCTCGACCTCGGCGTCGCCCAGCCGGCGCCCGATCAGGCGCTTCACAGCGAAGACGGTGTTTTCCGGGTTGGTCACGGCCTGGCGCTTTGCCGACTGGCCGACGAGCCGCTCTCCTTCGGTGAAGCCCACGATCGAGGGCGTGGTGCGGGCACCTTCCGCGTTCTCAATCACCCGGGGCTTAGCGCCGTCCATGATGGCGACGCAGGAGTTGGTGGTCCCAAGGTCGATACCGATGACTTTGGCCATTGCTGCTACCTCTTTCCTTCGGCGATGTTGTGAGGCAGGGCCCTGACAAGGCGCCCTTCCCCGATCCCATGGATTTGGCCGGAATGGCGGTCCGGCCGACGTGACTGGGCGTATATAAGAGGGGTGTTCGAAGGCTGCAAGGCGGGCGAACGGAGGCAAATTGATGAAAAATCGCGCGGACTCCGCGCCCTCCGGCCCTAGCCTCTGCCTGAACGGGGTGGAGATCTGGCAGGGGTTCCTCGGCGCGGCCGAGCAGGCAGCGCTGCTCGCGGAATTGCGCGGCGTCGCGCGCGCCGCGCCGTTATTCCAGCCGGAGACGAAGCGCGGCCAGAAGATGAGCGTGCGGATGACCTCGGCCGGCAGCTATGGCTGGGTCTCCGACCGCAGAGGCTACCGCTACGAGACACGCCATCCCACGGGCGTCGCCTGGCCGCCGGTCCCGGCCTCGGTGCTGGCGATCTGGCGCGACGTGACCGGTCTCTCCCGCGACCCCGACTGCTGCCTGGTCAACTACTATGGCGAGGGCGCGCGCATGGGCCTGCACCAAGACCGCGACGAGGCCGATTTCTCCTGGCCCGTGGTCTCGGTCTCGCTCGGCGACGACGGCCTATTCCGTGTCGGCGGCAGCGACCGCGGCGGCAGGACCGCAAGCCTCTGGCTCCGCTCGGGCGACGTCGCGGTGCTTGGCGGCGCGGCCCGCCTCGCATTCCATGGCGTCGACCGGATCCGCTTCGGCTCCTCCGCCGTCCTGCCCGAGGGTGGCCGGATCAACCTCACTCTGCGCGTGGTGGACTGAGCGGCCGGCCGCATCCCGCGCCAGCAGTCAAAGAAGGCCTCGAGTTCCCCTGGCCCGGTCAGGAACTTCCCGTGCGTCAGCCCACCGGCCGGACGCTCATCCCGTCCACCAGGGCCGCGGTGCTGAGGCCAAGCTCAGACTCCCTGCGCGCGCCACGACACCGAGACCCGCCGGCGCGTGAAGAACTCGATCAGGAGCCCGATCATCAGGAGCGCCAGCGACAGATAGAATGGATAGGCCACCGAGCTGTAGTGCGGGTTGTAGTTGAGGAACGTGAAGCCCCGCGCCTGATCGATGGTGTGAAACAGCGGGTTCCAGGTGAACCATTGCAGAATGAAGCCCGGCATGGCATTGGCCACGAACATCTTGCCCGAGGCAATCATGTTGGCGCGCTGGTAGACCAGCTTGATCATGGTCACGCCTCTTGGCCACCAGGGCTTGGCGGCGTAGAACAGCAGGCCGATGGCGCAGCTCGAGAACCAGGTGAGCAAGATCATTGCCACTGCGCCGACCGGATCGTGGATCGTGATCGGTGTCCAAACCGCGTGATAGATGAACAGCAGCGTAATCACTGTCAGCATCTGCTGGTAAAGAGCGCCGAGGCCGGCGGATATCAGCGCAACAAACGTGTTCATCGGCGCATGCAGCATCGTCCCCGATACCGCGTCGGCCGCGCCGAAGATCGCGTTGATGGTCTTGAGCTGGGTCCTGTAGAGGAAGATCCCGGTCATGATGAACAGCATGAAGTCGCCGCGGAGCGGGGAGCCGCGGATACCCAGGAAATAGTACAGCAGGAAGAACACCATGATCATCGCGGTGGTCTGGGCCATGTCGATGACGAACCCGACAACCGCGTTCTTGTGACCCGCGCGCAGGCTCCGCACCGTGCTGACGTGGATCACCTCGATCATCCCGACGGCAGAGGCGGCGGTAGTCCGGTATCTGCGCTGCTCGAACATCGCGTCGGTCCTGGATTGGGGCGTCCTGCCTCAGATTGCCCCGCCAATGCTTGCCGTTCCCTTGACCGGCGATCATAAGGTGCGCCGGAGCGGCTGACAACAAATCGGGACAGAGGGCGGAAATGGACTACGCGCGGCTCACGGGCACGATGCGGCGCCTGGCTCTGGAAGCGGGCGAGCGGATCATGGCGGTCTACGACGCGCCCGATTTCGAGGTCCGCGTGAAATCCGACTCAAGCCCGGTGACCGAGGCCGACGAGGCCGCGGACGCGCTGATCGCCGAGGGTCTCCGTGCCGCATTTCCGGACACGCTCCTCGTCACCGAAGAGCAGGCCGCCACCCATGCCGGCCGCGCCGCGCGGTTCCTCATCGTCGACCCGCTCGACGGCACCAAGGAATTCGTCCAGCGCCGCGGCGACTTCACGGTGAACGTCGCCTATGTCGAGAACGGCGTGCCGGTCCGCGGCCTGGTCTACGCCCCGGCCAAGGGGCGGCTGTTCTACACCACCGCCGACGGCCGCGCAGTCGAAGAAGACGCCCCCTTCGGCGCCGAGCCGGGGGCGCTCCGGCCGATCTCGGTTGCGCGCCCCGACCGCGGCGCGCTCAGGGTCGTCGCCTCGAAATCGCACCGCGACGCGGCGACCGACGCCTACATCGCCCGCTACGACGTGGCCGATTTCAGAAGCGCCGGTTCCTCGCTCAAGTTCTGCCTCGTCGCGACCGGCGAGGCCGATCTCTACCCCCGCCTGGGCCGCACCATGGAATGGGACACGGCGGCCGGCGACGCGGTGCTTCGCGCTGCCGGCGGCCAGGTGGTGCGCTTCGACGACCACTCCCCCCTGGGCTACGGCAAACCGGGTTACGAGAACCCGTTCTTCATCGCCTATGCTCCCGGGATCGAGCTGAAGAGCCGCTGATGTCGGTGCTCCTGGTCATCCCCGCCCGCTACGAATCCTCCCGTTACCCGGGCAAGCCGCTGGTCGAACTTAAGGGCGCGACCGGCATCGCCAAGCCGCTGATCCAGCGCACCTGGGAAGCCGCCGGCGCCCTGGCCGGGATCGGCCGCACCGTGGTGGCCACCGACGACGACCGGATTCGCTTGGCCGCGGAGGGTTTCGGCGCCGAGGTCGTAATGACCTCCGCGGAGGCCAGGAACGGCACCGAGCGCTGCGCCGAGGCGCACGACCTCCTCGGCGGCGGTTACGAATTTGTCATTAACCTTCAGGGCGACGCGCCGCTCACCCCGCCTTGGTTCATCGAGGCGCTCGTCAAGGCGCTCCGCGCCGATCCCGACGCCGAGATCGCCACCCCGGTGCTCCGCACCGAGGGCGCCGCGCTCCGCGGCTTCCGCGACGACCGCGCCGCGGGTCGGGTCGGCGGCACCACGGCGGTCTTCGGCCAGGGCGGCCGGGCGCTCTACTTCTCGAAGGAAGTGATTCCCTTTACCGGCCGCGACTACCCGGACAGCGATCCGACCCCGGTCTTCCACCACGTCGGCGTCTACGCCTACCGCCCGGCGGCACTGGCCGCCTACCCGCTCTGGGAGGAAGGCGCTCTCGAACGCCTGGAGGGGCTCGAGCAGCTCCGATTCCTCGAGCGCGGACGGACGGTGCTTTGTGTCGAGGTCCAGGCTAAGGGCCGCAAGTTCTGGGAGCTCAACCACCCTCATGACGTGCCGCGTCTGGAATCGATGATGGCCGAGATGGGCATGGCCTGAAGCCGCGCGGAAATCCGCCGCAGGAAAGGCTGTCCCCGGCCAAGGAAGGGGTGGCGAAGACCTCCGGCCTTTGCGATAAATCGGAAGCGCTCGCACGTGTGATGCGGGCCTTCTCGCCGCAGTCGTGCTAGGAAGTACGTGGTGTGGGGCGTCATGATTGAGGAGTGGTGACATTCGATGAAGCGGAAACTCACGAAAGCGATCTTTCCTGTCGCGGGGCTCGGGACGAGATTCTTGCCGGCCACCAAGTCGATCCCCAAGGAGATCATGACTTTGGTCGACCGCCCGCTGATCCAGTACGCGATCGACGAGGCCCGCGCCGCCGGCATCAAGGAGTTCATCTTCGTCACCTCTCGCGGCAAGTCCGCGCTCGAGGATTACTTCGACCATGCCCCCGAGCTCGAATCGGCCCTGCGCAAGTCCGGCAAGACCGACCTTCTCGACGTGCTGAAGACCACCAACATGGAATCGGGCGCCATCGCCTACATACGTCAGCATCGCGCCATGGGCCTCGGCCACGCGGTCTGGTGCGCCCGCCGGCTGCTCGGCGATGAGCCTTTCGCGGTGATGTTGCCCGACGACGTGATCGCGGCCGACAAGCCCTGCCTGGCACAGATGGTCGAGGCCTTCGAGGAGACCGGCGGCAACGTGGTCGCCGCCATGGAGGTGCCGCGCGACAAGACCGCGGCCTACGGCATCCTCGACATCGCCAGCGAGAAGGACGACCTCGTGAAGGTGAAGGGCATGGTCGAGAAGCCGCCGGCGGACGAGGCGCCGTCGAACCTCGCGGTGATCGGACGCTACATCCTGACGCCCTCGATCATGCAGAACCTGAACCGGCTGAAGAGCGGCGCCGGTGGCGAGATCCAGCTCACCGACGCCATCGGCGAGGAGATCGCGAAGTCGGACAACGTCTATGGCTACCGTTTCCGCGGCCAGCGCTTCGACTGCGGCTCGAAGCCGGGCTTCCTGCAGGCCACCGTGGCCTTTGGGCTGGCGCGCGACGATCTTGGCCCCGAGTTCTGGGATTTCCTGACCGAGATGGTCGCGATGCGGAAGGCCGCTCAGTAGCGCGCACCGGTCCCGCGCCTGCTCTTGACCCTCCTCGCGCCGGCGGCGAGCTTGGCCTCGAGGCGGCGAGCAGGTTGAAGGCGAAATGGGAGCGTCGCGCGAGCTTTGGTCGGCATACCGGCTTCGCTGGAAGCGGCGCGGACTGCTCTACCGAGCCTTCACCAAGCGCCGAGAGATCGCGCCCGTGGCGGATCGAACGGCGACGATCCGGCCCGGCGACATCCTGCTGTTCGCCCCGCTGCGCAACGAGGCACCGCGGCTGCCCCATTTCCTCGCGCATTACCGCCGCCTCGGCGTCTCCCACTTCCTGTTGATCGACAACGCCAGCAGCGACGGCACAGCCGAGTTGCTGGCGGATCAGACCGACGTCTCGCTCTGGCGCACCGCGGCTAGCTACCGCGCCTCCCGCTTCGGGCTCGACTGGCTCACCTGGCTGATGCTTCGCCACGGCCACGGCCACTGGTGCCTTACCGTCGATGCCGACGAAATCCTGGTCTACCCGCACTGGGAAACCCGTCCGCTGCCCGAGCTCACCGGATGGCTCGACGCCCAGGGCGTGCCGGCAATGGCGGCGACGATGGTCGAGCTCTACCCCAAAGGCCCGGTTTCGGCCGCGCGCTGGCAGCCGGGGACCGACCCGACCGAGGCGCTGCCATGGTTCGACCCGCACGGCTACGACTGGACCTGGCAGGGGCGCTACCGCAACATCTCGGTCCGCGGCGGCCCGCGTCGGCGGGTGTTATTCGCCGACGCTCCCGACCTCGCGCCGCATCTTCACAAGACGCCCCTGGTGCGTTGGCGGAGGCCCTATGCCTACCTTAGCTCCACCCACATCCTCCTGCCGCGGCACCTGAACCAGGGCCTCGACGCAAGGCTGAACCGGCCGACCGGGGTGCTTCTGCACACCAAGTTCCTGCCGCAGGTGGTGGCGAAGTCGGAAGAAGAGAAGGCGCGGCGCGAGCATTTCACCCATGCCGAACGCTACGACGACTATTACGACGCGCTGATCGCCGGCCCGGACCTCTGGTCGCCGCAATCGCAGCGCTACGAGGGCTGGCGCCAGCTCGAGGCGCTTGGGCTGATGACGCGCGGCAACTGGACCTGAGGCGTCTGAACCAAAGGCGTTTACCAAGCCGGCGCGCGGGATTATCCTAGCCGCAAACTCGGGTTAACCAGTTCCCGGCATTAATCGCCGGACCACCAGAGGGACGATGCAGTGAGCTTGATCGGAGGCCTGTTCGGGGCATATCGCTTGCGCCTCAAGCGAAAGCGATATCGAATCCGCGCCGTCCGCAAGAGCCGCGAGCTAGCGCCTGTCGCCAATCGCACCGGAAAGATCCGCCCGGCCAACCTCCTGCTCTTCTCCTGCGTCCGCAACGAGAAGATCCGGCTTCCCTATTTCCTCGACTATTACCGCCGTCTCGGGGTGGATCACTTCCTCTTCGTCGACAACGGCTCGACAGACGGCACCGGCGCCTACCTCGCCGAGCAGGCGGACGTGTCGCTCTGGTCCACCGTGGCGAGCTACAAACGCGCCCGCTACGGCGCCGACTGGATGAACTGGCTCCTGCGCCGCTATGGCCACGGCCACTGGTGCCTGACGCTCGACCCCGACGAGTTCCTTGTCTATCCGTTCTGCGACAGCCGGCCGCTCCGGGCGCTGACCGACTGGCTCGACGCCTCGGCGATCCGCGCCTTCCCGGCGATGCTGATCGACATGTATCCCAAGGGCCGGATCGACACCGAGCCCTATCACGAGGGCGACAATCCCTTCGACATCGCCGCCTGGTTCGACAATGGCAACTACAGCTACAAGCAGAATCCGCTCTTCGGCGAGCTCTGGATCCAGGGCGGCCCCCGCGCCCGGATGTTCTTCGCCGACGCGCCGGAACAGGCGCCGGCCCTGAACAAGATCCCGCTGGTGCGCTGGCAGCGCGGCTACACCTACGTCAGCTCGACCCACATGCTCCTGCCGCGCGGGCTGAACCGGGTCTACGAGGTGAACGGCGGCGAGAAGGCCTCGGGCTGCCTCCTGCACGCCAAGTTCCTCAATACCTTCCCTGAGAAGGCCGAGGAGGAGCTTGTCCGCCGCCAGCACTACGCCGCCAGCCACGAATACCAGGCCTACGCCCGATCCCTCCGCGACAACCCTGACTTCTGGTGCGCCTGGAGCGAGCGGTACATCAACTGGCGCCAGCTCGAGATCATTGGGCTGATGTCGAAGGGGAACTGGGCATGACGGCGGTGGGCTTCGTGATGATGGTTCACGCCGCGCTCGACCGCGCGGCCCAGGTCGCCCGTCACTGGGCGGAAAGCGGCTGCCCGGTCGTCATCCACGTCGACAGCAGGGTCGGCGCCGAGGATCACCAGGGCTTCGCCCAGCGCCTCGCCGGTCTTGACAACGTCCGCTTCGCCCCGCGCTACCGCTGCGAGTGGGGCACCTGGTCGATCGTCGAGGCCACGCTGGCCGCCTCGGCGCTGATGCTCGAGGAGTTCCCAGAGGTCGCCCACGTCTTCCTCGCCTCCGGGTCCTGCCTGCCGCTTCGGCCGGTGCCGGAGCTTGCGGCCTTCCTCGCCCGGCAGCCGGAAACCGACTTCATCGAAAGCGTCACCACGCCCGACGTCAGCTGGACCCAGGGCGGCCTGGAAGCTGAGCGCTTCACGCTGCGCTTCCCGTTCTCCTGGCGCCGGCACCGCCGGCTGTTCGACGGCTATGTCCGGCTCCAGCGCAGGCTCGGTATCCGCCGCCGCCTGCCCGAAGGGCTGGTGCCGCATCTCGGCTCGCAGTGGTGGTGCCTCACCCGCGCCACTCTCGGGGCCATCCTCGAGGACCCTGCGCGCCCGCGCTTCGACCGCTTCTTCCGGCGTGTCTGGATTCCCGACGAGGGCTATTTCCAGACCCTCGCGCGCCGCCATTCGGACCGGATCGAAAGCCGCTCGCTGACGCTCTCGAAGTTCGATTCCCAGGGCAAGCCCTACATCTTCTACGACGATCACCTGCAGCTCCTGCGCCGGTCCGACTGCTTCGTCGCCCGCAAGATCTGGCCGCGAGCCGACCTGCTCTACGGCAGCTTCCTGTCGAACGACCCCAGGGTCACCAGGAACGCCGAGCCCAATCCCGGCCGGATCGACCGGCTGTTCTCGAAGGCGACCGAGCGACGTAACCGCGGCCGAGTCGGCCTCAGAATGCAGAGCCGGTTTCCCCATGCCGGGGTCGAGACCGGCAAGACCTGCGCGCCCTATTCGGTTTTCGAGGGCTTCGCCGACCTCTTCGACGGCTTCGAGGGATGGCTCGAGAAGGCCGCGGGCGGCCGGGTGCACGGCCACCTCTACGCCAGGCAGCGCGTCGGATACGCCGGGGGCGCCACCTCCTACAACGGCGCACTGTCCGACAGCGCGCGCCTTCGCGACTACGATCCCGAAGGCTTCCTCATCAACCTGATCTGGAACACCCGCGGCGAGCGGCAGTGCTTCCAGTTCGGCCCCGCCGACCGGCAGGAGATCGGCGGCTTCCTCGCCGCCGACGCCAACGCCCGAATCTCCATCATCGCCGGCGCCTGGGCGATCCCGCTCTACCGTTCGGGCTGCGAATTCGCGGAGGTCCGCACCGAGGCCGCCCGGTTGCAGGCGATCGAGGCGCGCCACCTGCAGGTGCTCCGCGCGCCCTGGGCGCGGGCGCGGCTGAGCGTCTGGTCGCTCGCCGAGTTCCTCGAGGCGCCGATGGAGCCCTTGCAGGCGATCATCGACGATATCGCCCCCCGCAGCCCGCGCCGCCTCGCCGAGGCGCCCCGCATGGTTGACCTCACGGGGTTCGCGGGGTTCCTGCAGCGTCTCCGCAACGAAGGCATGAACCCCTACATCCTCGGCGATTTTCCGGCCGAGACCGGGTTACTTCCCGCCGGGCCGCACCGGCGCTCGCTGGCGATGAAATAGCGCCCGAATGGCCTCCAGGTTCCATTCCTTCGTTATCCTCGGCGCGATGCGCACCGGCTCGAACTTCCTCGAGGCGAGCCTGAACGAGAGCGAGGACATCACCTCCCACGGCGAGGTCTTCAACCCCGACTTCATCGGCCGGAAGAACAAGACCCAGCTCTTCGGCGTCGACCTGGCGGCGCGCGAGGCCGATCCGCTGAAGCTGCTTGCCCGGCTGCGCGAGGAGACCCCGGGCCTCTCCGGCTTCCGCTTCTTTCAGGGCCACGATCCGCGCATCCTCGAGGCGGTGATCGCCGACCGTCGCTGCGCCAAGATCGTGCTCACCCGCGATCCGCTCGACAGCTTCATCTCGCTGCGGATCGCGACCGCCACCAACCAGTGGATGCTGCGCGACCAGAAGACACGCCGCACCGCGAAGATCCGCTTCGACGGCGCCCAGTTCGCCGCATATCTCGAAGGCCTGGAGGGCTTCTACGACGACATCCGCCGCCGCCTGCAGCTCTCCGGCCAGGCCGCCTTCCCGATCCGCTACACCGACCTCACCGACGCGGCCGTCCTGAACGGGCTTGCCGCCTGGCTCGGCGCCGAGGGCAGGCTCGAGAAGCCCAGCGGAAAGCTCAAGCGGCAGAACCCCGAACCGCTGGCCGAGAAGGTGGAAAACCCCGAAGAGATCGCCGAAGCGTTGTCTCGGCTCGACTTCCTCGATCCCGGCCACGAGCCCGCGCTCGAACCGCCGCGCCGCCCCGCCGTCGGCAGCTACGTCGCCGCGCCCGAGGCGCCGCTTCTCTACCTGCCGCTCCGCGGCGGTCCGGTGGCGCGCGTGGAGGCCTGGCTCGCCGCACTCGACGGCGCCGCGCCGGAGGCGCTGCAGCGCGACTTCAACCGCAAGACGCTCCGTGCCTGGCAGGATGCGCGGCAGGGATACTTTACCTTCACCGTAGTCCGCCACCCGCTCGCCCGCGCCCACGAGGCATTCTCGACGAAGATCCTCGCCACCGGACCCGGCAGCCTTGCCGCGATTCGGGCCCGGCTGCGCGAGCTCCACGGCCTCGATCTGCCCGAGGGCCCGCCCGACAAGCGCTACACCCGCGAGCGCCACCGCGCCGCATTCCTCGGCTTTCTCGGCTTCGTGAGGATGAACCTCGCCGGCCAGACCTCGATCCGCATCGACCCTGCCTGGGCCAGCCAGCAGGCGGTGGTGCAGGGCTTCTCGGCCTTCCACCCTCCCGACATGGTGATCCGCGACGAACGCCTCGCCGTGGGGCTTGCGCATCTCGCCGCCGAGATCGACCGCAAGGCCCCGGCCGTTCCGGCAGCCGAGCCGACCCAGCCATTTGCACTCGAGGATATCTACGACGAAGAGCTCGAAGCCGCCGCCCGCGCGGCCTACGGCCGCGATTATGCCGCCTTCGGTTACGGTGAATGGGGTCGGCTCAGGCGGCCTTGATTCCGGGCGCCTCGGTCAGCACCGCGTGCAACGTGGATGCGTCGCCGTTGGCACGGAGCTTGGCGCAGACGCCCGGATCGCGCAGCGTGCGCGAGACCAGTGCCAACGCCTTCAGGTGCTCCACCCCCGAATCGAGCGGCGCGAACAGCGCGAAGACCAGGTCCACCGGCTGCCGGTCGACGGCATTGAAGTCCAGGGGCTTCTCCAGCTTGAGGAACACGCCGACCACCTGATCGACCCCGGCGATTCGCGCATGCGGCAGCGCCACGCCATTGCCCACGCCGGTCGGCCCCAGGGTCTCGCGCTCCTGCAGCGCATCGGCCGCCCCGGACGGATCAAGCTCGTGAACCGTGGCGGCAAGTTCGCCCAGGTCCTGGAACAGACGCTTCTTGCTGGTCAGGGTGGAGACCACCTTGACCGCCCCTGGCTTCAGAATCTCGGATAGCTGCATGTGCCTCTTTTCCGATGCGAAGCGCGCTTTTTTGCGGCGCTCGCCGGTCTATTTCGTTGCCGATGGGTCGATCCAGCCGATGTTGCCGTCATCGCGACGGTAAACGACATTCACGCCACTGTGCTTCTCGTTGCGGAAGACCAGGAGAGGCGCGCCCGCCAGCTCCATCTGCATCACCGCCTCTCCCACGGAAAGCGAGGGAATGCGGGTCGCCATCTCGGCGATGATGATGGGCTGAAGCGAGTCCGGTTCGCCCGAATCCTCGTCCTCCGTCCCGGCGAGGATATATGCAGCACCGCCGCCGAATTCAACCGGCTCCGAGCGCTCCTTGTGATGGTCCTTGAGCCTCCGCTTGTAGCGGCGCAACTGCTTGTCCATCTTTTCCGCGCAGGCCTCGAAGGCGGCGTAGATCTCGGTCGCGTGGCCCTTGGCCGCAGTGGTCAGCCCGGTCGAGAGATGCACGGTCGCCTCGCAGGCAAATTCGTGGGCGTTCTTCGAGAACACGACCTGCACATCCGTCGGTCGCCCGGAATACTTGCCGATCGTCTCGCCGAGCTCGGTCTTCACGTGGGCCTGCAGCGACTCGCCAATGTCGATCTGTTTGCCGCTTATCTGGTAGCGCATCGTTCCTCCTTGTCACGACACGATACCCGGTCGGCCGGACGATCCGGCCCGCCGGGGTAACGTGGCCCGTCCCTTCCGCGCGAAAGCCTGCTGTGCCTTTGCCCCTCGCCCGCCGCGCGGCCGTTCCGCCGGCGGGGACCGCTGTGCCAAGCCTGAGGACACCGGGTCGTCATCGATCTCATTTGGCGACGAGTCATGAGCCCCTGTCAACTCCGTCCGCTCCGGCGCCAATCAGCCGATGCGGAAGTTCTTGCCCAGGTAGACGCGGCGCACGTTCTCGTCGCGCACCACCTCGTCCGGCGTGCCGCTCATCAGCACGGTGCCGTCGTGCAGAATGTAGGCGCGGTCGACGATCTCCAGCGTCTCGCGCACGTTGTGGTCGGTGATCAGGACCCCGATGCCGCGGCTCTTCAGGTCGTGCACCAGGCCGCGGATCTCGGCCACGGCGATCGGGTCGACGCCGGCGAAGGGCTCGTCGAGCAGCAAGTATTTCGGATCGGCCGCCAGGCAGCGCGCGATCTCCACCCGCCGCCGCTCGCCGCCCGAGAGCGAGACCGAGGGCGCGCGCCGCAGATGTTCGATCGAGAATTCCGAGAGCAGCTCCTCGAGCCGCTCGCGCCGCTTGTGCGGGTCCTTCTCGGCGATCTCGAGAATCGCCAGGATGTTGTCCTCGACCGAGAGCCCGCGGAAGATCGACACCTCCTGCGGCAGGTAGCCGATCCCGAGCTTGGCGCGGCGGTACATCGGCAGCAGCGTCACGTCGTTGCCGTCGATCGTCACGTGCCCGCCCTCGGGGTTGATCAGCCCGGCGATGCAGTAGAAACATGTCGTCTTGCCCGAGCCGTTCGGACCCAGAAGGGCAACCACCTCGCCGCGCCCCAGCGCCAGCGAGACGTCGCGGATCACCGGCCGGCGCTTGTAGCTCTTGCGGAGCGACGCCACCTTGAGCCCGGCGCCGCCCTCGGCCACGGTCAGCTCGGGGGTGGGGTTCACGGCGTAGCTCCGGTCTGCAGGATCGTCCGCACCCCGCCCTCGAGAAGCCCGGTGCCGTCCTCGAGATCAACGGTCAACTTCTCGGCCGACAGCGCGTTCTGCCCCTGGGTCAGGATCACGTCGCCGGTCATCACGATCACGCCCGACTCGATGGTGTAGACAGCCTCGCGCGCCTCGGCCGCCTCGGCGCCAGATACCAGCGTCACCCCGCCCGAGGCCTCCAGCCGCTCGATCCGCCCGCCGGCGTCGCCGCCCTGGGACGCATAGCGCACCCGGACAGTGGCGGCGGTCAACCGCATCTCGCCCTGGCCCACAACCACGTTGCCGGAGAATACCGCGGTGCCGTCGGACTGGTCGACGGCGAGCTGCTCGGCGGTCACTTCCACCGGCGCCGCCGTGTCGTGCTGGAAGGCGCCGAACGGCACCTGCGCTCCCTGCGCCAGCGCCGCGAGGGGAACAACCGCGAGTGCTACGGAGGCCACGAGCCTGATGATCCCGAACCGCATTCCCGATCCCCTATTCCCCCGGCTCGTATATCAGCCGCACGCCGCCCTTGAAAACCAGAAGATAGGCCGCCGGGTTCTCCGGGTCCTGCGTCATTTCCATCGCCTCGGCGGCAATCCGCCCCGGCGGTCCCTCGGCCTCGACCGGCCCCGTCGACGCCAGCGACGTCCGGTCGAGCGCCGCCCACAGACCGTCGGTCTCGACCCGGTAGCCGGTCGACGTGGTCACCTCCACCCCGCCCTCCAGCTCGATCCGCTGCGCCGGGCTGTCCACTGCGCCCTGCTCGGCCACCGCCGTGACCCGGCTGCCGTCGGGCACCTCGAACTCGGCCGCAAGTCGCTCGGCGGTCATCCGCCCCGGCTCGGCGGGATCCGGCCGCGCCATTGCGGCCGTCAACGAAACCACGGTGCCGTCCTCGGTGACGCCCGAGAACTCCGGCGCCCCGATCCGGGCCTCGCGTGCGAATCGCTCCACATCGACCTCGGCGAAGGGAATCGCCGCGTCGGGGTCGATCTGCCGGGCAATTAGGAACAGGGTGGCCAGAAGCGCCAGCGCGCCGAGCGGCAGGATCACCTTGGCCCAGGCCACGAAGCGCGAGTAGAGTCTGCCCCCGGCCGCCATCGGCTCAGGCCACGCCGGCGCGCAGACAGTCGTGGATGTGCAGGAGCCCGACCGCGCGCCTGCTGCCCTCCGGGTCCACGACGAAGAGGCAGGTGATCTTCCGCGCGTTCATCTCCTTGACCGCCTCCTCGGCCAGCGCCTCGGGGCCGATGGTGCGCGGGCCGCGGGTCATCACGTCGCCCGCGCTGTGGGTCAGGAGCCCCTCCATGTGCCGCCTCAGGTCGCCATCAGTCACGATGCCGGCAAGGCTACCATCCTCAGCGGTCACGCCCACCACCCCGAATCCCTTCTGGCTCATCATGAGCAGGGCTTCGCCCATTGGCACGGCCTCCGCCACCAGCGGCAGCTCGGCCGGACCGTGCATCAGGTCGCGCACCCGCGCGAGCCGGGCCCCGAGCTTGCCGCCAGGGTGGAAATCGCGGAACCGCTCCGGGGTGAACTCGCGATGCTCCATCAGCGCCACGGCAAGCGCGTCGCCCAAGGCCAGCGTCATCGTCGTCGAGGTCGTGGGCACGTAACCCGTCTCGCAGGCCTCCGGCACCCGCGGCAGCACGATTCCGACGTCGGCGCGCCGAATCAGGGTCGAATCGCCGCGCCCCGCCACGCCGATCAGCGGGATCCCGAAGCGCCGGGTATGGGCCACGAGGTCGGCAAGCTCCGGCGTCTCTCCCGAATTCGACAGGACCAGCACCACGTCGCCCTGCGCCAGCATGCCGAGATCGCCGTGGCTGGCCTCGGCGGGATGGACGAAATGTGCCGGCGTCCCGGTCGAGGCCAGCGAGGCCGCGATCTTTCGCGCGATGTGACCCGACTTGCCCATGCCCGACACGATCACCCGGCCCTTCGCCGCCAGGATCGTCTCCACCGCCTCGGCGAAGCTCTCGCCAAGCGCCGGGCCCAGCGCCTCGAGCGCCTCAGCCTCTCGGGCGATCACCCGGCGCGCCGTCGCAAGGAAAGTCTCGCGGCTCATGGCGCCGGCTCAGTCATGGGCGAAGATGTCGGTCCCGGGCCAGCCGGCAAGGTCGAGCCCGGCCCGCGTCGGCAGGAAGTCGAAGCATGCCTGCGCGATCTCGCTTCGCCCCTCGCGCGCAAGCCGTCCGTCCAGCGCGTCTTTCAGCCGGTGCAGGTACAGGACGTCCGAGGCCGCGTAGCCGAGCTGCGCCTCGCTCAGCTCCTCAGCGCCCCAGTCCGAGCTTTGCTGCTGCTTGGAGAGCTCGACCCCAAGCAGCTCCGAGACCAGGTACTTCAGGCCATGCTTGTCGGTATAGGTCCGGGTCAGCCGCGAGGCGATCTTGGTGCACCAGACCGGCCGCGTGACCACGCCGAACGCCGCCTGCAAGGCCGCGATGTCGAAGCGGGCGAAGTGGAAGAGCTTCAGCACCGCGGGGTCGGCCAGCATCGCGCAAAGCCGCGGCGCCTCCCTCTGGCCCGGAGAGATCTGCACCAGGTGCGCCGTGCCGTCGCCGGCCGAGAGCTGCACCAGGCAGAGCCGGTCGCGCCCGGGCACCAGGCCCATGGTTTCGGTATCGATCGCCACGACCGGGCCGAGGTCGAGCCCATCGGGAAGATCGTTGCTGTGCAGGTGGATCGTCATCCTGCCCCTCGCGTGGTGGAATGGGTAGTGCCCGGGTTGTCAGAGCTCGACGAGAATCGAACCTCTTTGGAGTGGCACTTTTCCAATATCGCTCAAATCCTTGCGCCCAAGCGTTCTTCCGTGCGGGTCTGACACGGCCGAAACGTGTACCGTATCTGGCTCGCATTCTTCACGAGGTCAATCGAGTAGGCGCATCGGCAGCGAAGCTGAGGATTGC